>DHXL01000101.1:1546-5094 GCA_002415335.1 Oxalobacteraceae bacterium UBA5157
CGGGCGTCAACGTGATACGGCATCGCTGACCGTCGATGCCCTGCCGGCAGGTGTGCGGCTGGACCCCGATGTGCGGGTCTGGCGCATGCTCGACCAGGAGCAGTTGCCTCCTATCCTGCGCCAATGGATTCTCGCGCGCGCGCCGCGCCTGGCACTCGCGTCGCCGGCAGCCGATGTGCGTCAGGCTGCGGAATCACTCGCCGCGCGACTGTTCGAGAATACGCCGCGGGTGATCGCACTGAGTGACGTGACGCTCGGCAGCGCCCCGGTACTGCTGGTGGGCATGCACGCCGACATCGATGCCGCACTGGTCCGGGCCGGCATCGCGCCGCGCCCCGCAAGCCTGGCTCACCGCGGCAGCGCGCAAGTATGGACGGTCAATACTCCCACCGGCACGCCGGTCGCGGTGGTCTCGGTGCGGGACGTCGAGGCCTTGCGCGCCTTGTTGCGACCGCTACCGCATTATGGTGCGCAGAGTTGGCTGATATTCGAGGGCGGCCGCATGATCGAACGCGGCATATGGCACGTCCCCGGACGACTGGTGACCGTCCAGCGCGTGCCATGAGGCGTGGTGGTCCGGTGTGGGACTCGCAGTCAGGCGCGGCAGGCCAGCAAGCGTAGTTCGGCGGCCAGGTTGGGTTGCGTGGTTTCGAGTTCCGTGGCCATGCTGTTGAGCATCAGGACCCCACGCAGATTATTTCGGCTCGTCCGCTGTTCCTCGGATTCACGTGGCTTCAGGACCAGCAGTGCGGCGCGCAACAAGCCAATCGCGAGCGGCTTGAAGCCGACCGCCAGGGTGGCTAGTATGCCGAACGCGAACAATGCACGAAGATAAGTCATGAAGATCACACTCGGTAATCCTATAGCGTAGGCAGACATGGTGTACTCCTGTTCAACTCATTGATAGTCACTATTTGGCGCAATTGCAGTGTAGGAAACCTGAGTTATAAATCCAATTTCGTTTCTCCATAGCAGTTATTTCTTGTGTGAATATGCCGTTTGCAGATATTCCCGCCTCGTCTTCGTCTGCCTCGCGCGATGCCACTGGCGGCTTCGGCGCAGGGTCGCCATCGCCGACCAGGCGCGTCACGAACTTGTAAATCCGTTTGACATATCGCCCAAGGAGTCTAAGATTCATCCATGTGGATTCCATTTGGATGGTATTTGGAGGATAGATGAGCGTTACCGACATTCGCCCGAAGGCGAGCGAAACTGAAAAAATCACCATTAATCTTGGATTGATCGATCTCGGGCAGATCGACCTTCTGGTTCAGGAGGGCTTTTACTCGAACCGCACCGACCTGATCCGCACCGCAATCCGCAATCAACTGAGCACTCACGCGGAAGTCGTCAAACAGACTGTTGCGCGCAAGAGCCTCGTGCTCGGCCTGCAGCACTATTCGCTGGCCGATCTGGAAGCAGTCCGGGCCGCAGGGCAGCGTTTGCAAATCCAGGTCCTCGGCCTGGCCAGCATCGCGAGCGACGTGTCGCCGGAACTCGCGTCGGCCGCCATTGAATCAATCGTCGTCCTTGGTGCCCTGCACGCCAGCAGCGCGGTAAAAGCGGCATTGGCCGGGCGCATTCACTGAGCACCTACATCAGGAGAAACATGACATGAACATTAACGAACACATGATCGCCACCATGCGCGAAGCGACCCGGGCATTGCGGGATCGGTACAAAGGCGACAGTCAGAACGGTGCGCGAACCGCCGCCGACATCATTCAACGGACATTAAAAAAGTTCATGCCCGGTGGCGCGGACGCCGCGGAGACGCCGCAAGCGCCGCCCATGCGCGATATCAATCCGCCGCCCCAGGCCCACGGCCGCAAGCCCGAGGTAATCAACAACTTCATTACAGACTTGCTGGATGGATTGCATGTCCCGTTGAACCCGAACGCGCCCGCGTTCGATTTGCCGGGGCTGCACCCTCAGCCAGCCACGGACACGGAACCGGATCCGCTGGCGCGAGGCCGGTTTATCGAAGGCTCGCACACGAACCGCTTCGGCACGCGCAGCTACAAGCTGTATATCCCCACCAGTTACCGGGGCCAGTCATTGCCGCTGCTCGTGATGCTGCACGGCTGCACGCAGAACCCGGACGACTTCGCGGCCGGCACGCGGATGAATGTGATTGCGGAAGAAAAGCAATGTTTCGTGGTGTATCCGTCGCAGGCACAATCGGCCAACAATTCCAGGTGCTGGAACTGGTTCAACGCGCTCGACCAGCAGCGCGACCAAGGCGAACCGTCGATCATTGCCGGGATCACGCGCGACATCATCGCGACCTATCACATCGACGAACGCCAGGTTTTCATCGCCGGCATGTCGTCGGGCGGCGCGATGTCGGTCATCATGGCGACGACTTATCCGGACTTGTATGCAGCGGTTGGGATTCATTCGGGACTGCCCTATGCGTCGGCGCAGGATTTGCCGTCTGCGCTGGCGGCGATGAAGGGCGGCGCCGCGGATTCGACGGTATCGCCGCGCATCAAAGGCATCCCCATCATCGTGTTCCATGGCGATAAGGACAAGACGGTTCATCCGCGCAATGGCGATCAGATCATCGCGCAATCGCTGTCCGGCGGCACCGGACAGACGGCGGCGCAAGCATCGATTGAACAAGGCAGGCAACCGAATGGCCGCACCTACAAACGCACCGTCCATCGCGATGCGAGCGGCCATGCCGTCGCCGAGCATTGGATCGTGCATGGCGCCGGACACGCATGGTCGGGCGGCAGCAAACGCGGCAGCTACACCGACCCGACAGGACCGGATGCGGGACGGGAAATGATGCGATTTTTTTCTACGCAGGCGTAGGTCGGAAACGGGCCGGACGGAGCGGCGCGTCATTGACTCCATTTGACTCGGTCGAGAAGACCGGAGGCCGGATGGCGATGTGGACTTGTACGACGATACGGGACTGGCTCGGCTAATTGCATAATAGTCCGGAGCCGGGCTTCCAAATGCAGTTTAAGTCGTGCTATAATTTCGTTTTACGCGGCTGTAGCTCAGCTGGATAGAGTACTTGGCTACGAACCAAGGGGTCGTGGGTTCGATTCCTGCCAGCCGCACCAGTATTAAGCAATAAAATCAAAGGGTTAGATGCTTCCGGCTTCTAATCCTTTTTTCTTTGCGTGACATTTTGCGTGACTATCTTCCATTCACTACGCGCAGCAAGGTCATCGTGTCGCGCGTGCCCGCTACGAGATTCGCCATGTCCACCAGCCGGGCCACAGTCGGCGTCGCGTAATGCTCCGACATATTTTCAACTGCGTGGCCCATCAGAACAAGCGCGATCCTCGTTTGATACTCCGGCGTCCCGCACCCGCTGACCATACGTATGCCGCAGATCATGCACCCGCACTTGCGAAGTTGTGCGGTCGGTACTGACCAAGGCCGCAAGGGTGTGGCGTAATGACGATGGGACGCCTTGGCTACCATCGACACCGTTGATCGAAATGTTGGACACGCAGCCGCGTCAGCCATGCCCGATTACATGGGATGAGCAGAAACAACTGTTTGCCTGGTCCGCGTCAACTATCTTG
>DHXL01000027.1 GCA_002415335.1 Oxalobacteraceae bacterium UBA5157
GACATGACAGCGCTCAGTGCCACACCCAAAAAAAGTCGGCGCCCTGCCCATAGAAGGCCAGGATCAGGTCAAGCAAACCAATGAAATCGGGATGTTTGCCGCCGTGCTCGACGGCATCGGCATCGCGGGCCGTGACATTAGCGCCGACGCCCTGCTTACTCAGCGCAAATTGGCGACCTACGTGGTCGAGCGCCAAGCCCATTAGCATTTCACCGTCAAATCCAATCAGCCCACGCTGCAAGCCGATATCACGCTGTTGTTTCGGGAGCGCGGGGCGCCGGATCATGTGGACGTGACGCCGCCCGACCAAGGACGGATTGAAACGCGCCGCATCTGGTGCAGTGCTGTGCTCAACGACTATCTCGACTTCCCGCATGTCGGACAGGTGTTCATGATCGACCGCGAGGTGTTTCACAAGAAAAGTGGCGCCAATACGATCGAAACGGTGGTTGGCGTCACCAGTCGCCCACCTGAACAGGCCAATCCCCAGCGCGTGCTTGCCACCAATCGAGGGCACTGGGCTGTCGAGAGTTTCCATTACATGCTCGACTGGAACTTCAACGAAGACCGCTCCCGCATCCGAACAGGACACGGCCCGGAAAACATCACGCGTCTGCGTCGCTTCGCCATCGGTGTTCTCAAAGGCTACGGACGCGCGAACGTCAGCATCGCAGAGAAAATGCGCAGCCTGAACCGTAACATCCGCTCGGTCTTCGACTATCTGCGCATGACGAAGAACTCAACCAGGTTTTCCGCGTCCGCGTCCAGTTAGAACAAATTCACCGTGGAGGATGCATCTGCGGTAGTTGACTGCATGAGGCTGGGGGGATATACTCGCGAGTTCTCGAATTTAAGCTCTACAGGGCTTAAGCGTTCTTTGGTCAGCCGTTTTCCACATCGGGTCTCCTGCGTCGCTTACTCCCATGGCCGAATCGAATCGCGCTAGAACAAGGCAGATCAAGCTAAATTTATGCGCAAAATACCCAGTTTTTAGTCCCCGGACAATCGAATTCGGGATTGTGTTGTTAATGTCGTAATTTTGTTGGATTTAGACCGATGCCAACCATCAATCAATTGATTCGCCAGCCGCGCGTTTCTGTGCGCGTCAAGAGCAAGTCGCCGGCGCTGGAAAACAGCCCGCAAAAGCGCGGCGTATGTACCCGCGTTTATACAACTACCCCAAAGAAGCCGAACTCGGCGCTCCGTAAGGTCGCCAAGGTACGCCTGACCAACGGTTTCGAAGTCATTTCGTACATCGGCGGTGAAGGCCACAACCTGCAAGAACATAGCGTCGTGCTGTTGCGCGGCGGTCGTGTCAAGGATTTGCCGGGTGTGCGTTACCACATGGTGCGCGGCGCATTGGACACTCAAGGCGTCAAAGACCGTAAGCAATCGCGTTCGAAGTACGGTACCAAGCGCGCAAAGCCAGGCAAGAAATAATCGTTTTCCGGCGTAAGGCGGAATGTGTGTCGGCCCCCAATGGGCCGAGTAAGTGGATGGCTATGATGGCTATCCGCGAGTGTGCAGGCATATTCAAGTACTGCATGCTCAACTGAAGACTGAAAGGAATCGAAATGCCACGTCGTCGTGAAGTCCCCAAGCGGGATATCCTGCCTGATCCGAAATTCGGAAATATTGATGTCGCGAAATTCGTGAATGTCCTGATGCTGTCCGGCAAGAAATCGATCGCCGAAAGCATCATCTATGGTGCGTTCGACCACATCCAGACCAAGTCCGGCAAGGACCCGTTGGAAGTGTTCGCAACAGCGATCAGCAATTGCAAGCCGCTGGTCGAAGTCAAATCCCGTCGCGTTGGTGGTGCAAACTACCAGGTGCCGGTTGAGGTCCGGCCGGTCCGCCGTATGGCGTTGTCGATGCGTTGGTTGCGCGAAGCCGCCAACAAGCGCAGCGAAAAATCGATGCCGCAGCGTCTAGGCGGCGAATTGCTTGAAGCGGCCGAGGGCCGCGGCGGTGCAATGAAAAAGCGCGATGAAGTGCACCGCATGGCAGAAGCGAACAAGGCGTTCTCGCACTTCCGCTTCTAATAAATTGAATGGCTGCGCCCGGGATCAGAGGGCGCAATCATCACATATGTAATTTGTTCGAGGCCGGGCACATTTTTCAAAGAAATGGCGCTCGGTTTTGTTCATTAAAAGGATTTAGGATTAACTATGGCACGCAAGACCCCCATTGAGCGCTACCGCAACATCGGTATTTCCGCTCACATCGATGCCGGCAAGACCACCACTACCGAACGCGTCCTGTTCTACACGGGCGTGAATCACAAAATCGGCGAAGTGCATGATGGTGCGGCCACCATGGATTGGATGGAGCAGGAACAAGAGCGCGGCATTACGATCACGTCCGCCGCGACGACCTGCTTCTGGAAAGGCATGGCGAACAATTTCCCAGAGCACCACATCAATATCATCGACACCCCGGGTCACGTCGACTTCACGATCGAAGTCGAGCGTTCGATGCGCGTGCTCGACGGCGCCTGCATGGTGTATTGCGCCGTCGGCGGCGTGCAGCCGCAATCGGAAACCGTGTGGCGCCAGGCTAACAAGTACAAAGTCCCGCGTCTGGCATTCGTCAACAAGATGGATCGCACCGGTGCGAATTTTTTCAAGGTGTACGACCAAATGCGTGCACGCCTGAAGGCGAACCCGATTCCGCTGCAGATCCCGATCGGCGCGGAAGAGCACTTTCTCGGCGTGGTCGACCTGGTCAAGATGAAAGCAATCTACTGGGATGATGCGTCTCAGGGTATGAAATTCGACTACCGCGAGATTCCCGCTGAACTGCTGGCGCAAGCCAAGGAATGGCGCGAAAAGATGGTCGAGGCCGCTGCCGAAGCGACCGAGGAATTGATGAACAAGTACCTCGACGAAGGCGATCTGACGGAAGCCGAGATCAAGTCGGCCTTGCGTCAGCGCACCATCGCGAGCGAAATCGTGCCGATGATGTGCGGCACCGCGTTCAAGAACAAGGGCGTGCAGGCGATGCTTGACGGCGTGATCGAATACTTGCCCTCGCCGGTAGATATACCGCCGGTCAAAGGGTTGGACGAGGATGATGAGCCGACCACGCGCAAGGCAGCCGACAATGAAAAGTTTTCCGCGCTTGCATTCAAGATCATGACCGATCCGTTTGTCGGCCAGTTGATATTCTTTCGCGTCTACTCCGGTACCGTGAAATCGGGCGACACCGTCTTCAATCCGGTCAAGAACAAGAAAGAGCGTCTCGGCCGTATCTTGCAGATGCACGCCAATCAGCGGGAAGAAATCAAGGAAGTGCACGCCGGCGATATCGCCGCTGCAGTCGGTCTGAAAGATGCGACAACGGGCGAAACATTGTGCGACCCGACATCGATCATCACGCTCGAACGCATGATTTTCCCGGAGCCGGTGATTTCGCAGGCGGTCGAGCCGAAGACCAAGCAAGACCAGGAAAAAATGGGTCTTGCGTTGAACCGTCTGGCACAAGAAGATCCGTCGTTCCGCGTGCATACCGACGAAGAATCGGGTCAAACGATTATCGCCGGTATGGGTGAATTGCACCTTGAGATTATTGTCGATCGCATGCGCCGTGAATTCAACGTCGAAGCGACCGTCGGCAAGCCGCAAGTCGCCTATCGCGAAACCATTCGCAAGACTTGCGAAGAAATCGAAGGCAAGTTCGTCAAGCAATCCGGTGGCCGCGGTCAATACGGTCACGTGGTTCTGAAGATCGAACCGCAACCGCCGGGCAAGGGCTTCGAATTCGTCGACGCGATCAAAGGCGGAACGGTTCCGCGCGAATACATTCCTGCAGTTGAAAAGGGTGTGCGCGAAACGCTGACTTCGGGCGTGATGGCTGGTTATCCGGTGGTTGACGTCAAGGTCACGCTGTTCTTCGGTTCCTACCATGACGTGGATTCGAATGAAAATGCCTTCCGCATGGCCGCTTCGATGGCGTTCAAGGATGGCTGCCGCAAGGCTAGCCCGGTAATCCTGGAGCCGATGATGGCGGTCGAAGTCGAAACGCCGGAAGACTACGCCGGTACCGTGATGGGCGATTTGTCGTCGCGTCGCGGCATGGTGCAGGGTATGGATGAAATCGCCGGCGGTGGTGGCAAGATCATCAAGGCCGAAGTGCCGCTGTCCGAGATGTTCGGTTACTCGACTTCGTTGCGTTCCGCAACGCAAGGTCGTGCAACCTACACGATGGAATTCAAACACTATTCTGAAGCGCCGAAGAATGTGACTGAAGCCATCGTCAGCTCGAAAAACAAATAGTTATTATTGCGGGGCAGAGTTTATGAGGCGCCGCAGCGCGCCGAATTACTCTGTATCCCAACAAATTAAATCGTTCTTTTGAAGGAAAAATAAAATGGCAAAGAGTAAATTTGAACGGACCAAGCCGCACGT
>DHXL01000426.1:0-844 GCA_002415335.1 Oxalobacteraceae bacterium UBA5157
TAGCGGCCGTGCAGCGCGATGAATACGCGGTCGAATTTTTCCGCGGCAAGTTCCGCCAGGCTGCGCAGCGCGGGATCGAACGGATGCGCGTCAATGCCCTTGCTCTGCAAGGCCTTCAAGACGCCGTTGCCGGACATCAGCGAGACTTCGCGCTCGGCGGAACGGCCGCCGAGCAGCACCCCGACTTTGCCGAATTCGCGCGGAGTAAGTGTGGTTTTCATGATTGATCCTGCGATTGCGTCGACTCGAATACCAACTTGGCCGGGACGCCGCTGATCGAACCGGCGCCCATCGTAATGACGACATCGCCGTCTTTCAGCATGCTCAAAATACTGCCCGGCATGTCGGCGATATCTTCCACAAAAATCGGTTCTACCCTGCCCACTACGCGTAGCGCATGCGCAAGCGCGCGGCCATCGGCGGCAACGATCGGCTGCTCGCCGGCGGCATAGACTTCAGCCAGCACCAGTGCATCGGCGGTCGACAACACCTTGACGAAATCCTCGAACAAATCGCGGGTGCGGGTATAGCGATGCGGCTGGAACGCGAGCACCAGCCGCCGCCCCGGATAGGCGCCGCGCGCGGCCGCCAGCGTCGCGGCGGTTTCGACCGGATGATGGCCGTAGTCGTCGACCAGCGCGAACGAGCCGCTCTCCCGGCCATCGACGCGCGGCAATTCGATTTCGCCGTAGCGGGTGAAGCGACGCCCGACGCCATTGAATTCGGTCAACGCCTTTTGCGTCGCGCTATCGGCCACGCTCAGCTCGCGCGCGATCGCCACGGCGGCGCACGCGTTTTGCACGTTATGCATGCCTGGCTGATTCAAGCTGACCGCCATCGGTGC
>DHXL01000426.1:1019-2900 GCA_002415335.1 Oxalobacteraceae bacterium UBA5157
ACGCCATAGAACGGCAGCCGCTGCGTGAATTCGACGAATGCCTGTTTCAGCTTCGAAAAGTCGTGATCATAGGTTTCCATATGATCCGCATCGATATTGGTGATGACTTCGATTACCGGCGACAGGTTCAGGAATGAGGCATCCGATTCGTCCGCCTCGGCCACGATGAAGTCACCGGCGCCGAGCTTGGCATTGGCACCGGCGCTATTGAGCCGTCCGCCGATGACGAAAGTCGGATCGAGCCCGCCTTGTGCCAGTACGCTTGCCACCAGGCTGGTGGTGGTGGTCTTGCCGTGCGTGCCGGCGATCGCGATCCCGCGCTTCAGTCGCATCAGTTCGCCCAGCATCACCGCGCGCGGCACGATCGGAATATGTTTTTCGCGCGCTGCAATGACTTCCGGATTGTCTTGTCTCACGGCGGTTGAGGTAACGATTGCATGTGCGCCATCGACGTTATGCGCATCATGGCCGTGCATCACTTTGACCCCTAGGCTGATCAGGCGCTGGGTAGCCGCGTTGCTGCCGAGGTCGGAGCCGGACACTGCGTAACCGAGGTTGTGCAGCACTTCGGCGATGCCGCTCATGCCGCTTCCGCCGATTCCCACGAAATGAATATTTTTTACTTTGTGTTTCATGTTCTTTGCTCGCTGGCGGCGCGGCTAACGCCAACATTGTGAAACGCCGTGTGGCTGCACGGCTCAGCGCCAGTCCCGACGAAGTGAATATGCTTGGCTTTATGTTTCATGCGATCGTGCCTCGCTGTTGCCGATTTTCTGCCAATTCTTCCAATACGTTCGCGATCGCCTCGTTCGCATCGCGCCGGCCGTTCTCGTAAGCGGCCTCTGCCATTTTCTGGCATTCTGCGCGCGTCATCTTCTGCAACAGCTCGGCCAGGCCGCCAGCCGTCATCTCACTCTGCGGCAAATGTACCGCCGCATGTTGCTGCGCCATCCAGCGCGCGTTCTCGCGCTGGTGCGTAGTCGTCGACGCCAGGAACGGCACCAGCACGCTGGCGATGCCGGCCGCGGTCAGCTCCGACACGGTAATCGCACCGGCACGGCAAATCACCAGGTCGGCCTCGGCATAGCGGCGCGCCATGTCATCGATGAAATCGACCACTTCGGCCTGCACTTCCGCCTTCGCGTACGCAGCGCGCAATGCGGCGATGTGCTGCTTGCCGGACTGGTGCGTGACGATCGGCCGCGTGGCCACCGGAATCCGCGCCAGCGCCGACGGAACGCATTCGTTCAATACCCTGGCGCCGAGACTGCCGCCTACCACCAGGATGCGCAACGGTCCGCTGCGGCTCGCATAACGTGCCGCCGGCAGCGGCAGTGCCATGATTTCCTTGCGCACCGGATTGCCGGTCACGATCGCCTTGCCTGCGGCACGGCCGAAAGCGGCGGGAAAGCCGAACAGCACCCGTCGCGCGATCGGCGTCAGCGCCTTGTTGGATAACAGCAGGGCCGCGTCCGCATTGACCAGCACGATCGGGATACCGCGCAGTTTCGCCATCAGCCCGCCAGGCACAGTCACATAGCCGCCCATCCCGAGCACCACGTCCGGGCGGCGCCGCGCCAAGATGCGCAAGCAGCCGGCAAAGCTGGAAATCAACCTGAACGCCCCACGCAACGAGTGCAGCAAGCCTTTGCCGCGCAATCCGGCGAAGTCGATGCTGTCCATCTCGATCCCATGCCTGGGTACGATGTCGCGCTCCATGCCATGCGCGGTGCCGAGCCAGGAAACTTGCCAGCCGCGCGCTTTCATCGTGTCGGCGATCGCAAGACCAGGAAAAATATGTCCGCCGGTGCCGGCCGCCATGATCAGCAATCTTTTCATATCCGGCCTCCCCGCATGAGCGATAGGTTCTGGCTCCGGCCA
>DHXL01000296.1:0-1412 GCA_002415335.1 Oxalobacteraceae bacterium UBA5157
GCGGCAGCACCATGAACGGCAGGTGCACGTACACCAGGCCGACGATCACCGCGAAGCCCGAAAACAACAGCGTCACCGGTTCGATCCCGAACAACGCCAGCATGCCGTTGAGGCCGCGCGAGAGGGCCGACTGCGGCCCCAGAATAATCATCCAGGCATAGACGCGAATCAGGAAATTGCTCCAGAACGGCAGGATCACCAGCAACACCAGCACGTCGCGATATTTCTTTGCACTATGCGCGATCAGCATCGCCAGCGGATAGGCCATCAGCAGGCAGGTGAAGGTGGTGATCGCTGCGAACAGCAGGGATTTGAGAAAAACCTTGGTATAGACGAAGTCGGACGCGAAACGCGTGAAATTCTCGAGCGTCAGGGCAAGCGCACCGTTCTCGTCGACCAAGGGCGCCAAGCCGCCGTAGTCGCCCGGCAAGCGAAACGCGGCGAATACCATGATCAGGCTGGGCAGCACGAAAAACACCAGCAGATAAGCCAGCGGCGGACCGCTGTTCAGGCGCCGCGCCAGCACCTCGGCGCGCCGCAGCGCGCCGCCGGCCGCCTTATTCATGGAGAAAATGCCCGGCGTCGAAACGCCACGCGACTTCGACCGGGTCGCCGACATCGAACAGGCGGGCGCGGCCCGCGCGCGAATTCGCCAGCAGGGCTTCGATGCGCGCGCCGGCCTCGGTCTCGACGATGTACACGGTGACGTCGCCCATATACAGCAGCTCCTTGACGACTCCCTTGAAGTGATTTTCATCGAGGTGGGCGCCGATTGCGGCACTGATTCCGATCTTTTCGGGCCGCAGCGCCAGCATGCCCGGCTGGCCGACTTGCGCCCCCTCGATCCGGTCGGTCGAGACCGCTCCCAGCCGGTCGACCTCGAGCGTCATGCGGTGTTCGTCGAGCGTGGCGATCTGGCCTTCGAACAGATTGCAGGTGCCGATAAAGTCGGCTACGAAGCGGTTTTTCGGATAGCTGTAAATGCGCTCCGGCTGATCGAGCTGCTCGACCCGGCCGCGGTTCATCACCGCGATGCGATGCGACAGCGCGAGCGCCTCGCCCTGATCGTGGGTCACGTAGACGAAGGTGATGCCGACTTCTTTTTGCAGGTTGATCAATTCGATTTGCATCTGCTCGCGAAGCTTGGCGTCCAGCGCCGACAGCGGCTCGTCAAGCAACAGCAGTTTCGGATGGGTGACCAGCGAACGCGCGATCGCCACCCGCTGCCGCTGGCCGCCCGAAAGCTCGTGCGGCCAGCGCGAGGCAAAACCGGTCAGCCGCACATCTTCCAGCGCCGCATCCACCTTGGCCTTGATGTCGCCGGGTGGCGTCTTGGCCATCTTGAGCGGGAACGCGATGTTGCCTGCCACCGTCATGTGCGGGAATAGCGCATAGCTTTGAAAGACCGTGCA
>DHXL01000296.1:1555-11101 GCA_002415335.1 Oxalobacteraceae bacterium UBA5157
CCGGCGACCATGCGCAACAGGGTGGTCTTGCCGCAGCCGGATGGACCCAGCAGGGTGAAGAACTCGCCTGCCTCGATCGCCAAGCTGACGTTATCGACGGCAGTGAAATCGCCAAAACGGCGGCTGACGTTACGAATTTCGAGGAGCGCCATCTCTGCAGACCCGGTTTGACAAAGTTGTCAATTGTAGCAAACTGCGCCGAAATCTCGCTAGAAAATCGCCGGCCTCAAGCCTTCTTGCGCCAGATTTTCCAGCGCTCCTTGCCGACGAAAACGGCGATCGAATCAGCGACCGGCGCGTCTTCGATGCAGTCGAAGTGCGGCGTCAGCAGCATGTCGAGTTCGGCTGCGCTGGTGCCGAACGGAGGGCCGCTTGTCTTATCGTCGAAATAGAAAAAACCGGCCAACAGTCCACCTGGGGGCAACAACTCGGCCCAGCGCGCCGCCACGGCCGGCCAGATCCGGCGCGGCAACGCGCACAGGAAGGCGCGTTCGTAAATCAGGCCGAGCGGCTGCGGCGGCACGAAACTGAAGAAATCAGATTGCACCACGCGCTCGGCCCATGCACCGAGCGCGCGACGCGCCGCCGCGACGGCCGCTGGTGAAAAGTCGATCGCGGTAACATCCCAGCCGGCTTCGGACAGGTAGGCGACTTCGTGACCGAGGCCGCAACCGGGAATCAGGGTGACCAGCGGTTTGCGAGCAGCAGCCACGAACTGTTGCAGCGCAGCCGGCACGCCGCCGCGGTCCCAAGGCATGAAGCGCTGCTCGAAACGTTCGCTCCAGAACGCCGGTTCAGTCGGATCACGGCTGTCAAATGTCGGCATGGCTGGCTTGGCTCGTCACAGGGGGAAACTGTACCAGTGCAGAATCAACTGGGCGACCGCGATTCCACCGAGCAGGCCGCCACCGAAATAAATGGCAATCCCCAGCAGAAAATTCGTGCGCTTTTGCTCCGCGATCAAATGCTTCAGCAGTTCGGCATTCTGCTGATGCGGCTGGGTCGCCTGCGTCAGCGCCTGATGCACCAGACGCGGCAATTGCGGCAGCATTTGGCTGTAGCGCGGCGCTTCGGCCTTGAAGCGCTCGACCAGGCCGTTCCAGCCGACCTGCGTCGCCATCCAGCGTTCCAGGTAAGGCTTGGCCGTCTTCCATAAATCGAGTTCGGGATCGAGCTGGCGTCCCAAGCCTTCGATGTTCAGCAAGGTTTTTTGCAGCAGCACGAGTTGCGGCTGCACCTCGACATTGAAGCGGCGCGAAGTCTGAAACAGCCGCAGCAACACCAGGCCGAAGGAAATATCTTTTAGCGGCCGGTCGAAAATCGGTTCGCAGCAAGCGCGTACGGCGGACTCCAGCTCGTCGACCCGGGTTGCCGCCGGCGCCCAGCCGGATTCGATGTGCGCCTGGGCCACCCGCTTGTAATCGCGTTGGAAAAACGCCAGGAAATTTTGCGACAGGTAGTCCTTGTCGAAATCGTTCAACGTACCGACGATGCCGAAGTCGAGTGCGATATAGCGGCCGAAAGTCGCCGGGTCGACGGACACCAGGATATTGCCGGGATGCATATCGGCGTGGAAGAAACCGTCGCGAAACACTTGCGTGAAAAAAATCTCGACGCCATCGCGCGACAGTTTTTTCAAATCCACGCCGGCCGCAATCAATCGATCCTTTTGCGATATCGGGATGCCGACCATGCGCTCCATGACGATCACCGCTTCCGAGCAGTAATCCCAGTGCATCTCGGGCACCGCCAGCAAGCCGGATTGCGCGAAATTGCGGCGCAGCTGGCTACCGTTGGCCGCCTCGCGCATCAAGTCGAGTTCGTCGTGCAGATACTTGTCGAACTCGGCGACCACTTGTTTCGGTTTCAGGCGCCTGCCGTCGGCCCACAATCGTTCGACCCAGCCTGCCGCGATGTGCATCAGCGCGACATCTTCGTCGATCGATTTCTTCATGCCGGGACGCAGCACCTTGACCGCCACCTGCTTGCCGTTTTTCAGCGTCGCGAAATGGACTTGCGCAATCGATGCCGAGGCCACCGGATCGCGCTCGAAATTGTCGAACAAGTCGTGCGGATGGGCGCCCAGCGACTTGGTGATCTGCGCAATGGCCAGGTCGGAATCGAACGGCGGCACGCGATCCTGCAGCTTCGCCAGTTCGTCGGCAATGTCTTCCGGCAGCAGGTCGCGCCGCGTCGACAGCACCTGGCCGAACTTCACGAAGATCGGGCCCAGGTCTTCCAGCGCCATGCGCAATCGCTGGCCGCGCGGCGCGGAGATATCGCGCCAGAAGGTCAGCGTGTCGATCAGCTTGGCCGTGCGCGGAATGGAGAGGCCGGACATCGCGATGTCATCCAGTCCGTAGCGTATCGCAACGCGCACGATCTTGAAGACGCGCAGAGATTTCAGAATCATTTAATCAGCTTCTCGACTCGTTTGGACAGGCGCTCGACGTCGTCGCGCAGCCTGGTTACGCCGCCGGTGAAATCGGCGACCGCTTGCGGACGCACCAGCATCGGGTTTTCTTCCAGAAAATACTCGGCAATATTTTCCGCCACTTTTTGCTGGGTCACCTTGACATTCTCGATGATGTCTCTGGTGCCGGCTGCGATGCGCGCGGCGGCGATATCGCCGACCCATTTGCTCAAATCCTCTTCAACTTCCCAGCGCAGGGTTTGGCTCAGCTGCGAAATCGTATTGGCAAAATCGGCGTCGCCCTCCACGTTCACGTACGAAAACGCGCGCTCGCGATTTTGCATGATCAAGGGCAGATCCGCCAGCCTGGTGCGGATCGTCACGTTGGGCGTCTCGTCCGCCGCGGCGCAGAGCATGCCGTCCGGCGCCACTTTCAGCTTCACGGCCAGCACGCCACCATCGAAACAGGCGACTTTGCCGGTGTGCGCGGCGAGCTTGTTTCGCGCCCATTGTTCCCGGGTCAGCAGATGGTTGATCGCAGCGGAAATTATCGAAGGAGTCATCTCAAGTATTGCGGGACAGAGTTAGGCGCCGCCCAGGCACCGCGTACTCTATCCTGAACCGATCAAAATGCGGGACAGAGTGCTTTTATTGCGCGGCAGGAGGGAGTCTGAAGCATAAACGCCGCTCAGGCATCCCCTGCCCTGTCTTCAACAAATCAGGAAGAGCGGCACGCCATTCCAACTGATGAGAACAAAAAACCGCCCGATTCAAGGGCGGCTTCGAGTTTATCAGCTTGCCAACGCTTATTTCAGTCAAATCGGCAGCTGATCAAGATAATTGTTGTATCCCGGCCAGCACCCAGCCGCCTGGTCCGGAGGTCGGCTTGGACAGATTCCAGATTTCGGCAAACGGCTCGGCCGGCGCATTGTCGGCTTCCTGAATCATGCCGCTGAACTTGACGCTGGCCAGATAATCGCCACCCACGGTCTCGAGATCCAGCATTTGCGCCTCGATCGATACGACATCGGTGTGGTTGGGCGATGCACCGCGCTCCTGTATTTGCAGCCGCAGCTCGGCGAACATTTCCGGTGTCGTGAATTCGCGGATGTCGTTGATGTCAGCCTTGTCCCATGCCGCTTGCAGGCGAATGAAGTAGGTTTTTGAATTACGCAGAAAGGCCGGCACATCGAAATCGGCCGGCACGCCAAATGGCGCCAGGATCGTGTCCGACGCCAGCGGCAGCGTGTGCAACGCGGCCGGCAGGGCACTGGGCTCGATACGCGAACCGATTTCCGGCGTCGCCGCGCGGGTATAGCTGCCGGCGTAGGCCGGAGCGTCATCCTTGCGGCGGAACATGCGGATCACGAACATGAGGCCGAAACCGAGCAGCGCGATCATCAGGATGGACCCCAGCATGCCGCCCATTGCGCCGCCGAGGCCGAAGTGCGACATCAGCGCGCCCAAGCCGAGGCCGAGCGCAGCTCCGCCCAGGATGCCCCGCCATGGGCTGGCAGGCTTCGGCTGCGTAGCGGCGCCAGGCGCCGCAGCCGGCGCGGCCGCCGGGCTGGTCGCCTGCTGCTGCGTCGGCGTTGGGCGGCTAAATGTCCGCGACTGCCGGCCGATCGTACTGCCGCCGCCGAGGCGCCTGGCGTCGGCGTCCGTCACCGTCATCGACAGCGCGGTCACGGCCAGCATCAAGGTAAACAGGAATTTCTTCATGGGGCTTCCCAAAATTGGTTGTCCAGATTTCTCCGCCGATCAGTAGCCGGAAACAAGGTGCGATGCAGAACTAAAACTTCATTCCGGTGTGCAGAGCGGCCACACCAGCGGTCAAGTTGAAGTACTCGACGCGCTCCAGCCCAGCGTCCTGCATCATCTTCTTCAGCGTGTCCTGATCCGGGTGCATGCGGATCGACTCGGCCAGATAACGGTAGCTGTCGGCATCGCCGGCTATCCGCTTGCCCAGCCACGGCAACACGGAAAATGAATAGACGTCATACGGCTTCTTCAGCGGCTCCCACACCTTCGAGAATTCCAGCACCAGCAACTTCCCGCCAGGCTTCAACACGCGCCGCATCTCCGCCAGCGCGGCATCCTTGTGCGTCATGTTGCGCAATCCGAAAGCCACCGTCACGCGGTCGAAATAGTTCGACGGGAACGGCAGCTTCTCGGCGTCACATAACGAGATGGGGATGGACAGCCCGCTATTCAATAGCCGATCGCGTCCGACGCGCAGCATCGATTCGTTGATGTCGGTCAGCCAGACTTCGCCGGTCGGGCCCGCCTTGCGCGCAAAGGCCTTGGCCAGATCGCCGGTGCCGCCCGCAATATCGAGTACCTTGAAACCGGGACGAACCGCGGCTTGCGCGATCGTGAATGCCTTCCAGAGGCGGTGCAGGCCGGCCGACATCAGGTCGTTCATGACGTCGTACTTGGCGGCGACCGAATGAAAGACTTCGGCAACCTTGTGAGCTTTGTCGTCTTCGGGGACTGTTTGGAAACCGAAATGGGTGTTGGTCATGGTGAGGGCGAGAGCTGATCTGGTCGGCGTGGATTATACAGGGGCGGCCACGGCCAAACGGCGAAGCCATCACTCCAATTTTTGGAGACTGACTGGCTTTTATTCAACGCGTGGATGTTTAAGACCGATTTGATCAATGCGCCCGAGTCCGCACATATTCGTCATAGCGATCTGCCACGACAAACTCAATTGCTGCTCGTACATTCGGCGCACAGGATTTGAAAATCAACTGATCAAGGACGCCGGGGCCACGGACAAGCAGCAACACACCAACCAATTCGTCAACAAACGATTGTCCAACCTGAATATCGCTAAAGTCCAATGTGACTTCACCTGACTCAGCCAACATTTTCTCAACCTGATGACGTAGCTCGCGCGCACGGTCGCGCGAGCCGAGGAATCGGATTCCTATCTCATTGGGAGTACGCAGCGAAGGCTTCATGTTGTGCAATAGCAATTAATGCAAGTTTCGAAATTTAGTATAGCAGCTTGGTTCATTCAAAGCGCAATGGCGGTGCGGGCCGGTTAAATTCCCTAGTCGGCATCAAATCTCTTATTCGCACCGTGGCAAGTGCTTGTCGTTGAAGTTCGATGTGAATTGCAACCCCCTGCCCTCAATTCGTCGGTGCCGCCAAATCAGCCAACAGACTATCCGCCACCGCTTCTTCATCGATCGCCTTGCCTCGTAAATGCATCGCAGCGGCCAGCGCAGCATCCCAGTCGGCATCGAACCTATCCGCTCCCAAGGTGCGCGATCTATCCTCGGCATCGGCATCGGCTGCGGCAACCAGATAATCCTGCCTCGAAAAACGCCAGGGTTGCGCACCAAATCGCCGCATCACCCAATTACCAATGCGCAAACCGGCCCAGTCGAAATCGCCGTGATAACGCAGTTGCGCACCTGCTGCCGCAAGTTGCGCGAGCAACGTCCGCTGCGCCGCCGCCGGCATACCGTCGGTACAGGCCAACGGCGCGCAATGCACACCGAGGGCATCGGCGGCGATCGCGACCAAGTTTGGGTTTTCGCAGACGAATACCGTGCGCCCGGCCACATCCCAACGCGGCGGCGTGCGCAATAGTTCGCGCAGGGAGAGATAGCCGGGCTGTCCGGCAACCCCCGCGCTGCCCGCCACGGGCAGATTCAGAAACAGCGCCGGCCTCGCCAATTCATTGAGCAGCACACCGGCATCGGCCCATAACGCCCGCACCGATTCACCAGCCTGGGCATCTTCTTCGCTGCAATCGTTGCGCTGTTGCCGAAGCACGCTCAGCGCCAGCGTTGCCACGGGCCGGCCCTGATCGAGCGCATGCGCATCGCCCAATGTCTCGGCCGCCAACCGCGAACGCGCCATGCCGGCCGCCGGCAGGCGCCGCAATACGCATTGCGCGGCCTTGCACAAATCGGCGCCGAGGCGCGGATCGCTGCGTGACAAGCGCTTGAGCAAACCAAGACCCCTGGCGTCGGCCAGAAAAGCCGCGATCCGGGCGTCGCATGCGCCGCGCACACTGTCCCATTGCGCGTCCGTTGCGGCACGTTCGGCCGTCTTGTTCGTGATTGTGCCGTCCAGCATCTCAAGCGCGTCACGCAAAGAATCGGCCAGACCGCCGTTGCGCAACGCCGCATTCAACGCGTCGATGTCGAGTCGCATCGATGCAGCGCGCGAAGTCACACGCCGTAGCGGCAGCCCCAACAAACCGGCCAGCGCGGCGCGCTCGATTTCTGACAAGCCGTTCAAGGTAATGACACCGGATTCGACCCCGCGCTCGTAGCGGTTGCGCAGACGCGCGCGCAATACGCTCAGTTGCGGTCCGCCGAGCAAGCGCTGCAGGCGTTCGCTCATGACTTATGCGGCCAGCGCCGGAAAACGCCGCGCGCCATCGGCTTCGGCGCGGCGTGCGCGGCCGTCCCAAGTCCAGCGCGAAACATACACCGCATCGATCCCTTCGTGCCGCTGCAACTGGCAAATCGACACGCCGGGCAACTCGGCGTAACAAGCCCACTCACGCTCGCTGGTCATCACGAAATCAAGATCGAATTCACGCACCAGCGCCATGCAATGCGCACGCGCCGCATCGTCAATGCCGGCGAAGGCTTCATCCAGCAGCACCAGCCTCGGCGCATACGCATAATCACCGTGACTATAGAAACTCGAAACCGCGGCAAACAGCGGCACCGTCAACCCCAAGGCCCGTTCCCCGCTCGATGCGGGCCCCGACAGCGGACGCCACTGGCCGTCTTGCCAGCGCTGTACCCGGAAGCGATGCCAGCGCCGGTAATCCAGCGCGCGCGACAGCATGTCGAGCAGGCTGCCGCCGCCATCCATATCGGCGCGCAAGCGTTCAGCGGCAATGCGGTTTTGCAGCATGTCGCCGACCACCTTGCGGTCGTCAGGCGACCAGGCGTCGGCGCTGGTATTGAGTAGGCGTTTGCGCGCGGCATCGAGTCCGATCGGCGCGCCTTCGCTGCCTTCCGGCAGCGCTTGCCAGACCAGGCGGAACTTGACGCCGGTCGAGGTCGGGCGTTTTTCCAGCTCGTCGTTGATCGCTGCCAGCCGGCGTTCCGAATCCTGCAACAGTCTTTGCACCGCGGCGGCGACTTCGGCTTGCAAATGGTTTTCCAGCACCTCGCGTTCACGCTGCGTCAACAGCTCGCGCCGTTGCGCGATTTCTTCGGCGATGCGGTGCTCGATCAAGTCCGTCCGCTCGGGCCGGTTCTGGTATACGATCGCGACGATCGGGCCGTAATCGCTCATCTCGGCCTGCGCCTGATGGCCGAGCGCCGTCAAGGTGCGCGTCAGTTCGGTAAAGTCGCCTGAGACCGCGTTCTGGATGCGGGTCCAGTCGGCGTCTTCGGCATTGACAGTCAGCAGCTCTTGCTCGGTGCGACGCGCCAGGCTCAGTGCGGCGTCGATGGTCCAGGCTTCGCCTTGCGCCGGTTGCTCCAGATCAGGTAACGCGAGCGCCAGCAAACCCGTCGCCGCAAAACGCTGCAAGCCGCTGATCGCTGTGTGGCGCGCGCTACTGCGCTCTTCCAGCAACACACCGCAGTCTTCAACCCGCTGCTCGCTACGCGCGCGTTGCTCGCCGGCCTTGTTCATGGCGGCGCTTTCCGACTTCAGCGACTGCTCTCCTTGCAGCACCGCTTGCCGTATCGCGGCTAGCCGCTGTTTCAATTCCTCGACCTTGACGCCGACCGTTTCGCGCAATACTTGCAGGCGTGCCGCGATCTCGTCGGCGAGCGCGCTGCGCTCGGTCAACTGCGCGTTGCGCGCATCCAGCTCGGCACGCGCCTCGGCTTCGCGTTCGCGCTGACGTTCGAATTCCGGCAGCGTGTGGCGCACGTTCTGCGCTTCGAGCATCAAGGTCTGCAACGCCTGTTCGTATTGATCCAACGCGCATTCGATTTGCGTCAATGCTTGCGGCGCGGTCGGCAAACGCAGATCTTCCGCATCGACGGCCAGCGACTCGCGCGCATCGCGCCAGCGCCGTTCGGCGGCGATCAGAAGAGCGTCTGCGTGCGCCAGTTTTTCCGCTGCGGCGCGGCGCTGTTTTTCAAAGCCGATGGCCTCGATTTGCGCGCCGCGCAAGGCGTCGTCAGACGGCGCTTGCTCCCATTCTTCAGTCGCCATTCGCTGCTGTTGTGCGACTCTATTTTGCTGCGCTTGCAGTTGCTGCAGTTGCCGCGCGATCGCGTCGAGTGCCGCCAACACGTCGACCAGCCGGCGTTGACGTGCCGCCTCGCGTGCGGCGTAACCGATGTATTCCGCGATCGGCTTGTCCCACGCGCCACACACCGGGCCAAGGCGAAACTGCCCCGACGGCGCGACCCAGGCCTCAGCGCGCTCGACATCATTGTCGGCGCAGGCAATGCCGCGCAACACCCAGGTAATCACCGCAGCCGGCACCACCGCACCCTCGACCGGCACGCACCAATACGTGAGCGACGCCGGCTGCGGCGTGCGCGCGATCAGGATCGTGTCGAAGGTCTCAGCGGCAAGCAGCGCGCCGTCCGGTGTCAGCCAGGCATCGAGCAGACCGGCCGCTTCGAGTGCCGCTTCCAGACCGGCGCGCTGCGTATCGCTGACTCGCTCGCGGAATTCAATCAATTGCCAGAGCGGCGCACCCGCCCTGCCCTCGCGCGCAGTGCCGCTACGCTGGTAGGGTGCGGGCGGTGTCTTGTCTTCGCCACGTTCCAGGCTCTCACGCTCGCTTTGCAAAATGCTTTGTTCCGACCCCAGATTCTTGCGCTGTTGGCGCAGTTCCGCCTCATGTTCCGCCAGCCGCGCGCCGGCGTGCTGCTGCGCACGGTGTAGAGCGGCGCGCGCCGGATTATCGCCGTCGAGCGTGGCGACCCATTCGGCCAATGCGGTCAGCACCAGATCGGCATCGGGAAGATGCAATTGCTGCAACCCGGCACAATGGCGCTGCCATCGATCGACCAGCGCCGCGCCGCATTGCTCGGCGGCGAGCTCAGCGGCGGCGGCTTGCGCAGCGGCGTCTTCCAGTTCATCGGCGCGCTCGTTGCGCCGGCGCTGCTCTTGTCCGTGTTCGCGTTCGGTGCTCTCCATGGCGCGCAGACGACGTTGAATCTGCGCCAGATGTTCGCGCC
>DHXL01000017.1:0-6713 GCA_002415335.1 Oxalobacteraceae bacterium UBA5157
CTGACGAACAACGGCACTTGAACCGAGTGGCAATGCTTTTCGACGGCATTTTCAATCTTGGCTGCCTTCAACACGTTGCCGGAAGTATTGCCCTTGACCGCGGGCTCCGAGTAAATCACCTGGCGAGCGATGGTTGTTGGCAATTCAACGGAAATCGCCTTGCCGTCATAAAAAACAGCTTCGCATTCCATGCCGTCCTTCAGGTAATGCAGCGCATCACCGAGGTTTTCTTCTTCAATTTCGTACTGATTGTATTCCGCATCCATGAACACGAATAATGGGTCAGCGAAATAAGAATACGTCACAGGCTTCTTGTCGAGAACGACGACGTCGAATTTGTCGTCACCGCGGAATACGTTTTCCTGAGGGCTGTTAGTCAGGAGATTTTTCATCTTCCATTTGTAGGTGAAGCCCGTGCGGCTCGAACCATTGATATCGGAACGCAGCACGATCATAGGCTTGCTATCAATCATAATGATGTTGCCAACACGGATTTCTTTTGCGGGTTTCATAAAGAGTGTACGTATAAAGTGGGTTGCATAAAGATCATCGTTCGCCTTCTGGCCATCGGCGCCGAAAGCTCACGTTTGATCGAATAGAAACAGATCCTAAATCAACCCAAAATTATATCCCATTTTTCATGCGTCACCTATCGAAGCGAACAGGCAAACTTCAACAGATTGGATGCCAGATCTCCGTTTGCCAACATTTGCCGCTGCCAGTCGGCCGACCTGCAGGCAATCTTTGGCATATCAGCCTGGAATGACCGCCATAGCAGAGACTCGCTGGCTTGCTGTTTGATGCCGTCTGTCTCGGCGCCGTTCCAGCGCAAGGAAAAGGCGATCAAACTTTCAATGTTGGCCGAATAACGCTGCAGGAACGCGCGTAATTTCTTGTGGTGCAAGTTTTCGTCCTGGGGGTAGATATGCCATATGAATGGCTTGCCTGCCCACTGGGCTCGCACAAAAGAGTCCTCTCCACGCACAAAATTCAGGTCGCAAGCCCATAACAATTTGTCGTAGTCCGGTTGAGGAACAAAAGGCAATACGCGTACGGTCAGCGCGCCGCGGGTCAGCGCCGCTCCCGCCTTTGCGCCCGATCCAAGAAATGCTTGAATCGCGTCGATCGCAACCCCTTCGGGCACCAGGCAGGTGATTGCTGTGTCACCCCTTTGCCATGCATCAAACAATGCCGGCACCGGTGCATGCGGATAACAAAATAGGGACACCTTCAACGATGCCATTTCCGTTGGCGTCACGCCAAATTGCGCAAGAAATGCCGCCACGGCCGCTTGGTCTGATTGAAATTGTTGCCGTTGTTGTTCCAATGAAGATTCGCGCAGCAAGCCACCCGTCTTGTTGGTGAAGCCAGGGAAGAAAAAATATTTCGTCAACGGAAAGCGTGGGTGCGGCGAAGGCAAAGTATGGCAACCTTCGACCCATTCTTCAGCGCTCAAGCCTTCCAGGTTGAGCCACACGGGGCGCGGATTGCACTCCGCCATTGCGGCAATGTAGCCCGGCGGGATATCGCAGGCAAAAAATTCAATGACGATATCGGCGACATCGCCAGCCGTAAATACACCCTCTTGATTGCGCCAGTGGCGCACCGTGACGCCGGCAAGCTGTTGATCTGCGGCGTCAATCACGACGTCCGGACAAATCCGCTGAAAGCTCTGCAAATCGTCTACCCACAGGGTAACGGCGATGCCATGCTCTTGTTGCAGCTGCCTCGCCAAGCGCCAGCAGATGCCGATGTCGCCGTAGTAATCAACGACTTTGCAGAAGATGCAAAGCGATGTTGCGTGGTTTTTTCTCGTGAACATTTTGCGGCGGAACGGGGAACAGGACAGTGCTGCGAGAATACCCGATCGACGCAAAAGTTACTACCAACCGGTCGCGTCCTCGCGACGCCGGATCCCGGTCAGTGCCTGACCGCGTTCAGCGCAGCCCCGCATTGATCCTTTCCAGCGCTGCGGCGCCAGGACATAACGCACTCTCGTCCAGCAGGTTCAGCGGCGTGTCGACGGTGTTCAGATGCGCGTGCATATCGTGCGGTTCGGGATCGATGAACAGCAGCCCCGTCACGATCTCGCCCAGCGCATGATGGCGCTGCAAATGGTTCATCGCACCGATCCGGTCATGCGCATCGTATTCGGCATCGAGCTTCCGCAAACGCAGCACCGAGCCGTCGTGCTGTATCACTTCCTGCAGCGTGCCCGGTGCGTAGTCGGCGGTGATCTCGTGCCCGGGAACGAAGAAATCAATACGGTTGACCGCCTCATTGTGCTCGCGCACATAGTCGTAGCTCTTGGTCGATCCGACATGGTTGTTGAACGTGACGCAGGGGGAAATGACGTCGATGAAAGCGGCTCCGTCATGTTCCAGCGCTGCTTCGATCAGCGGGATCAGCTGCGCCTTGTCGCCGGAAAAACTGCGCGCGACGAAGGTGGCGCCGAGCTGCAGCGCGAGCGCCGCCAGATCGACCGGCGCGTCGGCATTGACCACGCCGCGTTTGGATTTCGAGCCCTGGTCGGCGGTGGCGGAGAACTGGCCCTTGGTCAGGCCGTAGACGCCGTTGTTCATCACGATATAAGTCATGTTGACGCTGCGCCGCATGCTATGCGCGAACTGGCCGATGCCGATTGAAGCCGAGTCGCCATCGCCGGAAACGCCGAGGTAAATCAAGTCGCGATTGGCGAGATTGGCGCCGGTCAGCACCGACGGCATGCGTCCGTGCACGGTGTTGAAACCATGCGAGCCACCCAGGAAATACGTCGGTGCCTTGGACGAGCAGCCGATTCCGGACAGCTTGGCGACCTTGTGCGGTTCGATATCGAGATTGAAGCAGGCTTGCACGATCGCAGCGGAAATCGAATCGTGTCCGCAGCCGGCGCATAGCGTTGAAATCGCGCCTTCATAATCGCGCCGCGTGTAACCCAGCTTGTTGACGGGAAGCTCGGGGTGATGCAGCTTGGGCTTGGCGAGATAAGTCATTGAGCCACCTTCTTGAGCGGTGCAACATTGAACCGCGCGAGCCGGTCGGCGATCGTGGCGGTGATGAAGCGCGCGGTAATCGGCGTGCCGTCATAGTGCAGTACTGGCGTCAGCTGCGCGGAGTCGAGCCCGCATTCGTTGATTAACATGGTACGCATCTGGCCGTCCCGATTCTGCTCGACCACGAACACGTGATCGTGCGCGGCGATAAAGTCGTCCACGCTCGAATGGAACGGGAACGCGCGCACGCGCAGCGCGTCGAGATATAGGCCCTGCCGCTCCAGCGCATCGAGCGCCTCGCTCATGGCGGGGCTGGTGGAACCGAAATAGAGCACGCCGAACTTGGCCGGCTTGGAAGCCGGCTGTGCGACCGGCTTCGGAACGAGTTCCTTGGCGGTCTCGAATTTCTTCAGCAGGCGTTCCATGTTGTCGACATAGACCGCTCCGTCTTCGCTGTAACGTGCGTAGCGATCCTTGGTGGTGCCGCGCGTGAAATAGGCGCCGCGCGTCGGATGCGTGCCGGGATACGTGCGATAGGGAATGCCGTCGCCGTCGACATCGAGATAGCGGCCGAAATCGCGCCCTGCTTCCAGTTCATCGTGCGTCATGACCTTGCCGCGATCCATCCGCTTGGCATCGTCCCAGGCCAGCGGATCGCAAAGGCGCGTGTTCATGCCGATGTCGAGGTCGCTCATGACGAATACCGGCGTTTGCAGGCGGTCGGCCAGATCGAGTGCGCTCGCCGAGAAGTCGAAGCATTCCTTCGGGTCCTCGGGAAATAGCAGCACATGCTTGGTATCGCCGTTGGACGCGTAGGCACACGACAAAATATCCGACTGCTGGGTGCGCGACGGCAGGCCGGTGGAGGGGCCGCCGCGCTGGACATTGATGAGGACCGCCGGGACCTCGGCGAAATACGCCAGGCCGAGGAACTCCGTCATCAGCGAGACGCCGGGACCGGAAGTGGCGGTGAAGGCACGCGCGCCGTTCCAGGCGGCGCCGATTACCATGCCGATCGACGCCAGTTCGTCTTCGGCCTGGATGATGGCGTAGTTATGCTTGCCGGTTTCCGGGTCGGTGCGATATTTGGTGCAGTATTTTTGGAATCCTTCCGCGATCGACGACGACGGTGTGATCGGATACCAGGCACAGACCGATGCGCCGCCGTAGACACAGCCGAGCGCGGCGGCTTGATTGCCGTCGATGAAAATCCGGTCGCCTACTTTGTCCGAACGATTTACCTTCAGGCCCATCGCGGCGCAATCCAGGTTCGCCAGCGCGTAGTCGCGCCCCATGTGCAATCCCTTGACGTTCGATTCGAGCAGTTTTTCCTTATCCTTGTACTGTTCGCTGAAGAGCTTTTCGATTTCCTTCGGATCGATGCCGAGCAGGGCCGACAGAGCACCAACGTAAATGATGTTCTTGAACAGTTGCCGCTGTCGCGCATCGGTATAGGCATCGTTGCAAATCTGCGTGAGCGGCATGCCGATCACGTTGATGTCGGCGCGGAATTTCGATTCCGGCAGAGTCCGCGTGTTGTCGTAAAAGAGGTAGCCGCCGGGCTCGATTTCCTTGACATCCTGATCCCAGGATTGCGGATTCATCGCCACCATCAGGTCGCAGCCGCCGCGCCGGCCGAGATACCCGGCGTCGGACACGCGCACTTCGTACCAGGTCGGCATGCCCTGAATATTCGACGGAAAAATATTGCGCGGGCTGACCGGCACGCCCATGCGCAGGATCGATCGCGCAAATAATTCATTAGCCGAGGCGGAACCGGAGCCGTTGACATTTGAAAACTTGACGACGAAGTCGTTACTTGATTTGATGCTGTTGATCATGGCCTACCCTGGTGATTTAGACGACGTGGCGCACCGGCACCGCGTGACACGAGCGACAGCCTGGGCCAGCTTGCACGGTGGTGATCTGGAATTTCTGCATGTCCAGCGCGCCGGTCGGACAGCGCTCGGCGCATAGGCTGCAGTGCAAGCACAGATCTTCGTCCTTGACCATCACGCGGCCGGTTTTCAGTTCGCCGGATACGTACAGGTTTTGCTTGCGATTGCGCGCCGGTGCCTTCAGGCGCGTGCGCAAATCATCCTCGTCGCCATTGACGGTAAACGTGATGCAATCCATCGGGCAGATATCGGCGCAGGCGTCGCACTCGATACAACGGCCCGCGTTGAATATCGTCTGGATATCGCAATTGAGGCAGCGTTGTGCTTCCTTGGCCGCCAGTTGCGGATTGAAACCCAGCTCGACTTCGACCTTGATATTTTTCAGCGCGGTCTTGATGTTGAGCAACGGTACCGGATGGCGGTGATCGAGCGATACAACGTTGTCGAAACTCCACTCGTGGATACCCATCTTCTGGCTCACGAGATTGAACTTCGGCGCCGGACGCAGCACCACATCCTCGGCGTGACACAACTTGTCGATCGAGACTGCCGCTTCATGTCCGTGGGCCACCGCCCAGATGATGTTCTTGGGGCCGAACGCAGCGTCGCCGCCAAAGAACACTTGCGGCAGCGTGGACTGCATGGTGCTTGCATCGACCACCGGCATGCCCCATTTGTCAAACTTGAGTCCGATATCGCGCTCGATCCAGGGAAACGCGTTCTCCTGGCCGACTGCGATCATCACCTCGTCGCAGGCGATATGCTGATCCGGCTCTCCTGCCGGCACCAGGCTGCGCTTTCCCTTGTCGTCATATACCGCATTCACTTTTTCGAACAGCATGCCGGTCAGCTTGCCGTCTTCATGCGTGAACGCTTTCGGCACCAGGAAGTTGTGAATGGTGATGCCTTCGTGTTGCGCGTCTTCTTTTTCCCAGGCGCTGGCTTTCATTTCATCGAAGCCGGAACGCACGATCACCTTCACTTCTTCGCCGCCCAGGCGCAGCGCCGAACGGCAGCAATCCATCGCCGTATTGCCGCCGCCGAGCACGATCACGCGTTTGCCGACTTGCTCGACATGGCCGAACGAGACCGATGCCAGCCAGTCGATACCGATATGGATGTGCTTGGCCGCTTCCTGCCGGCCGGGTGCGTCGAGGTCGCGCCCGCGCGGCGCGCCGCAGCCGACGAAAACTGCGTCGTAGCCCTGCGCCAGCAGCGCCTTGAGGCTATCGATCTTCTCGCCGGAGCGGAAGTCGACGCCCATGTCGAGGATGTAACCGGTCTCTTCATCGAGCACTTGTTCCGGCAAGCGGAACTTGGGAATCTGGCTGCGGATGAATCCACCGGCCTTCTTCTCGCCATCGAACACGGTGACCTGATAGCCCAGCGGCGCCAAATCGCGCGCCACCGTCAGCGAGGCCGGCCCGGCGCCGATGCAGGCGATGCGCTTACCGTTCTTCGGCGCGATGCGCGGCAGGCGGTCGCGAATGTCTTCGCGGTAATCGGACGCGACGCGCTTGAGGCGGCAGATTGCGACCGGCTCTTTGCCTTGCTCATCGGCGACCCGTCCGCGACGGCAGGCAGTCTCGCATGGCCGGTCGCACACGCGACCGAGCACGCCGGGAAAGACATTCGATTGCCAGTTCAACATATAGGCATCGGCGTGACGCCCCGCGGCGACCAGACGAATGTATTCGGGAACGGGGGTGTGGGCCGGGCATGCCCATTGACAATCGACCACTTGGTGCAAGTGATCCGGATGGCCAATATCAGTTGGTTTCAATGCAGCTCTCCTGTGAACCCTGAGCGCAGCATCTTTGCC
>DHXL01000017.1:6933-19931 GCA_002415335.1 Oxalobacteraceae bacterium UBA5157
CTCGCGACATGCCATCCGGTGCTGACATCAGATCGTTCAAACCTGGAACTTACTGGTCAGCAACGATAGTGTAAGGAGCCGTAGCACCGATTGGATTGATGTACATCAAAAGTGGCAGACATGTTGCAAGAAAAAACACAGGTCGTTCGCATGGCGACTCAACGCGCCATGCGATTTCCATTTTCGCCGAGCGCCGAGTCAGGCGGCTGCGCCGATTCTGCCGCGCAGCAAGTCGGCGGCCGACTTGATCGCGATGACCGTCTCCTCCCAGCCGATGCAGCTATCGGTCACAGATTGTCCGTACACGAGCGTCGACAGGTCCGCCTGGATCTTCTGGGTGCCGGCGACGATATTCGACTCCAGCATCATGCCGACCAGGCAGTTGCTGCCGGACCGGATTTGCTGCATGACGTCTTGCAGCACGATGGTCTGGCGCGCCGGATTCTTGTTGGAGTTGCCGTGGCTGCAGTCGACTACGATGGAGGCAGGCAGGCCCGCCTTGAGAAGCATGGCTTCGGCTTGTGCGACCGATTCGGCCGTGTAGTTCGGCGTGGCGCCGCCGCGCAGAATCAGGTGAACGTGCGGGTTGCCTGCGGTCCGAATCACACACGTGCGGCCCTCGGTGTCGATGCCCAGAAACGCGTGCGGCGTGCCAGCCGACTGCATCGCATTGATTGCCACCGTCAGGCTGCCGTCGGTGCCGTTCTTCAAACCAACCGGGGTTGACAGTCCACTGGCCATCTCACGGTGCGTCTGCGACTCGGTGGTGCGCGCGCCGATCGCGTTCCAGCTGACCAGGTCGCCCAGGTACTGAGGCATCAACGGGTCCAGCGCCTCGGTCCCAACCGGCAGACCCAGCTCGCTGATATCGCGCAACAGCGTACGGGCGAGCCTGATGCCCTTGACCATGTCGAACGAGTCGTCGCGGTTCGGGTCGTTAATCAAACCTTTCCAACCTACCGTAGTGCGCGGCTTTTCGAAATACACCCGCATGATCACAAGCAGGACGTCGGCTACCTCCGCAGCCAGTGTTTTTAGCCGGCGCGCATAATCGAGCGCGGCCTCCGGATCATGAATAGAGCATGGGCCGACGACCACGAAGCGGCGCGGGTCCTTGCGGTCGAGAATGTCTTCCAGCTGCGCGCGGCCGTGCAGGACGGCGGCCACTGAACGTTTGGTATGCGGAACTTCCGTCTGGATGGAGGCCGGGGAAGGCAAGCTTTCCTGCGAAAGAATGCGGGCATTGATGAGCTGGGTCATACGGACGATCCTGGTAAGAAAAAGTGTGGCTGGAGTGCCTATAGTCGTTCGCGCGAAGCCTCGCCGTCAAGCGCTGAGTCGAACCGGCGGGTCCCGCGGCAACCCCGTCATTCTATTGGAAAGAACCCAGGGCGCGTCTAGGCAGCTTCACTCGCGTCGG
Source organism: Oxalobacteraceae bacterium UBA5157 (assembly GCA_002415335.1). Taxonomy (GTDB): domain Bacteria; phylum Pseudomonadota; class Gammaproteobacteria; order Burkholderiales; family Burkholderiaceae_D; genus UBA5157. Next base: position 8,354 of record DHXL01000017.1, read on the forward strand.
AGGAATCGCGCTCGGATGAAACCCTGAACTGGTTTGTGCCCGCTCGTTTGGCCTGGTACATCAGCCGATCGGCCTCATCCATGATTTCTTCCGCTGCCGAGAAGCGCGGGTCGGGCAGCAAGCAAATGCCGATGCTGACCCCCAGCCGCAGTTCCGGCCGGGCAGGCATCCGCAGCGCAGAAATGGATGCAATAACGTCGCGCGCTACGCGCTCCACGCTTTCATCGGTCGAAACATTAGCCAGCGCAATGCCGAATTCATCGCCGCCGATGCGTGCCACGGTATCTGCAACGCGCACGCATTGCATCAGGCGTGCGGCAATTTCCTTCAGCGCCGCGTCGCCCGCGCTATGTCCGCATTCATCATTGACGGCCTTGAAACCGTCAAGGTCCAGCAGCATGATCGCGCCCTTGATCGGTTTGTTCCTGACCTCTTCCAGCAATTCTTCCAGTGCATAAAAGAAGCCAGACCGGTTCAGGATGCCGGTCAGTGAATCCGTTTTGGACGCGAATTCGAACTTCGCCGCACGCAGCTTGAGTTCGCGTTTGGCGTGCGCGACTTGTTCGGACAGGACTTGCACATACACCGGCAGCACAATGATTGCCAGAATCAACCCTTCGGATATCAGGGGGATGCTGCGCCAGAACGGCGACAGACAGATCGCCGTCGCGCTGCAGGCGACGCCGGAAACGGCTGACAGGCGCGCGTAGTACGGCCCATTGCGCAAGGCGTTGCCGATCACCATGACGACCGGCGCCCATGTCACCGGCCCCATCGCCTCCCCTGCGTAGCCCAGCGCGACGGCGAACATTGCCTGGTCGAGAACGATCGATAATACGCGCCGCACCTTGAAGGTCAGCACCGAACTCGCCACCACGCCGATCCACAACAAGCCGAAGGCAAGATATGCACCCACTCCGATGACGACGGCGCTGCTGTTGGCAAGGTGGCCGACGGCATGCGCGACGGCCAGGTAAGCGACGAACGCCAGCGTGCCAAAGAAGCGAAAGCACGCATGCCCCATTTCGCCGTCGAGCCGCAGGCGTTGCGGCTCGGACTGCTCTTTGATTAACGAAAACTTCATGGACGTCTCTTGCCTCATGTATGGAACGATCGAAACAGCCGGAACGAGGCCGGCTAACCTGCGCGGGACAGGTTGTCCGCAAACGACCGAAATAGTTCCATTAAGAAATTTATTGTACGGTTAGCGTTATCTAGTCTGCTTGGAGTTTGTAGAGGGTTCCTTCTAAAATTGGTGCTCGCGAAGTGTTGGTTACCGCACGGAACTATCTGGCGCGGCGCCGTAAGCTGAGGCTTCAACTCGCAGGGAACCATGACATGACACACCTCGCAACCGGAAGCGAGCAGCTTCCGCAGGCCAAGAACATGACGATCAGGTTGTCATTCATCGACAGCATCAAGGTGTTGTCAAAATATCTGGTCGGCACGGCCTCGGGCAAGCGCCGGCGCGCAGCGCTCGCCCGCTCATCGCATGCAGAAACGGGAGACCCGCAAATCGCGCGATCCGGCGTACCGGCAATCGCAGCCAAGGCAACAACCGTCGCGCGACCGGGGTCCGAAAACGCCAATCGCCTGCGGTTGGCGAACCAGAAAGAGCGCCGGAAAATCGAGCATACCCACTCAAATCTGGGCTAATCGGCAATATGCCGTGCTGCTCGGATGCCGGACCACGGTCGCCTTTTCGAGTCCCGATGCCGAGAAGCCAACGACGCTCGGGGAAAGCTCGAGCCAGCCATCCGAATCACGACATCCAATCCGAACCATGCCGCCTCACGATCGTCACTTCCCTTTTTGCCCGGCAGGCTGGGCGCGTCGCGCCTCCTTCCGGGGCGCCGCGGGCGTCGTCGCCAGCGCAACCTGACAAGGGTTCGGTGCAGCCCGCGCGCCGTCCCACAGCGTGGTCCCGATGATGCTCGCGCCGCCGGTAAAGATCGCGGCGGCAACACGGGCAATCGCACCCGGCGCGCCGGCTTTATCGAGGCCAACGCTTGGTGCGGCAATTTTCCCGTCGATGATCACCTTGCTGGCGAATGTGGAGACGCCTAACGCAATCCCTGCGCGCGCGCGAACCGGTCCACGGAGATCGATCGATTGCCGGCGCAAGTCGACCGAACCGCTGGTTAGAAGCTGGCTCGCGTCGCTACGCACGCCGACGATGTGATCGCCGCGTGCGATGCCTCTTTCGAAAGACAGGCGCGCGCCGATGCAAGACAGGTCAACTTGATCGGCGCCTTTTGCGGAAAAGAATGGGGCCAGCCCGGTAAGCAAGGTCTCCGTTTCGCTTAATTTTTTTGAATACAGTTTTGCGGGTCCGATACTGATCGTGACCGGGCCGGTAAGGGACGCCGCGAGTTCCTTCATCGACCGTCCAACGGCGTTGACGCGCGCGTGCACTTGCATCGGTCCGCCGACCAAAGCGACGTGTTTGTGCGTTTGCAGGAACCAGGTTCCGAGCAGCGTGTCGGCCAAATGCAAATCGACTTGCGCCGTCTGTTTCGATCCGTCCAGAAGCGCACTTCCGGTCGCCGAGCCGGCGAGCAACTTGGCGCTGAAGGAAGTGACGTTCAAGCGGCCGGCGGCGAATTTCATGTTGCCGGCAACGTCGGTCAACTCAACCCCGGATCGCAATTTCAACCAGTGCGCATTGGCGCGAAGCGTGCCTTCGACTCCAGCCGTTGCAGCGAGCTGCGTCCAGGGGAGAGTGTTGTCATAAAACAGTTCGCCTGCCGGCTTCGGTGGTAGAGGCGGCTGGCCCGCATCGAGCAGCGTCTGGACCCAATCGAGACGATCGGCACTTAGCCGCGCATCAAAGACCGGGACGTCGCCGCGTTTCGTGATGCGTGCATCGCCGGCGAGATGCAGCTTTCCGAGTTGCAGTTGCAGATCGTTGGCGTCAATCACATCGTCTGCCGCCTGCAGCCTCATGCTGGCTTTCAACTCGACCGGTGGATGGCGAGCCATCCCGAGAAATGCATAGGCCTCGGCGAGCGAGCCTTCGATGGCCGCATTAAAATTGTAGCGTTGCAGCGCCGGATCGAGCGGCAGCTGCCCGGCTATCGTCAGCGAGGCCGATCCGGCCCGCACCCGCAAGCTTCCGTTGGCTATCGCATCCTTGGTCCCGAACTGGCTCATGTCGTCGAGCTTTCCGTCGACTTGTACGGCGTGGCCATCACGCGACAGTCGGCAATCGAGCGTCACATCGCGCCAGCCGGTGCCGGCGTCGAGTTCCGCGCGCTCGATCTTCCAGGTTCTGTCGACGTCATCCCGATTGCGGAAATCGACCGTTCCGTTGTCCAGCGTGATTGCGCTAGGCGAAAGGCGGGCAAGGGGCGAGCGCGCGGTTCCAACGACAGACAGAGACCCCGAAGGCGCGAGAGTGTCCCAATTTTTCCGGCCATCCGGCCCGTGCTGCAGATGGAGCGTGAAGCCGTTGACAGAGAGTCGGTCAATCACGATTCGCCCGATAAGCAAAGGAAAAAATTCCATGCGCGCGTTGACATCTTTCGCTTCAAGAAAAACCCTTTCATGCGCCCACGCAGGATTCGATACCGACACGTCGGTTCCGTGAAATTCGGGCATTGGGGTGAACGAAACGGACAATTTTCCGACCGTCAGTTCGCGTGACCACACCGTACGAACATGATCGCGTGCGAGCTGTTTCAGATGATCGCTATCGGTCAGCGCATGCAGCGCCAAGGTGCCCAGAACCAGCACAGACGATACGGTCACTGCCACAACACTCCAGAACGCAAGCTTGCGTGACTTTGTCATTACGTTGGTCCTTGCTGTCGAACGGCGACCATTGATCGGGGCAGTGACGTTAATGCTACGCAATGCCGACGATAGCGTGATCCCGGGACAGGTTTCGTGCGCGCTCGCGGCAATTCATGCAACGCTTGCGGACGCGCCTCTGTTGGCGTCGGGGCCGAGCTTATGATAATTTAACATGGACCGTCGCGATGCAGATCGAATGTCAGTAGACCACATGCAATCCGCAATCGGAGTTGATGGATGTCAAAGAAAATCGAGGCATTCACCGGGCTTGCACGCGTTGCCCGGTAAAATTGATGGACCCAGAAACACTCGAAGCGAAATTGCACTTCAAGGTGATACACACCAGTGATGCCGATGACACTGGCATCACTGGGGAATCGCTGGCGTCCCCAACGAGATTCGAACTCGTGTACTCACCGTGAAAGGGTGATGTCCTAGGCCTCTAGACGATGGGGACAGAAACTGTCTGACTACTCGTTACTGCATACTGATTTTTGCTGGTGGAGGTAAGCGGGATCGAACCGCTGACCTCTTGCATGCCATGCAAGCGCTCTCCCAGCTGAGCTATACCCCCTGCGCAGAAACGAGATTATAGCAAAGGTTTTGCCCCTGTGTAAATCGCCTTGTGAAAATTATCCAAGATGCTTTGCCAGGCGTGCCAATACGACCCCACGGCCAAACAATTCAACCACGGCATCGATCGGCGGCGTTTGTAATTGGCCCGTGAGGATCAGCCGCAAAGGCATCGCGAGCTGTGGCATCTTCAATTTGTGCGCGGCCAGCACTTCCTTCAGCATGACCGACAGCGCCGCCCTATTCCACTCGACGCCCTGGCATTGTGCGGCATACTGCGCCAAGGCAGGCTTGACTGCATCGGTTACATGCTGCGCCAGCAAAGCGGCGTCCGCAGCGGGCTGGCGGTAGAACAGCATGGCCGCATCGGCCAGTTCATTGATCGTGTTGACGCGCTCTTTCATCAACGCGATCACCGCCTGCAAGTCCGGCGTGCCGTCGAACTGCGCGCCGTCTCGCTCCAGCAGCGGACGAGCCAAGCTCGCCAGTCGCGCATTGTCTGCTTGCTTGATGTAGTGGTTGTTAAGCCATGCGAGTTTTTCGGGATTGAACTGCGCGGGCGATTTCGACAAGTGATCGAGGTCGAACCAGGCGCAGAACTGCTCCATCGAAAAGATCTCTTCATCGCCATGGCTCCAGCCCAGGCGCGCCAGATAATTCAGCATCGCTTCCGGCAGATAGCCCTGCGCCGGGTAATCCATCACGCTGACGGCGCCGTGACGCTTGGACAGCTTTTCGCCATCCGCGCCGAGGATCATCGGCACATGGCCGTAGTATGGCAGCGGCGCGCCGAGCGCGTTCAGGATGTTGATTTGGCGCGGCGTGTTATTAACGTGATCGTCGCCGCGAATCACGTGCGTAATTTTCATATCCCAATCGTCCACCGCGACGCAAAAATTGTAAGTCGGCGTGCCGTCCGGCCGCGCGATCACCAGGTCGTCCAGTTCGCGATTGGAAATCGTGATGGTGCCTTTCACGACATCGTTCCAGGTGACCTCGCCGTCGGCTGGATTGCGAAAGCGCACCACCGGCTTGCGGTCGGCGGGAGGCGGGGCCAACGTCTTGCCGGGTTCCGGCCGCCAGGTGCCATCGTAGCGCGGCTTTTCGCCGGCCGCTCGCTGACCCTCGCGCATGGCCTCGACCTCTTCCGGCGACGAATAGCAATGGTAGGCGTTGCCGGCCGACAGCATCTGGGCCAGCACCTCGCGGTAGCGCTCCATCCGCTGCATCTGGTAGAACGGGCCCTCGTCGTGCGCCAATCCCAGCCACTGCATGCCGTCCAGGATTGCCTGCACCGCTTCCGGCGTCGAACGCTCAAGATCGGTATCTTCGATGCGCAACACGAAGGTGCCGCCGAAATGACGGGCATAGGCCCAGGAAAAAAGTGCGGTACGGGCGCCGCCGACGTGGAGGTAACCGGTCGGGCTGGGGGCAAAGCGGGTGCGGACTGTCATGGCAATGAAAAACGGCCTTGGTTCGCCAAAGCCGTGCAGGGAGAAAACGTTATTTTACCGCGTCGCAGCACTGCCGTGCCCGATGCTTAGGTCACCACTCTCAGTGCCGGTGGCGCCGCATCCAGTAAATCGGGCTCGAATATCAGCCTGTCCTTCCCGCTCAACAGCAGGAAATGCTTGCCGGTACAGCGCGCCAGGAGGGTCATGCCCAGCTTGTGCGCGACCGCATGCCCCATCTGGGTGGTGCCGGAACGGGACAGCAAAAATGGAATGCCCATCTGCGCGCCCTTGATCACCATTTCCGAGGTCAGGCGGCCAGTAGTGTAGAACAGCTTATCGCTGCCGTCGACTTCATCCAGCCACATCTTGCCCGCGATCGAATCGACCGCGTTATGGCGCCCGACATCCTCGACGAAATACAGCATGTCGCCTGCCGCGGAAAACAATGCGCAGCCATGCACCGAGCCAGCCTGTTTGTAAATCGATTGATTGGTGCGGATCGTGTCGACGATGCCGTACAGCGTCGACTGCTTCAGCCGTGCATCGGTCGGCAACACGATGTTGTCCACCTCATCCATCAAGCCACCAAACACGGAACCCTGACCGCAACCAGTCGTCACCACTCGTTTCGAGGTGCGCTCTTCGATGTCCGGCACGCCGAAGCGCGTCGTGACCGCAACTGCATCGACATCCCAATCGACCTGGATCGAGGCGATATCCTCGATAGAGCGCAGCAAACGCTGATTGCGCAGATAGCCAAGCGTCAACGCCTCCGGTGCGCCGCCCAAGGTCATCAGCGTAACCAGTTCGCGCTTGTCGAGATAAATCGTGAGCGGCCGTTCGGCTGGAATCGAGAGGCGGGACGAGCGACCGCGTTCATCCGTCGCCCCCACTTCAGTGGTCAGCGGCACCTCGCTATTGCTGAGTTGCGGACGGTAGCGCATGGTCAAAGGCTCAGATCTTGACGATCACGCCACACGCAATACGCGCGCCGGAGTTGCCGGTCGGCTGCGTCTTGAAATCGTCCTGATCGCGGTGAACGATCAGGCCACGGCCAACGACGCTGTTCGGCCCGGCTGCGACGGTTGGGCCGCTGAGTTCGAAGATGGCGCCGACATGGCCGTTGGCATCGGCCTTCAGGCTGGGCATATCGCCGGCATGATGTTCCGGCGCGCCAACGTGACCGTGCTGCTTGCCGGACGGATTAAAATGGCCGCCAGCACTGGTGCCGTCGAGTGCACTGCAGTCGCCCTGCTGACGGAAGCTCACGCTGCCTTCGGTCTGACTGCCGCTGCGCGGCATCAGCTGAGCCGCGGCAGTTTCACCTGCAGGCCCTATCGACGCACAGACCGCCAATACACTTAAGGCCACCAAACCAACAAGTTTGCTTTTCATTGCGCGTCTCTCCAATCAGGTTATATACGATCTTGCTATCCGCTGAAGCGGATGCAAGTCGGAATCCCATTGTGGGATAGCGGGTGTCCTTTGCTATCGGTTTTGCTGCAGGGGCGGACAGCGGCGCCGCGCGCACCATGCTCCTGATCAAACAACCACCGATATCCCTCATCCGTTCGCTTTATTTCTTGATCGGCGCGGGCCCCAGCGGCTGCGCATCCGCCACGCCAACTTTTGTCGCAGTCTGCGCCGCGACATACGGGCCCGGATCCTGACACGGGGGAATCGTTACGGTTACCGGTTTCGCATCGGCGCCTTTCGCCTTGAAGTAGTATGCCGCCACTCGATCGTGTGCCAGACACAATTTATAGGCAGCTACCTTATCGCTCCACGCCGATTTTGCCTTCGCCTCGTCCGCCGCGGCCTTGGCTTCTTCAGTGGGCGCGGGCAGCTTGGCCCCTGCGATGCCGGCAATCATGACGGCTGCGATTCCGACAATCAGCTTGCTCATCAACTCAGTCTTCTGCTTGATCATGCGATGTCTCCTTAAACCACCCGAGCCGGCACGCCAACTACAGCAGCACCTTCCTGAGTACGCACACGCGGCACTTTGCCGGCCTCGATATCGGCATACCATTGGTCATGGTGCTCGGCGGCCCATGCATCGTCGACATATCCGCCGCGCATCGCCTGATACGCGCCTTCCACACCTATCGTGCCGAGATAAATGTGGCCGGTCGCTAGGGAGGCAATCAATACCGCGCCGGCGATATGGATGATATTGGCGATCTGCAGATTGCCGCGGGTATAGTCGAAACTCGGTACCAGCATGTCCAGTACGAAACCGGAGCCGCTCACCATCAGTCCCAGCGCCACCATGCCGCCCCAGAACCACATCTTTTCGCCTGCACTAAAGCGCCCGGAACTGGCATGCCCGCCGCCGAAGAAACCACCCAGTTTGGCGAGCCATTTGAGGTCGGACGCGGCAGGTAGATTGTCTTTCACGAACATCACAAAGAACACGATGATCGATACCGTGAAAATCGGCCCGGCGAAATTGTGCACGCCCTTGCATAGGTACGCCAGCCAGCCGAACAGTACATGGCCGAACCAGGGCAGCAACACGTACTTGCCGAACAACATCGTCAGGCCGGATAACGCCAGCAAGACAAAGGTGATCGCGGTGGTCCAATGAACGATGCGCTCGAGCGAGGTGAAGCGCTCTATCAAACGACCGGTAAGACCCTGTTTCAACTTGATCGGTCCGAGAATGAGAAACATCGCGACAGCGGCCAATACTGCCGCGATCAACAGCCAGCCGCCGATTTTGGTGAGCGGACCATTGCGATATTCGCGCCAGGCCTGGCCTGCGGTAGTCGCGCGCTCCTGTCCCGGGAACTGGGCTTTGGGCTGGATCAGCACACCGGCTTCACGCGCCGGCAGGCTGGAGTAATTTGGCCTTCCTTCCTTGACGATGCGGAAGGTCGGCGCCAAGTTGCCTGGCTGATCCTTGCTGCGTTCGGCTTGGTTCTGCTTCAGGATATCGGTCGACTCGACGTTGGGCGCGCGCTGTTGCGTCGACTCGGGCGCCGCTGCCGTCTGGGCAGTCGCGATACCCGCCGTCAGGCCGATGGCAACGCCGAGCACAAGAGGGGCAATCCATTTTTTCATGCTATCTCCTCGCGGCCGTATTCACTCGACTAATCACTCGACTTTCGCGTACTCGTTTTGCGTTTGGGATCGGGTTCGCATTTGGGCTTCCCAAGTCGTCTTGTCCCCGGCAGTCCAGCCTTTGACCGTATAAGGTGTTTGCGCTGCCTGCCATGGCTTGGTATCCGGCTTGCTGCCGGTAGCCAGCGATTGATCCCGCTCGCCGCAAGCAGCCAGCGTCGCCATCAGCAAACCCATCAACAATGTGCGCTTCATGATTTGTTCTCCACCGGCGCTTTGGCTTCCGGATTCGGCGCTTTGCCGTAGGCGGTTCCCCAGCCCCACACTTCGCTACCCTTACCGCGCCGCATCACGCGGTTGCGGAAAATGTCGGCGATCACGTCGCCATCGCCGCCCAGCAAAGCCTTGGTTGAACACATCTCGGCGCAGGCCGGCAATTTTCCTTCCGACAATCGATTGCGTCCGTATTTTTCAAATTCTGCCGGCGAACCATCGGCTTCGGGGCCGCCGGCACAGAACGTGCATTTGTCCATTTTGCCGCGCAAGCCGAAGGTGCCATTGGATGGAAACTGTGGCGCGCCGAATGGGCATGCATACGAACAGTAACCGCAGCCGATGCAGATATCCTTGTCGTGCAGCACGACGCCCTCGTCGGTGCGATAAAAGCAATCGACCGGGCACACTGCCATGCAGGGTGCATCGGAACAATGCATGCACGCCACCGAGACCGACTTTTCCTGCCCTACCACGCCGTCGTTGATGGTGACAACGCGGCGCCGGTTCACTCCCCACGGCACCTCATGTTCGCTTTTGCATGCGGTGACACAGCCATTGCATTCGATACAGCGCTCGGCATCGCAAATGAATTTCATCCTTGCCATGTATATCTCCTGATCAGATGAGGACAGAGTAACGCTGCGCTCAACTTTGTCCCCATAGGCTTAGTCTCAAGCGACAAATTTTTCGATATTACAGATCGTGGTTTTTGTTTCCTGCATCATCGTCACCGAATCGTAGCCATAGGTGGTGGCGGTGTTGACCGCCTCGCCGCGCACGATCGGGGCGGCTCCTTCCGGGTAGTACTCCTTCAAATCCTTACCCTGCCACCAGCCGGAAAAATGGAAAGGAATGAAAGCGGTATCGGGGCCCACCCGCGGCGTCACCATTGCCTTGACCTTGATGCGGGCACCGGTTGGCGTCGAGACGATCACGTACTCACCGTCGCGGATGCCGCGCTCGGATGCCGCCTTCGGATTGATCTCGACGAAATTATCCTGCTGCAGTTCGGCCAGCCACGGATTGGAGCGCGTTTCTTCGCCGCCACCCTCGTACTCGACCAGTCGGCCCGAGGTCAGAATGATCGGAAATTTTTCATACAGCTTCGCTTCGACGTTCCTGTTTTGTACCGACTTGTACAAGGTCGGCATGCGCCAGAACGCCTTCTTGTCATCATGGGTCGGATATTTCGCGACCAGGTCCGGCCGTGTTCCATAGAGTGGTTCGCGGTGCAGCGGCACTGGATCAGGAAAATTCCATACGACCGCGCGCGCCTTGGCATTGCCGAACGGGTGCACGCCATGCCCTTTCAGGCACACGCGCTGGATGCCGCCGGACAGATCGGTCTTCCAGTTCTTGCCTTCCGCCGCCTTCTTCTCGGGCTCGGTCAACTCGTCCCACCAGCCGAGTTTTTTCAGCAGGATGTGATCGAATTCCGGATAGCCGGTCGTGATGTCGGCGCCCTTCGAATACGAACCGTCTTCCGCCAGCAGGCTGACGCCGTCTCTTTCGACGCCGAAATTCGCGCGGAAGTTGCCGCCCCCTTCCATCACATGCTTCGAGGTGTCATACAGATTCGACGAGCCCGGATGCTTCAACTCGGGCGTCCCGTAGCACGGCCACGGCAAGCCGAAATAGTCGCCGGTCAGATCGTAGCCGGACACCGGATCCTTGCCGCCTAGGCATTTCAGGGTCTTCACATCGAACAAATGCATGTTGCGCATGTGCGCCTTCAGGCGCTCCGGCGATTGACCGGTGTAGCCGATGGTCCAGCAGCCACGATTGATTTCCTGCAGCATCGATTCCGGTTCCGGCTCCAGCATCCCGTTCTTGCCCGGCACCAGCTTCAGCTTCGCCACCAATTGCTTGCCGAAGCCGAGCTTGTCCGCCAACTGATACATGATCATCTGGTCGGTACGCGATTCGAACAAGGGCTCGATCACTTTCTCGCGCCACTGCAGCGAACGATTGGACGCCGTCACCGAGCCGGAAGTCTCGAACTGGGTCGATGCCGGCAACAGGTAAACGGTGCGATTTGGATTGAGTTGCTGACCGTCGGTCTTCATCGCCGCCATCGCCGCCGTGGCGGAAGGATAGGGATCGATCACGACCAGCAGGTCGAGCTTGTCGAACGCTTTCTTCATCTCCAGTCCGCGCGTCTGCGAATTGGGCGCATGGCCCCAGAACACCATCGCCTTCAGATTGCTGTCCTGGTCGATTAATTCATTTTTTTCGAGTACGCCATCGATCCAGCGCGACACCGTGGTACCGGATTTCTCCATCAGCGCCTGTGACGGGAATTGCTGCTTGACCCATTCGTAATCGACGCCCCACACCGCGCACCAGTGTTTCCACGCGCCGGTCGCCAAACCGTAGTAGCCCGGCAACGAATCGGGATTGGGGCCGACGTCGGT
>DHXL01000017.1:20107-21528 GCA_002415335.1 Oxalobacteraceae bacterium UBA5157
TTGGGGCCGACGTCGGTTGCGCCCTGCACGTTGTCATGGCCACGGAAAATATTGGCCCCGCCGCCCGATACGCCGATATTGCCAAGCGCCAGTTGCAGCAGGCAAGAGGCGCGCACGATCGCGTTGCCGATCGAGTGCTGGGTTTGGCCCATGCACCAAATTACCGTGGACGGCCGGTTTTTCGCCAGCGTTTCGGCCGCCTTGTAGACTTCCGCCTCCGGCACGCCGCAAGCCTCTTCCACCTTGTCCGGGGTCCACTTCATCACCTCGTCCCGGACCTTGTCCATGCCGTACACGCGGTCATTGATGTACTTTTGGTCTTCCCAGCCGTTCTTGAAGATGTGGTACATCATCCCGTACAGGAAGGGGATATCGGCGCCGGAACGGATACGGATGTAATGATCGGACTTGGCCGCCGTGCGGGTGTAGCGTGGATCGACGACGATCATCTTGCAGCCGGTTTCCTTCGCATGCAGAATGTGCAGCATCGATACCGGATGCGCTTCCGCAGCATTGGAGCCGATAAACATGGCCGCCTTCGCGTTCTGAATATCGTTGTAGCTGTTCGTCATCGCGCCATAACCCCAGGTATTGGCGACGCCGGCCACCGTGGTCGAGTGGCAGATGCGCGCCTGGTGGTCGCAGTTATTGCTGCCGAAGAAGGAGGCGAACTTGCGCAGCAGCGCCGCTTGTTCGTTGTTGTGCTTGGAGGAGCCGACCCAGAATACGGCGTCCGGCCCGTTGGCCTTTTTGATGTCCATCAATTTGGCGGAGATTTCAGCCAGCGCCTGGTCCCAGCTGATGCGTTGGTACTTGCCATTGACCAGTTTCATCGGATATTTCAGCCGGTATTCGCCGTGGCCGTGTTCGCGCACCGCCGCGCCTTTCGCGCAATGCGCGCCGAGGTTGATCGGTGAATCGAACACCGGTTCCTGTCTGACCCAGACGCCGTTCTCGACCACCGCGTCGACTGCGCAGCCGACCGAGCAATGGGTGCAAACCGTGCGTTTGACTTCAATCTTCCTGCTTGGCGCCTTGCCGCCGTCGGCCGCCCTGGCTTTCTGGATCAAGCCCAGTTGCGATACTGCGATCCCGGCGCCAACCCCAATGCCGGAACGCTTGAGGAACATGCGCCGGTCCATGGTCGGCAGTGCGCGCGACAGGCTGTCGGACAGGCTTGAAGAAAAACGGTTCTGCGAACGCTGTGCGGCGTCGCCTTTACGAGTCAACAGCATGTTGTCACCCCGAATTAAATGGTCTGCTCCGGCAAATCAAATCGTCGTGCTGCGGTAATATTTTTTGATGTGTTCGGTCAAGCGATAACCATCGCCGTCCGGCTCATCTTGAGCGGGACGGCTGGCATTGGATGTCGGGATCGTTTGAGATAGTTTGAGTGCCGCGGCCGCCGCCAAGCCCAAGCC
>DHXL01000017.1:21671-25058 GCA_002415335.1 Oxalobacteraceae bacterium UBA5157
CCAAGCCCAAGCCGGAGAAGAAAGTCCGGCGCGCAATTGTATTTTTCTTTTCCATGCTCGTCTCCAGGTTGAGCGGAAATATCTTTTAGCCATGTGAAAGTAGCACAGTTTCCTGCATCACGCCATGTCGAATGCGTGCATTTCCACCTCGAAGAATCCACCGGCCAGATGTGCGACTGCAGCATAAAACTTCGCCTGTGGATGTGCCTGTAGCGCGGCACACAAATCCGCGACCCATGATTGCATGTGCGCGGCAAAAAACTTTTTTTGCGCCGCAATATGTACATGCTCGACATCGCCCGAGGCAATCAGGTAACGCATCACTTCGCATAATGTCGCAATATGGTCTTCGCTCTCGGCCACCGACTCGCCGCGCTCCAGCCCAAGTTCCGCCAAATCGGTGCGCAAGGCCGCCAACGGTTTTTCCATCAGGAAACCGGACAGGTAATAGGAACCGTACAGCATCACCTCGGGCTTGCCGACCCCGATGAACAAATGTTCGTACTCATCCCGCACGGGCTCGGCTTGCGTCTGGCGGCAGGCATCGACCAGGACGGCCCATGCGCGTTCGAGCACGCCCTCGCCCTGCGCCTGCGCACCGGCGATCGTGTCGAGCAAGGCTTGCGACGGCGGCGCGCAAAACAGGGTCGCCAACAAACCGTACAAGTCGGCGCGCGCGGTTTCCTCGCCCTGATCCGGCGTTTCGAACTTCATCGGTTGGACGCTGGTCATCGCAATTCTCTCATCGGGTTGGGCGCTTCATATCGGTAATCGCGATTTCGCTTTTGTTGTTCATCATATCGACCACGCGGCAATCGGAACACATCTTGAGGCGATCCAGGTTGCCCGCGAAGGCGCCGTGCAACGATAGTTTTCCAACCATGTTCTCGATCATTTTCACGGTGCCGAACGGCTTGTTGCAACGGATGCAGTGATATGGCTGGGCCTCGTTCAGGACCGCAGGTTGGCGCGCCGCGTCGGTCAGCAGCAAGCGTGCCTTCAGCGTGATCGCGCCTTCCGGGCAAGTCTTCTCGCATAAGCCGCATTGCACGCAATTTTTTTCCACGAAGCGCAGTTGCGGCAGATTTTGATTGTCCATCAAAGCCGATTCCGGGCAGGCGCCGACGCACGACATGCAAAGCGTGCAGCTATCCTTGTTGACCGCAACCGAACCGTACAAGGCGCCCTGCGGCAAGGTAATTTGATCGGTCGCGGCCGGTGCGAATTTCAGCAAGTGTTCGATCGCGAAATCGAGTGTGGTTCGCTTCTCGGCTGCGACGTTGAAGCTGGCCGCTTGCGCCGGCGCTTGCGCCGGCTGCAAGGCTTCTAATGCCGCATCGAGGTCGGTCGCCATGCGGGCGCGAATCAGATGCAGATGGGTTCCGCTGTAGCCGAGCCCATTCAAGATGAGTTGCGCGGTTTCCATTTGCTGTTCCAGCGCGGCGACATACTGCGGCGCTTCTTCATCGGTCAGCAACACGACGACATTGGCCGCGCCATACGCAATCGCGGCCAGCCACAGATCGATGCCGGTCGATGCGGTGTGATGCAGTTCCAGCGGCATCACCCGCGCCGGAATACCCTTGCCACCAGCCTTGCCCAATCGTCCCACTTGTCCGATCAGGGCCGCGCCCTGTTCCTTGCTGTGAATCAGCAGCGCGGCTTGGCGGCCGCCGGCCTTGGCATACGTTCCGAGCAAGGTCTTGATACGCAGGCCGAGGTCGGACGCGCGCGGATAGGCATAGCTCATTGCTCCCGATGGGCAAACCGTGGTGCAGGCGCCGCAGCCGGCGCATAGATTCGGATTGACCTTGACGTGATCGCCGTTGTGGCTGGTCGCTTCGGCCGAGCAAATGTCGATGCAGGCGTTGCATCCGATCTTTCCGTTCCGGCCATGCGCGCACAGCTTGTCCTTGTAGACAAAGAATTTCGGCTTCTCGAATTCGCCGACCAGTTGCGTCAGTTTGAGTGCATCTTCCGCTTGTCGCATGATATCGCAGCCCGGCGCAAAATAACCTTGCGGCGGCTCATGCAAAGTCATCACGGGCACCTCCGACAAATCGAAAATCAGGTCGAATTCACCGCTGCGTTCGTTGGCTGCGCGAGAAAAATCGATCGCACCGATCGCGCCGCAGGCAGTGACGCAGGCGCGGTGCGATTTGCATTTATCGAGGTCGATTTGATAGGTCAGGTCGATCGCGTCTTCAGGACAGGCGTCGACGCATGCATTGCAGCGAATGCAGGTTTCCAAGTCGATCGGATTGGCTTGACGCCATCTCGCCTTGAAGGCACCGAGCCAGCCATCGACTCGCACGCGATCGCCGGAGAACGTCGGGAACAGCCGGTCCTGCAGCATGGCATCGGAGCCGCCGGCGCCGGTCAGCAATACACTCACCTCCAATTGGGCGCCCAGCCGGGTGGCCCAAGGCACCGCGCGCTCAGCATTGCCGATGATGAGGACGCGGCCGTCCGATTGATAATTGACTAGCGGCACCGGCTCCGGATCCGGCAAAGCGGCCACAGCCAGCAGCGCCGCCATTTTTGGCAACGCCTGTTTGGCTTCTGCACCCCAGCCGCCGGTTTCACGGATATTGACGAAGCGTATCGGCGCCGCTGCATTTTTCTGCTGCGCGAGTTCGGCAAACAGCGCGCGCTCCTGCGTGCAGGCAACGACCACGTCGTCGGCACCCCGAATCGTGTCAAGAAATGATCCGACCTCACGCCGGCACAGTTCGGTCGCAATCGGCAGTGCGTCAACCCCAAGCGCTGCGCCGAGCACCGCACCGGCGGCGGCGTCCAGCGGCATCGTGCGATTGCAATTGCAGACTTTGAATTGTGTGCTCATGGGTTCTATCTATGCCGGGTCTGGTCGTGGATCGGGGCTGTCTGGACGGGAGGAAACGGCAGGCGCGGAAAAAGGATCAGCCGGCGCCAGTACTGCGGGATTATCAAGTACCGGCGAGTCTTCGGCGTCGGACGCATTAGCCTCAGCCTGCGTCACAGACGGCGCAGTCTCGGTCTCTGCAACTGGTTCCGCTTCGATCAATTGCATGATCGGCTTTTCAAATTTTGCGAGCGGATTCAGCAAGTCTTGCGCGTGATTTAGCAGCGCCAGCATTTCGGGCGGAATCGGTTCGAACTTGTGGTAGTCGTCGATATAGGTATCGAGCCCATCCATGACATTGAAATGCGGGTCGGAAAACAGTTTTTTCAGCGCCGAGCGCTGCACCGTCTGGTCGACGCCGCGCACGACGAAGGGCGAATAATCGGATTCCGGCATCAGCGCAGCGACGTCATCCAGCGTCGGCAATGTGCCGGTTTTGTGCTTGGCGGATATGGCGGCGGGAGGCTGCACTTCATGCGCGGGCGCCCGGTGCAGCTCCGCAT
>DHXL01000017.1:25164-25454 GCA_002415335.1 Oxalobacteraceae bacterium UBA5157
GCGCCCGGCGCAGCTCTGCATTGTGCTTGGCCCAGCGCTGGAAGAAGTCGTCAGCCGCCATCTGGTCCGCCTTCGGCTCTGGCCATTTGATCGACCGCAGCGCCGCCTTCGAAGGAAGGCTTCTTGCGCTTGCCCTTAGGTTCGGGCCGGTAATACATTTGTGTGAATGCGTTCAGCCGCTCGATGATATCGGGCGCCGCGGGCAGCGTATCGACTTGCTCGCCGCCATCCATCAGGCGTGCCGCCTCGTTGTACGACAGCGTGATCGATTTCGGCACCGCGACCTCGGC
>DHXL01000017.1:25683-25838 GCA_002415335.1 Oxalobacteraceae bacterium UBA5157
TCGTTCAGTTGTTCGATGCGCCACATGATGAACCAGCATGGCGCTGGCGAAGTGACGTTGAGGAAATAACCTTCCGCCTCGTCGCTGAATAGCTTGATGTCGAAGCCGGTGAAGAGCCAGCGCGTATCCGCGGCATCGTCGCGCAGGCAATGCAC
>DHXL01000422.1 GCA_002415335.1 Oxalobacteraceae bacterium UBA5157
CGCTGGCCAACAGGTTGATCCGTAAGTGATCCATAAACCCCAGACTTGCCGTCGCGTTGCGACTGCCGCACGCTTGCAACTCCCAAATCTGAACGGAGTCGGCATGAACAAGAAGGCGGAATTCTGGAAGGCGCACGTTGCGGCGATCAAACGAGAAGGCGTATCGACGAGTGCCTATGCAAAGCGACATGCGCTTGCGGCGAAGAGCCTGTATCGGTGGCAGCACAAATTGAAAGACGCGACAAGCGCAACATCTGCCGCAAATCGTGGAAGCGCATTCGTTGCATTGCGCATGGACGCGCCGGCGGCCGTTGTTGGACAAGCCCCCGCCGGGTGTACGTTGCTGCTGGGTTCCGGCCTGCGCCTGGAAATGGCGACGTTGCCGACGCCCGAATGGCTGGCAGCGCTGGCACGTGCCGCGCAAGGAGCACGCTGATGCACCCCGGTAGCCGCATCGACCATGTCTATCTGTGCCGGGCGCCGATCGATTTCAGAAAGTCCATTGATGGCTTGAGTGTACTGGTCGAACAGGAACTGACGTTGAACCCGTTCGGCAGTGCGCTCTACGTATTCGTCAATCGGCAGCGCAACAAAATCAAAGGCTTGTACTGGCACCGCAACGGATTTTGCCTGTGGTACAAACGATTGGAATCCGAGAAATTCGCGTGGCCGAGCGAGGGCGATGCTGCCACCCACACGATCACGATGCAGCAATTCGAATGGCTCATAGAAGGCTTCGATTTATGGCGAAATCAACCGCATAAAACCCTGCATTTTGCTTCGGTTTCATAGGGGGATTTGGTAAAATACGGGATGCCTTTCGCCGCGCAGAAATCATCCCATTTACCTCCGGAAATCGTCCTCCCCGAGTTCGCATTGCCGGCCATTCTGCCCGGCGATATCCCCACCCTCCAAGCGCTGCTGCAGGCACAACAAATGATCCATGCCGCCGCAGTCAAGGCGGCATTTGCCAGCGCCGTTGAAGCAGCTGTTGCCACCGTCAAACGCGAGGCGCAAGACTACATCCAGCACATGATCGAACAACTGGTGCTGGCACGCCACCGCCAATTCGGCGCAAGCTCCGAACAAATGCCGGGTCAGTCCCGCTTGTTCGATGAAGCAGAAGCCTTGGCGCACTCGAGCACCGAAGCAGAAGACATCGCGCCGCTACCGCCCCAGACACAGCCATCCGAACAAAACAACGAGGCGTTATCAAAGAAGACGGCCCGCGGCAAACGCAGCCCCCTGCCGGCTGATCTGCCGCGCGTCGACGTGATCCACGATGTGGCCGAAGCCGAGCGCACCTGTGCGTGCGGCACCGCGATGGTCGAAATTGGTGAAGACGTGAGCGAACAGCTCGACATCGTGCCGATGCAGGTACGCGTACTGCGCCACATCCGCAAGCGCTACGGCTGCCCCACCAGTGCTCATGCGCCGGTCACGGCGGCCTTGCCGCCGCAGCCTCTTCCCAAGAGCAATGCCAGCGCCGATTTCCTCGCCATGCTGTTGACCGTGAAGTTCGTCGATGGCTTGCCGTTGACCCGTTTCGGCAAGGTGCTCGATCGTCACGACGTGCCGGTCCCGATCCAGACATTGGCGCGCTGGGTGATCGGCGCCGCTCAGGTGCTCCAGCCTTTGTTCAACCTGATGCGCGACGCCTTGCTCGACGGCGCCCTGATTCATCTTGATGAAACCGTGGTGCAGGTGCTCAAGGAGAAAGACAGGAAGCCCACCTCCAACAGCTACATGTGGGTACAAACCGGCGGCCCGCCAGACAAGCCGGTCGTGCTCTTCGACTACGATCGCAGCCGCGGCGGCGCTGTGCCGGTACGCCTGTTGCAGGGCTGGCGCGGCTATCTGATGACCGATGGCTATGACGGTTACAACCAGTTGGCCAGGATCGAGGGCGTCGAGCGCCTGGTTTGCTGGGCGCACGTGAGACGGCGCTATGTCGAGGCCGTCAAGGTACAGCCGAAAGGCAAGCGCGGCCGGGCCGACGAGGCACTCGCGATGATCGGCAAGCTGTACCGCGTTGAACGCGATCACAAGGACGCCACCGACTGCGCGCGTCTGCTGGCGCGCCAGCAGCACAGCGTGCCGGTACTGGCCGAGTTGCATGCCTGGATGGTGAAGACGCTGCCCATGGTGACTCCGAAGAGTGCGCTTGGCACAGCGCTGTCTTACATGCGCGATTATTGGAGCATGCTGACCCGCTACACCGAGCGCGGTGATCTGCCGATCGACAACAACCGTTGCGAGAACGCGATCCGTCCGTTCGTGCTTGGCCGTCGTGCCTGGTTGTTCAGTGATACGCCGGCCGGCGCTAACGCCAGCGCCGTCATCTATTCGGTAGTGGAAACGGCCAAAGCCAATGGCGTGGAGCCCTACACCTGGCTGCGCTGTGTCTTGCGCGACTTGCCGGCGGTGAAGACTGTGGAAGAGGTTGAGGCGCTGTTGCCATGGCATTTTAAATCGACGCACATGGTTAATCAGATCGCAGCGGTTCCCGCGTCAACAGGCGAAGTGCGATGAGCCGCATCTCGCGTCACGCACTTTGCCGCGCCATCGAAACAATACGGGCGATGAACAGGACGGACAAGGAGCATCTTGCCGACGAATTGTTCCGTGACCAGCCCAATATGTTCGGCGCCTTCCTGGTGCAGCAGCAGATGGGCGTGTCGTTGGAGAAAATGGAATTCCTGCTGGACATCCTGTTCATCTGTTTCCAGGCCATGAAGGAATCCGGTCTGAGCTGGCCGCTGATTACCGAAGACGAGCAAGACCGGCAACTGGGGCGCTACGTCGCCGCCGTCCAATTCGGCGACGACTTGAGCGAGCAGTTGCGCGATCGCGCCATGAAGCAATACATAGAGGGGCATCCGGAGCAAGCGCTGTTTGCCTTCGTGTTCGGAGAGATGGCAGACTGGTTACGCCGCAGTATTCCCGAAGAAACCGACAAGTACATCATCCTGACCGCAGCAAATTTCGTGAACTGTATTGCGTTCGTTCCGATGCCGGCATCGAAGCCAACGACTTGAGACCTCAACAGATGTAACGCGCAGCATCGCATTTAAAGCGATGATCGAAGATACGGACCGGGTCACGCTTGGGTCGGCTGGTGTTCATGGATCGCATACGTTGATCCGTCTTGCCGCTTTTC
>DHXL01000100.1:0-2619 GCA_002415335.1 Oxalobacteraceae bacterium UBA5157
CATGAGTCTCCAATGCGGCATCGTCGGCCTGCCTAACGTCGGCAAATCCACCCTTTTCAACGCACTGACGAAAGCCGGGATCGCTGCCGAAAATTATCCGTTCTGCACCATCGAACCGAACGTCGGCATCGTCGAGGTCCCCGATCCGCGCCTGGCCGCGCTGGCGGCCATCGTCAAGCCCGAGCGCATCCAAAACGCGATCGTCGAATTCGTCGACATCGCCGGTCTGGTGGCCGGCGCGTCGAAGGGCGAGGGTTTGGGCAACCAGTTCCTGGCGCACATCCGCGAAACCGATGCGATCGTCAACGTCGTGCGCTGCTTTGAAGACGACAACGTGATCCACGTCGCCGGCAAGATCAATCCGCTCGACGATATCGAAGTGATCCAGACCGAACTGGCGCTGGCCGACATGAGCACCGTCGAAAAAGCGATCCATCGCGAGAACAAGAAGGCGCGCTCGGGCGACAAGGATGCCGCCAAACTGGTCACGCTGCTGGAGCGCATCATGCCGCACCTGAACGAGGCGCAGCCGGTGCGCGCGATGGGCCTGGATGCCGAGGAAATGGCGCTGATCAAGCCGCTGTGCCTGATCACCGCGAAACCGGCAATGTACGTCGGCAACGTGTCCGACCACGGCTTCGTCAACAACCCTTTGCTGGATCAATTGACCGCGTATGCGGCATCGCAAAACGCGCCCGTGGTCGCCATTTGCGCAGCGATCGAGGCCGAAATCGCCGACCTCGACGAAGCCGACAAACACGAATTCCTGGCCGACATGGGCATGGAAGAGCCTGGCCTGGACCGCCTGATCCGCGCTGCCTACAAGCTGCTCGGCTTGCAAACGTATTTCACCGCAGGCGTCAAGGAAGTGCGCGCCTGGACCATCCACGTCGGCGACACCGCGCCGCAAGCAGCCGGCGTGATCCACACCGATTTCGAACGCGGCTTCATCCGCGCCCAGACCATCGCCTTTGACGACTTCATCGCATACAAGGGCGAGCAGGGCGCCAAGGAAGCCGGCAAGATGCGCTCGGAGGGCAAGGAATACGTGGTCAAGGATGGGGATGTGCTGAACTTCTTGTTCAACGTCTGAACCGTCACTGACTGTGAAAGCCGACATGCCGACCATCACCGAACTCAATTTCTACCCAATCAAATCCTGCGCCGGCATCGCGCTGCGCGAAGCGGTCCTGACGCCGGCCGGGCTGACCAGCGAACACATCTACGATCGCGAGTGGATGGTGGTCGATCTGCAGGGTGAATTCATGACCCAGCGCGAGCATCCGACGATGGCGCAAATCACGCCGCGCATCAAGGACGATACGCTGGAGTTGCGGGCGCCGGGCATGTTGCGGCTGGAGATTCCGCTCGACTTGCCCGATCCGGACGAGGCGCCGACCATCGCGGTGCGGGTGTGGGACGATACCGTCAACGCCTACGACTGCGACGACATCACGGCTACCTGGTTCTCGAAGGCGATCGGCGTACCATGCCGGCTGGTGCGCTTTCACCCGCACGCGAAACGCGTCGCGAACCGCGAATGGACTGGCGCCGTGGAAGCGCCGACGCTGTTCGCCGATGGCTATCCGGTGCTGATCATCTCCGAAGCGTCGCTGCGCGACTTGAACCAGAAACTGCAGGCGCAAGGACGCGCCGCGCTGCCGATGAATCGCTTCCGCCCCAACCTCGTGATCGATGGCATCGAAGCGTTCGAAGAAGACTACGCCGAGTCGATCGTCATCGGTGGCGCGAGCCTGAGGCCGGTAAAGCCGTGCACACGCTGCCCGATCCCGTCGGTCGATCAGGCAACCGGGCTGGTCGGCCCGGATCCGCTCGACATCCTGCAAGGCTACCGCGCGAATGCGAAACTCGACGGCGCCATCGCATTCGGCATGAACGCGATTGTGCTGGAAGGCGAAGGCCAGATATTGCGCGTCGGTCAGGAAGTCGACGTCAAGCTGGCGTTCTGATTACTGCCGGCGCGACGCTTACCGGAACGCAGCGGACCTATTGCGGCGCAGCGCCGAGGCGCGTCACGCTGCCGGAGCCGGCCACCGACTTGCTGACTTTGGGGTCGCCGTAGTAGCGGACGTCGCCTGAGCCGGCAAGGCTCGCGCTGAGCGATTCCCTGGCCCACACGACGCTTCGGCCCGAGCCGCCGACGCTGATGCTCACGGCGCGCGCGTTCAGGCGGCCGGCTTGCAGGCCGCCCGATCCGCCGATCGCGGCCGAGACCTCGTCGGCCGTGCCCGCCGCCTTGAATGCCCCGCTGCCGCCGACTGAAACCGATAGGTTGACGCTGTCGAGCGACTTGATGTCGACCGACCCTGAACCGCCGATAGAGACGTGCAATGTCGGCGCGTGCAGTTTTTTCGCGAAAATCGATGCGGATCCGCCGGAAGCAAGACTGTCGATCCGCCGCAGATCCACGACCAGCTTGAGTGTCCTGGTTTCGAAACGGGTAACGCTCTTGGCGAGACGGATTTTGAGCGTCCGGTCTTCTACCACGGTTTCGATCAACGGCAGCACATTGCCGTCGGTTTCGATCGTCACGCTTTCGGTATTGCCTTGACGGAGTTCGACCGTGGCCGGGAGCTCGACGCTAACGGCGGTGAAATG
>DHXL01000100.1:2830-9091 GCA_002415335.1 Oxalobacteraceae bacterium UBA5157
GTTGCGCGAGATGGCGGGTGATAGGCATATTGTTTTCCTCGTTGATCGGGCGTTGCACGCGTCAATGCGCGTCCATCGCCATGGCTGGTTGCGTGAAGATTTCGATGAAGCAGGTGCCGGCTGCGAGCGTATGTATCTTACGCGAAAGCCGGGCCGGGCCAAGCCGCCTGCGACAGGCTGCCATCCAGGCGTGACAGGCTGCCCAAGCCGCGACGAACTGCGGCGCAGAGCGATTGGCGCCAGTGGAACCAATCTACGGCTTCGCGATGCCGGCCGCCGCGGTGGCAGCGAGTGCCGGGGTCATGTCCTCGCGCAGCCGCATGAAACGCGGGAAGCGCGGAATGCCGGTCTTTTCATTCAATCCGGTGTAGCGGTAGGTCACCCAGCTTCCCAGCGGCGGCGGATTGCGGCGGTCGGCATCCGACAGCCCGCTGCCCACGCGGAAGCGCAGTCCGGATGCTGAGACGACTTCCAGCGCGCCGACTTCGCCCGCATATTTCCCGTAACCGGGCAGATGCGCGACCACCCTGGCTTCGGCGTCTTCATAAGGTTTGAGCTTCTGCAAGTCATCATTGCGCGCGGCGCGATAGAGCGACGCCCCGCGATGCAGCATCAATCCCTCGCCGCCTTGCTGGAGCACGCTCTTGAATAGCGCTTGCAGCGCCGCGTCATCGGCAAGCTTGCGCTGCGCGACGTGACGCACCCACGGCTGGCCGATTTGCCCGATGACCTGCTGCGCCGCCGCGTTACGCTCGGAAAAGGGGCGCGGGTCCGCAGGCAGGTCGAATACCATGAAATGCAGCAAACGCCACGCCGCATCGTCCGGCGTCCTTTGCCGGATGGTGGACACAGCCGCCAGGAACTGGCCGCGCGCGACCCATAATTCTCCATCCAGCGGCTGCTTTGGCCAGCCGGCAGTGAACCAGGCCGGCGCCGCGATCCGCTCGCCGCTCTTCGTCGACAGCTTCTCGCCATCCCAATAGCCGCGCACGCCGTCGTACTTTTCGCTGACCCAGTAATCGGCCAGCGCGACTTTGCCACGATAGACGTTGGGCAGCATGACCGGCGAGGGGGCGAATTCACTGGCCTGCACAAAGACCGGCATGCTGAACAGGACGAGTGACAGCGAGAGGGTGCCCAACAGCATCCGGACGGGCAAGCCGCCGTTGTCCGGTTGTCGGTGTGCCGCGTGCGGGTGCTTCGTGCAATATGCCATTGTTTCATCCAAGAGTAATCTTGCCGGGAGCTCGATTGTGACAACAACAACGTCTCTTTGATACTCGGGGAAATGACAGGTTATTTGGCGGAATTGGCGGAGCAATAAAAAAAGGACAGCGGCGCTGTCCTTTTTTTATCAACTGCGGCGGTGGCTAAGTCGCTTTCGCTTCCGCCTTCAGTGCCGCCTGCAGCTTCTCAAATTTCGTCTGCAGCTGCTCCCTGGTTTCGCGCCAGGCCGGGTCGAACGGGATGCAGTCGACAGGACACACTTGCTGGCATTGCGGCTCATTGAAGTGACCGACGCATTCAGTGCATTTGTTGGGGTCGATCTCATAAATCTCCGGCCCCATGTAAATCGCGTCGTTCGGGCACTCGGGCTCGCACACGTCGCAATTGATGCACTGATCGGTAATGATTAACGCCATGACGACCTCAACAACTCAACTTTCCATCGCTGCAATTTTTTCTTTCAGCCATTTTTCGACCGAGGGAAACACGAACTTCGAGACGTCGCCGCCGAAAACTGCGATCTCGCGCACGATGGTGCCCGAAATAAACTGGTACTGGTCGGACGGCGTCAGAAACATGGTTTCGACATCGGGCAGCAGGTAGCGGTTCATGCCGGCCATCTGGAACTCGTATTCGAAATCGGAAACCGCGCGCAAGCCGCGCATGATCACGCGCGCATCATGCCGCCGCACGAAATCCTTCAATAGACCGGAGAAGCCTTCGACCCGCACGTTCGGGTAATGGCCCAAGACTTCGTTGGCGATCGACAAGCGTTCTTCGAGAGAGAAGAACGGCTTCTTGTTCTTGCTGTCGGCAACCCCGACGATCAGCTCGTCGAACAAACCTGAAGCGCGGCGTACCAGGTCTTCATGGCCGCGCGTGAGCGGATCGAATGTTCCCGGATAAACGGCTGTGACCATCTTGGCTCCCTAACTCTGATCAGTTGGGGGAACGGCGACCCGGCATCCGCTTCTGCGGACGGCAGGTCGGCGTCCCCTTGTGGGACAGAGTGCCGCTGCGCTTGACTCTTCCCACAATACCTCTAAATGAAAGCGCATTATGCCTGAAATTCAAGCCGGTTTTCTGCATCGCAGCAAATGGTAGAAGACCATGCCGGCCTTATCTGCCCGCACCACTTCCCAATCAGCCAGCCAGTCGGGCGGCGTCTCGCTGCCTAGCGCGTGCTCGGACTCGGCATAGACCAGTCCGCCTTCGGCCAGCAATTTACCGCATACCGGCAACATCTTCGCCAGCCAATCCTGATGATACGGCGGATCCAGAAAAATCACCTCGAAGCGCGCGTCCGCCAGACGGGCCTCGCCCAGGCGAGCCGCAAGGTTCTGCGCGGTAGAAAATGAATCGCCACGCACGATGCTGACCTGCTCCGCGTGCAGCTTGTCCCTGGTGGCCTCCAGCTGGCGTACCGCAGGCGTATTGGCTTCCACCATCAGGACGCGCGCCGCGCCGCGGCTGGCGGCCTCGAATCCGAGTGCGCCGGTGCCGGCGAACAGATCGAGGCAGGAGACGTTCTGCCAGGCGCCGTCCAGCAAGTGATTGAGCCAGTTGAAAACCGTTTCACGCACCCGGTCCGGGGTCGGACGCAAACCCTCCGTGTCCAGCACCGCGAGCGGGGTGCGTTTCCAGACGCCGCCGATGATGCGGATCTGATGGGTCAGTGCGACGTGCATGTTGCGGCCGGGCTTGCGCGGGCCCGGCTTGCCTGGCTTTTTTTGCATGAAAATAGTACGAAAAAGAAATGTTGCGTTTTCCACCAGTCCTCGCTCTGAAATTGCGGGACCGGCGCTCTGATAGAATGTCCGTGATTGTATCGTGCAAGCCTCCTACGCATAGCGTTTACCGCCTATTTCTAAGCCCGTTCCCGATGTTTAGCTTCTTCAAGAAAAAACCCGCAGACACAGTCGCCCCGCCCCAGCAAGTTGCCGCTCCGCCGGCCAAGCCCGCGGACGCCGCCAAGGCTTTCGATGGGCAGCCCGTGCCGAACGCGAGAAACACCGCCGTTCAGCCACCGGCCAACGTCGAAGAAAAGAAGCGCACCTGGCTGACGCGTTTGAAAACCGGCTTGTCGAAGACCTCGTCCAGCCTGAGCATTCTGTTCGTCGGTGCAAAAATCGGTGACGACCTGTTCGAAGAACTGGAATCCGCGCTGCTGATGGCCGACGCCGGGGTCGACGCGACGCAATTCCTGCTCGACGGCTTGAAGCGCAAGGTCAAGGATGAAAAATTGACCGAAGCCAGGCAGGTCAAGGACGCGCTGCGGACACTGTTGATCGCGCTGCTGGCGCCGCTGCAGAAACCACTGGAACTGGGACGCCATCATCCGCTGGTGATGATGATCACCGGCGTCAACGGCGCCGGCAAGACCACGACCATCGGCAAGCTCGCGATGCATTTGCACGCGCATGATCAATCGGTCCTGCTGGCCGCGGGCGACACGTTCCGCGCAGCCGCACGCGAGCAATTGATGGTGTGGGGTCAGCGCAACAATGTGACGGTGATTTCGCAGGAATCGGGCGACCCGGCCGCGGTTGCCTTCGACGCGGTGCATTCGGCCAAGGCGCGCAGCGTCGATGTCGTGATGGTTGACACGGCAGGCCGGTTGCCGACGCAGTTGCATTTGATGGAGGAACTGAAGAAGATCAAGCGTGTAATCGGCAAGGGCATGGACACCGCGCCGCATGAGATCCTGCTGATCATCGACGGCAATACCGGACAAAACGCCTTGGCGCAGGTCAAGGCGTTCGACGATGCGCTGGGACTGACCGGGCTGGTGGTCACCAAGCTCGACGGCACGGCCAAGGGCGGCGTGCTGGCGGCAATCGCCAGAACCCGGCCGGTGCCGGTCTATTTCATCGGCATCGGCGAACAGATCGAGGATCTGCAGCCGTTCAACGCAGAGGAATTCGTGGATGCTTTACTAGGAATTGCGGGACAGAGTTAAGCGCAGCGTACTCTGTCCCCAACATTTCAGAGATGCGGGACGGAGTTAAGCAAAGCGATACTCTGTCCTCAACATTTCAGAGATGCGGGACAGAATTAAGCAAAGCGATACTCCGTCCCCAACCGACCAAAACAAAATGATCGAATTCCACAACGTCTTCAAGCAATACACCAAGGATACCGCCGCGCTGGCCGACGTCACGCTGTCGATTGGCAAGGGTGAACTCGTGTTTCTGGCCGGTCCGTCCGGTGCCGGCAAATCGACGCTGCTGAAACTGATCGCGGCGATCGAACGCCCCAGCGCCGGTACCCTGCAAGTAAGCGGTCAGGACATCGGCAAACTGAAGGCATCCGGCCTGCCCTATCTGCGCCGCAAACTCGGTTTGATTTTCCAGCAGCAGCACCTGCTGTTCGACCGCAGCGTGTTGGCCAACGTCATGCTGCCGCAAATCGTCAGCGGCGCTTCCAACCGCGATGCCGAGAAGCGCGCCCGCGCCGCGCTCGACAAGATCGGCATGCTCGACAAGGCGGCGGCGCTGCCGATGAGCCTGTCCGGCGGCGAGCAGCAGCGCGTCGCGATCGCACGCGCCATCGTCAACCGGCCGCAGATTATCCTGGCCGACGAACCGACTGCCAACCTCGACCGGGTAAGCGCGAACAAGGTGCTGGATGCGCTGCGGTCGTTTCACAGCGTCGGCGTGACGTGTCTGATTTCCACCCACGACGATCAAATTCTGGACAGCGCGAACCGCGTTATCTTTCTGGACCAGGGCCGCGTGGTCGAGACTTGGCGCAAGGAACCAATGGAAAGCGCAGCATGAGGATCTGGCTCAGACAACACGCGTCGGCGTTGACCAATGCACTGCGCCATTTATTCAAGCCGCGCAGCGGTTTTTTGCTGAATGTATTGGTGGTCGCGATTGCACTGGCGCTGCCGTTCGCCGGTCTGACGCTGCTGGAAAACATGCTACCGGTCTCCGGGCAAATCGCGGCCGATCCGGAGATCAGCGTCTTCCTGAAGACCGATACGCCGCGCGCCCAGGCACTGGCGCTGGCACCTCAGTTGGAACGCGTGCTGCGGGAGAGCCACAACACGGCGAAGGTCGAATTCATTCCGCGCGAGAAAGCGCTCAACGCGCTCAAGGCACAATCCGGGCTGGCCGATGCGGTCGCTGCGCTCGGCGTCAATCCGCTGCCGGACGGCTATGTGTTGAAGCTGGCGGGATTTCAGGATGTGGCCGATGCGGCCCGGATCGATACGATCGCCGCCGCATTGCAGGCGCTGCCCGGGGTCGAGTACGTGCAAGTCGATTCGGCCTGGGTCAAGCGGCTGGCGGCGTTGCTCCACGTGCTGCAGCTGGTGCTGCTGTTTCTGGCAGCCACGCTCGGAACGGTCGTCATCGCGGTGGTGTTCAACACGATCCGTTTGCAGGTGATGACGCAGCGCGAGGAAATCGAAATCTCACGCCTGTTCGGTGCCACCGACACCTTCATTTATCGCCCGTTTTACTACACCGGCGCGCTGCTCGGCTTGTGCGCGGGCGTACTCGCGCTGGGCGTGGTCGCGCTGGCGCTGCAGCCGCTCAATGATGCGATCGCGGACTTTGCGCACCTGTATGCGTCGACATTCCGGATGGCGCCGCTGGGTCCGGGCATCAGCGCGATCTTGCTGGCGCTCAGCGCGACGCTGGGATTGGCCGGCTCGCTGTTTTCGGTGCAGCGGCACCTGGCACGATCGAACTGACGGATCGCCGACAGGACGGCGTACGCGGCGCACCGCCGGTGGACAAGGCGGCGCTGGTTGCGCTCATGCTCGCGATTTCCAATTTCTGTGTCGCGCATCCGGAGATCGAGGAGCTGGACCTGAATCCGGTACTGGCCTATCCGCAGGGCATGGCTGTGCTCGATGTCCGTATTTTGCTTGCGCCAGATGACGGCGACCGTACCGACCTATTCCGGTGAAATCCTGGATAGGCCAATGTAGCCTCACTACGTGCGTTTTGCATTTACACATGTCAAACTCGAATGGCAGAAGACCACATCGCGAAGGCCGCTTCTTAAACGAGCTCATTGAAC
>DHXL01000185.1 GCA_002415335.1 Oxalobacteraceae bacterium UBA5157
CGGATTTCAATGCCTCCATCAGCGCCAAGTCATCCAGCTTGGGATCATGCGTGAGCGCGACCACGGCGCTGCGACGATCGAGCTGCATCTCCAGTACGAGATCGTCCGGCATGGTGCGTACCAGATCGACGCCTGGAGCATGCCATCCGTCACGGTACTCTTCGCGCGGGTCGCAGACCGTCACCTGATAGTCCATACCGATCGCAATCTGCGCGAGGAAATGCGACAACTGCCCTGCGCCGATGATCAACAGGCGCCAACGTGGCCCATGGATGGTGGTCAATGCCGCCTCGGAGACCTGCATGTTCATGCCGGCAGCTGCAGCAGTCAGATCCACCTCGCCCGACAACAGGTCAAGCCGGCGCGCGACCAGCTCCCGTTGCGACAGTCGGTGCGACAGCTCGCCGATCCGGCTGCCATCGGACAAAGGTTCGATTGCCAGCTGAATGGTGCCGCCGCATGGTAGCCCAAAGCGATGCGCTTCATCCGCCGTGACGCCATAAGTGACAAGCTCAGGACGCGTGCGCGTAATGCCTTGCCTGCGCGTGCGATCGATCAGGTCGTCTTCGATACATCCGCCCGACACTGAACCGACTACGCGTCCATCTTCGCAAATACCAAGCATCGCACCTTCCGGCCGGGGGCTCGATCCCCAGGTCTTGATAACGGTTACCAGCTCGCATTTTTTGCCGCAGCTGAGCCATTCTTCACAGGTCTTCAATACTTCGAAATCGATGCTGTCCATTGCAGATGCCTGAACGTTCGGTAATCAAAAAAAGTGCACGTCCATCATGCAAGACATGCCAAAACAACCCGGCCGGAATTACGCGCGCTGCAAAAACTCTTCCGCCAGCCGCACCCAGTAGGTCGCGCCGATCGGCAGCAGCGCGTCGTTGAAATCGTAGCTTGGATTGTGCAGATTGCACGGGCCGAGGCCATGGCCGGAATCGCGATGCCCGCCTTCCCCATTGCCGATGAACACATAGCAGCCCGGCTTCTGCTGCAGCATGAATGCGAAATCTTCAGCGCCCATGGTCGGCTCGGCATTGACGTTTACGTCGCCTTCGCCCACGATCGATTGCATCACGCGCGCCGCCAGCGTGGTTTCGTTCGCATGATTGACCAGGGCCGGATAGAGGCGCTCAAACTTGAATTCGACCTTGGCGTCGAACGCGGCCGCCGTATGCTGCGCGATGTCGCGCATGCGGCTTTCGATCAGGTCGGTTACTTGCGTGCTAAAGGTGCGCACTGTGCCGACCAGCAGCGCCTCGTCGGGAATCACGTTGGTGGCGCTGCCGGAATGGATCTGCGTCACCGACAGCACGCCGGCGTCGAGCGGATTGCGGTTGCGGCTGATGATCGTCTGCCAACCCTGCGCAATCTGGAGCGCGACCATGATGGGGTCGATACCCTTATGCGGCTGCGCCGCATGCGCGCCCTTGCCCTTGACGATCACTTCGAATTCATTGGACGACGCCATCATCGGTCCCGGCGTCACGCCGAAAGTGCCGACCGGTGCGCCCGGCCAGTTGTGCATGCCGAACACCGCGTCCATCGGACATTGCGTGAACAGGCCGTCGTCCATCATGCGTTTTGCACCGGCGCCCACCTCTTCGGCCGGCTGGAAAATCAGGTACACGGTGCCGTCGAAATTGCGGTGCCGCGCCAGGTAGTGCGCGGCCCCCAGCAGCATCGCAGTATGGCCGTCGTGGCCGCAGGCGTGCATCTTGCCCGCGTGCCGTGAGGAGTGCGCAAAGGTATTCGATTCCTGCACCGGCAGGGCGTCCATGTCGGCGCGCAAGCCGACCGCGCGAGTACTGGTGCCAGCCTTGATGATACCGACCACGCCGGTCTTTCCCATGCCGCGCAGGATGGGGATGCCCCATTCGGTGAGCTTGGCCGCGACCAGCTCGGCAGTGCGCTGCTCTTCGTAACATAGTTCCGGATGGGCGTGGATGTCACGCCGGATTTTCTGCAGTTCGCATTGGAACTGGATGATCGGGTCGATCAGCTTCATGTTTTCCTCCAAGCTTCTTCTAAACGAAATGGCGCCAGCGGCGCCATTTCTCCCTGCCCCAATTGCTTCTCGGACCAGATCTACCTGGCCGTCAGAACTTGTGGCTGATACCGACGTTGAACAGACGGTCGGTGCTGCCGGCAGCCGGAACGCGAATACTCGACGCGCTGTCGTTATTGAGACTACTGATAGACGTGTACAAATCGGTACGCTTGGACAGCCCGTAGATATAACCGGCTGCGATTTGCGAGGCATTCGCGTCTGTATGCATGCGATCATTCTTACGGATGTAAGAAGCGATGAACTTGCCGGCGCCGAACGGCACCGATACGCCGATCAGGCCATCACGGGTATCAAGCGTGCTACCTGTCTTGTTGATCTGGTAGGCAGCATAAACTTTAGCCGCCACGAAATCGTAAGTACCGGACAAGTTGGTGTTCTTTGCGGAAGTAATGCCGGTGGCGTCGTTGGCATTGTGATAGGCCAGCTTCACGCCGAGAGGCCCGTTTGCATAGCCGACTGCGGCGCCGATTTCACGCAGCTTTGAGTTGTCGCCGGCTTGTTCACCCAGACCGTACAGCAGCTGACCTTCGAAGCCGCTGACGGTCGGGGTAACGTAAAAGATCGAGTTGTCGGTGCGTGGTCCGCTAGGCCCGCCGCCATTACTCATCATGCGACCCGCGTTGCCGGCAAAACCGGTGAAGAACGGGTCATAGGCGAGCTGCGCACGGAACATCGGCGTGTATTGACGGCCAAGCGTCACAGTACCTGCGCTGCCTTTCAAACCGACAAACGACTGGCGATTGAATAACGGCCCCTGCCCGGTACCGGTATCGACATTCAAGCCCGTCTCCAGAGTGAATAGCGCGGACATGCCGCCGCCCAGATCTTCCGTACCCCTGAAACCCAAGCGGCTACCGTACACATTGCCGCTGTCCATACGGGTCACGGAGCTCGTGCCATTGTTTTCGTTGGCCAAGCCGACGTCCACGATACCGTAGACGTCAACCGAACTTTGTCCAAAGGCGGCACCGGACATTGCGCCAAAAACTGCGAGTGCGACAAGTGTTTTTTTCATTTAATCTTCTCCAAAAGGAAGCATGTTTTTTTAATGTTTAACAACGATGGCGGTACCTCCGAAACAGCGTGCCGAACCGCCGGTCGGAATTTGCTGCAAACCTGTTACTGCCACGCTCAGCGCAAATGGCCGAGCACGTAGCCGAGCGCAAAGCCGACGCCGCACGCAAACACGACCAGCCACGCCGGCACCGGACTGGCGAATGAGGCGAGCAATCCCGGTCCCGTTGGCGCACCAGCAGCTTGCGCTGCCGCTTCGGGGGCCTTTTCCTGCACGCCCGTGCCGCCAAGCTGGCGCGCGAACGCTGCAAAGAAATCGTCCGCATTCTTCTTCGCCACCGCCTGCACCAGTCGGCTGCCGACGCTAGCCAGCTTGCCGCCGATCTCGGCCTTGGCGACGTATCTGAGCACGGTCTGGTCACCGTCCCCCGCGAGCGAGACCTGCGCGCTCATGCTCGCGAAGCCGGCGGCGCCTCCCTGCCCTTGCCCAGTAAGCTTGTAGCCGTTTGGCGGATCAAGATCGGACAGCACGACATTGCCGCGAAAGGTGGCTGACACCGGTCCCACTTTCGCGACAACCACCGCGCCGAATTCAGTATCGGAAATCTTGTCGAGTTGCTTGCAACCGGCAATGCAGGCGCGTAACACCGAGGGATCGTTCAACGCCTCCCAAACCTGCTGCGTCTTTGCGGGAATGCGGTATTCCCCGGAAAAGTCCATTGCCATGATCTATTTCTCGTAGTATTTGAAAAGAGCCTGCGTGCCATTGCGGCCATAGCCCTGCTCGGCAAGCCGCTGGTACAGCTTCTCGGCGAGCGCAAGGGCGGGCAGGTCGAGCTGCATGCGCGCCGCCTCGGCCAGCGCGATGCCCAGATCCTTGATGAAATGCTCAATGAAGAAGCCGGGCGCGAAGTCACCTTTGATGATGCGTGCGCCGAGCACGTTGAGCTGAAAGCCCGAGGCCGCGCCGCCGCCGATCGATTGCAGCACGGTGTCGAGGTCGAGTCCCACCCGCCGGCCATAAGCAAGGCCTTCGCATACACCCATGATGGTCGACGCGATCACGATCTGGTTGCACATCTTCGTGTGCTGGCCTGCACCGGGGCCGCCCTGAAGCACGATGTTGGTACCCATCTTCTGCAGGATGGGCAGCGCGGCATCGAACGCAGCTTGCTCGCCGCCGACCATGATCGCGAGCTTCGCATCGCTCGCGCCCATCTCGCCACCGGACACCGGCGCATCGAGCGCACCGCAACCCTTCTTCGCGGCCTCAGCCTCGATGCGTTGGGCCAGCATGGGACTGGAGGTCGTCATGTCGATCAGGATGGCACCTGGCGTGGCGCGCGCAACGATGCCCTTGTCGCCGAAATAAATCTCCTCCACATCGTGCGGAAAGCCGACCATGGTGATCACGATATCGGAGGCGGCGGCGACATCGCCCGGCGTGCCGCACCAGACCGCGCCCCTCGCCACCAACTCATCAGCCTTGGCGCGCGACCGGTTGTAGACGTTCAGCGGGTAACCGGCATTCAGGATGTGGCCCGCCATGCTGCGGCCCATGATGCCGAGCCCGACGAAGCCGACACGAACCTTGTTGTGTACATTCATTTGCGTTTCCTTTGCAGTAAATCCGTCAAGCGAGTCGTAGGGCCGATCGTGCACACGCTGTCATTCCTTGTCGCGCAGCAGATCACGCAGATACATGGGCGTCAGCGGCTGGCGGTCTGCCACTACACCGAACGGCGCCAGCGCGTCGTTCACCGCATTCGTCAGCGCGCCGATCGCTCCCATCACGCCGCCTTCCGCCATGCCCTTGATGCCGGCCGGCGTACTCC
>DHXL01000395.1 GCA_002415335.1 Oxalobacteraceae bacterium UBA5157
GAAGGCCCAGAGCAAGGCGTAAGGCATGACGCTCGCTGTTGCGGGCGTCGGCCTAGCCCATGGTAGCTGGACGCGTCGCCACATTGCTGTCCGGTTCGTCCCGGACGGCAGTGTGCCAATCGAAATTAACGGCGATGCTGTTTCATGGCTGCCTGCACCTCACGCTGCGAATCGCGCTGCTTTTCCGTTTCGCGCTTGTCATGCTGTTTCTTGCCTTTTGCCAAGCCGAATTCGCACTTGATACGCCCTTTGAGATAATGCAGATTGAGCGGAACCAAGGTGTAACCGGCGCGCTCCACTTTGCCTATTAGCTTCTTGATTTCCGCTGCATGGAGCAGCAGCTTGCGCGTGCGCACCGTTTCCGGCGTGATGTGTGTCGAGGCCGCCAACAACGGGCTGATGTGTGCCCCGAATAGGAATACTTCGCCGTTGTTGACGATGACGTATGCCTCCTTTAGCTGCACCCGCCCGGCACGGATGGACTTTGCTTCCCAACCTTGCAGAACGATCCCTGCCTCATAGCGCTCCTCGATAAAGTAATCGTGAAAGGCTTTTTTATTATCAACTATTGTCATTGGATGGGTGTGCGGGTCGGTTAAAATTTCAACTTTGCGATTCTATCAAACGGTTCACATTCGATGGCAGCTGTTCACAAAACGGTATTTTTAGGCTACAGCGCGGAACAAATGTTCGCGCTGGTGGATCGGGTCGAGGATTATCCGCAATTCTTGCCATGGTGTGGCGGCGTCGAGGTGCGACAGCGCCAGGAAAACAAGCTGGTGGCGACGCTTTCGATCAACTACCGCGGGGTGGTGCAAACTTTCACCACCGAAAACGTCAATACGCCGCCCACCACGATGAAAATGACCTTGCTCGAAGGCCCATTCAAGCAGCTGGACGGCAGTTGGGACTTCAAGCCGTTGCGCGCGGATGCATGCAAGGTCGACTTTGAATTACGCTACGAATTTTCAAACAAGTTGCTGGAGCAGCTTATCGGTCCTGTATTCAGCATGATCGCCAACAGTTTCGTCGATTCGTTCTGTAAACGTGCGGAGACGGTGTATGGCTGAAGCGACCAATCTGCTTCAGGTACAAGTCTGCTACGCGACGCAGGAGCAGCAAATTTTACTCGCTTTGAGCATCCCGGAAGGAACCAGTTTGCAGGATGCGATTGTTCAGAGCGGCATATTGCGCCAAGTACGGGAAATTGACCTGGATATCAACCGCGTCGGCATCTACGGCAGGCTCAGGCCTTTGGATACCGTGCTGCGCGCACATGATCGCGTCGAAATCTACCGCCAGCTCGTCGCGGACCCAAAAGAATCCCGTCGCAAGCGAGCCGAACGGAAGAACGACAAGACAAGCCGGCCTTGAGGTTTGCGATTGATGCTACGGCGGCTTCCGGCCGACGGCGGCTACTTGCAGTCCGCAACGCTGTGCTTGGCGTCCTGTAGCTCACGAGCGCGTTCTGCATCGGACAGGAATACGCGCTCGCCATTCTTGTCGGTACGCGCCATGCGCTGGCCGCTTTCCAGGTTGCGCGCATAGCTGCGCGCATGTTCGCAGTTCTTCGCCGTGTCGGCCTTGCGCTTCGCCTCGTCCGCTGCCTTTTTATCTTTCTCCATTTGCTTATTTCTACGCCTCAGGAAGTCGGCATTTTTTTCCGCAAGAGTCATCGGCGGCGCACTTTTATCCGCTTCGGTCGATGCACCCGTTTGCGCGCCGCTGTCATCGGCGCGGAATGCGGCTTGCATTGGTGTCGGTTGTTTCAGGATGCGGTTGTTCGGTACGGACGCCGGCGGCGGCACGTCGGAAAATTGTTTTACGCCTTTCTCGTCAACCCAGATGTATTGGGCCAGGGCGGCGGTCGCAAAGCACAATGCAGCCATAAAGAACGCGGCCTGTTTCCAGAAAACGGTATTCATCGGTAATCCTCGTTAACGCAAGAACTGTCAGATTCTCGATTTCGCCATGCTTTGCCCTGCCTGTCAACGAATTATCCCGTTTTTTGGCCGCCGGGCCTCGCCGGAGTACGACGTTCACAGGGGATTTCTGTATAATTCGCTTTTGCGCCAATAGGAATCACTATGCGTCTACTTCAAAAAGCACTCACATTCGATGACGTGCTGCTTGTTCCGGCATATTCGGACATTCTACCCAAAGATACTTCTCTCAAAACACGCTTATCACGCAATATCACCCTCAACATCCCGTTGCTTTCAGCCGCGATGGATACGGTGACCGAAGCCCGGCTGGCGATAGCGATGGCGCAAGAGGGCGGTATCGGTATCGTCCACAAGAATTTGACAGCCAAGGAACAGGCGCGTGAAATCGCCAAGGTCAAGCGATTCGAGTCCGGCGTGGTACGCGATCCGATCACGATCCCGCCGACCATGAAAATCCGCGACGTGATTGCATTGTCAGAACAGCATGGCATCAGTGGATTTCCTGTGGTCGAAGGCAAGCAGGTCGTCGGCATCATCACCAACCGCGACTTGCGCTTTGAAGAGGAACTGGACGCTGAAGTGCGCGCCAAGATGACGCCGCGCGAGCGCCTCGTGTTCGTCAGGGACGGCGCCGAACTGTCGGAAGCCAAGCGCCTGATGAACAAGCACAGGCTGGAGCGGGTCATCGTGGTCGACGAGGCATTCGACTTGCGCGGCCTGATTACGGTCAAGGATATCCAGAAGGCGACGTCACATCCATTCGCATCCAAAGACAAGTACGGCAAACTGCTGGTCGGCGCTGCGGTCGGCGTCGGCGCCGACAACGATGAGCGTATCGATTTGCTGGTCAAGGCTGGCGTCGACGTGCTGGTCGTCGATACCGCGCATGGGCATTCCATAGGCGTGCTGGACCGCGTGAAGTGGATCAAGATGAATTATCCCGGCGTTGACGTCATCGGCGGCAATATCGCCACGGCCGCAGCGGCCAAGGCGCTGCTCGAGCACGGTGCGGACGGCGTCAAGGTCGGTATCGGCCCCGGCTCCATTTGCACCACGCGCATTGTCGCCGGAGTCGGCGTCCCGCAAATTACTGCAATTTCAAACGTCGCGCAGGTCCTCAAGGGTACCGGCGTTCCGTGCATTGCCGACGGCGGCATCCGCTTCTCGGGCGATATCTCGAAGGCGCTGGCGGCCGGCGCTTCCAGCGTCATGATGGGCAGCATGTTTGCCGGTACCGAAGAAGCGCCGGGCGAGGTCATCCTGTACCAGGGCCGCAGCTATAAATCTTATCGCGGCATGGGCAGTCTGGGCGCGATGGCGGACGGTTCCGCTGATCGCTATTTTCAGGATGCGGCCAACAACGCGGACAAATTCGTCCCGGAGGGTATTGAGGGGCGCGTACCCTACAAGGGCAGCGTGCTGGCCATCCTGTATCAACTGATTGGCGGCGTGCGTTCGTCGATGGGCTACTGCGGTTGCGCGACGATCGACGAGCTGCGCGAAAAAGCCGAGTTCGTCGAAATTACTTCGGCCGGCATGCGCGAGTCGCACGTGCACGACGTACAAATCACGAAGGAAGCGCCGAACTACCGCGCTGATTGATGTCGCCCGCGTGTGACGACGATGACAAGCTGACATGACGACGCAGGATCGACCGATGCAAGCGGACGCGGCCACACTCATGGCTGAACTCGCCGGCGCGTCTTCTGCCGAGACGGAGCAGAGACTGCTGCCGATTCAGCGCATCGGTAGACGCCTGTTCGGTGTTGCGAACTGTCTCATCACCTTCGGAGACGCGCGCGCAAATTCACCCGAAAACGAACGCTCGATGGCGTCGATCGAGGCGGCATTCTGCTACAGCGTTCCGCAACCGCGGGTTCCGATGGTGGTGACGGATACGCGCAATGAGCAATCGCTGCGTGGGCACCGGCTGGTTTTTGGCGCGCCTTATATTCGCTTCTATGTCGCTTACCCGATTCACGGCAGCGACGGTACGCCGATCGGCAGTATCAGTCTGATCGACTATGCGCCACGCGCGTTCAGCGACGAGGATCAATTGCTGTTGGCCGACCTGACACAGATTGTCGAGCGCGAGCTGCAGGTGCGCTCGATGAATGCTTTTCAGCTGGATTTGCAGAAAAAGAATAAGACATTACGCCGCAAGTCCTTGATCGACCCGTTGATCGGTACCTGGAACCGTGGCGCGATCATGCGGATTCTGGCGATAGAATCCGTGCGCTGCGACAAGGTCGGGGTGCCGTTGTCCCTGATCGTCCTCGATCTCGATTTTTTCAAGAAGATCAACGATAGCTACGGTCACCCCGCCGGCGATACCGTACTGGTGAAAGTCGCCAGCCGGCTGCGCTCCTGCATCAGGCCAGCCGAAGCGCTGGGCCGCTATGGCGGAGAGGAATTTCTGGTCGTGTTGCCTGCGACTTCAGAAGCGACCGCGATGGCCGTGGCCGAACGTATGCGCCGGGCCATTGCGGAACAGCCGGAAGTGATTGGCGAAGCGAGTTTCAACCTGTCGATCAGTGCGGGAGTTGCGTCGACCGAAACGTTTCCCGCAGCGGCCGCGGAGGAGCTGATAAGTCGCGCAGATGTTGCGCTTTATGCCGCCAAAGATGCCGGCCGCAATTGCGTAAGGCAGGCGAAGCCCGATTTGCCGGAGCTATCCTGATTTTTCATTACCGTGAAGTGTGACTTGCCTACCATGCATTCTAAAATTCTCATTCTCGATTTCGGTTCCCAGGTCACCCAGTTGATTGCGCGACGGGTGCGCGACGCCGGCGTTTTTTCGGAAGTTTATCCGTACGACGTCACGGATGAATTTATCCGCAACTACGGCGCAGCCGGTGTGATTCTGTCCGGAGGCCCGAATTCGGTGACCGAGGGCGATACGCCGCGGGCACCGCAAGCGGTGTTCGAACTGGGAGTGCCTGTCCTCGGTATCTGTTACGGCATGCAAATGATGGCAGCCCAACTGGGTGGCAAGGTCGAAATCGGCCAGGTGCGCGAATTCGGTTACGCCGAAGTGCGCGCGCGTGGGCACACCAGACTGTTGACCGGCATCAACGATTTCGTGACCGAAGAGGGTCACGGCATGCTCAAGGTCTGGATGAGCCATGGTGACAAGGTGATCGAGATGCCGCCGGGTTTCAAGCTGATGGCCTCGACTGACAATTGCCCGGTTGCGGCGATGGCGGACGAAGAGCGCAAGTTTTATGCGGTTCAATTCCACCCCGAGGTGACGCACACGCTGCAAGGCAAGGCGATCCTGGGGCGTTTCGTGCATGAGATTTGCGGCTGTAAGTCGGACTGGAACATGCCCGACTATATCGCCGAAGCGGTCGCCGCCATCCGCATGCAAGTCGGCAAGGATGACGTGATTCTCGGCCTTTCCGGGGGCGTCGATAGCAGCGTCGCCGCGGCCTTGATTCATCGCGCGATCGGCGACCAGCTGACCTGCGTGTTCGTTGATCACGGCCTGTTGCGGCTGGATGAAGGCAAGATGGTCATGGATATGTTCGGCAAGAACCTCGGCGTGAAAGTGATCCGCATCGACGCCGCCGAGCAGTTCATGGGTCATCTGGCCGGCGTGTCGGATCCCGAAGCCAAGCGCAAGATTATCGGCCGTGAATTCGTCGAGGTGTTTCAAGTCGAGGCCGGCAAGCTGAAGAACGCGAAGTGGCTGGCGCAAGGTACGATTTATCCGGACGTGATCGAAAGCGCCGGCAAGGGAAAGAAAGGCCAGACCATCAAGAGCCACCACAACGTGGGCGGCCTGCCTGAGACGCTGAATCTGAAGCTGCTGGAGCCGCTGCGCGAACTGTTCAAGGACGAGGTGCGCGAACTCGGTGTCGCGCTCGGCTTGCCGCACGATATGGTGTATCGCCATCCGTTCCCCGGACCGGGTTTGGGTGTACGCATCCTGGGCGAAGTGAAGAAGGAATTCGCCGAGCTACTGCGCCGCGCCGATGCCATTTTCATCGAGGAATTGCGCGCAACCGTGGACGAGGAAGGCAAATCCTGGTACGACAAGACCAGTCAGGCGTTCGCGGTTTTCCTGCCGATCAAATCGGTTGGTGTGATGGGCGATGGGCGCACTTATGATTACGTGGTTGCGCTGCGCGCCGTGCAGACGCAGGATTTCATGACTGCGCATTGGGCGCATTTGCCGCATGAGTTGCTGGGCAAGGTATCGAACCGCATCATCAACGAAGTGCGCGGGATCAATCGCGTCGTGTACGACATCTCCGGCAAGCCGCCGGCGACGATCGAGTGGGAGTGACGGGTGATTGAAATATCTATATAAATCAATTGCTTACGTTTTATTGAAGATGATCGTCAATATGGCAGCAATAGCAGTATAAGTTATTGAAAAATAACAAATTTTTGTTTTGGCGGCCGGAATTTTTGGAGATGCAGAGGGCGTTTTTTGACGGTAAATCTGCCGGTGAAAATTGGCGTTGTTCATTGACGCGAATTTTTACCGGCAGGCTGCAAGTACACGCTGTGCAGCCTGCAACACCTCGTCGGAATTGGCCGGACGGTAGTCGCCCGTAACATCGCGAACGAGATGTATGCGGGACTGCCGTCACTCCGTGCAG
Organism: Oxalobacteraceae bacterium UBA5157; assembly: GCA_002415335.1. Lineage (GTDB taxonomy): Bacteria > Pseudomonadota > Gammaproteobacteria > Burkholderiales > Burkholderiaceae_D > UBA5157. The sequence goes on from DHXL01000395.1 coordinate 6,557, forward strand.
CGATGGGCTAATCCGTGTAACGGATGCGGAACAAGTGCTGGAACGCCGTCCTGCCATGGTTACGGTTGTCCGAAATAAAACTACATTTTTCGGACAAAATACTTGCTTCTCGTCCGAAAACATGTACAAAGATCGGACAGGATAAAATTATGTCCGATCTCAAATCCATCATCGCTGCGCAAATCGGGGCTGGCGACCCAGACCAAGTCTGGGTACCGACCGACTTTGCTCAACTCGGCAATCGCGATGCCATCGACAAAACCTTGCAGCGTATGGTGCAGGCTGGTGATCTGCGCCGTATCGACCGCGGTCTATATGACAAACCGACGCTTAACAAATTGACAAAGCGCCCGACCACTCCAGATTACCGCGCCGTGGTGGGGGCCATCGCCCGTCGCGACCAGTTGCGCTTGTTAGTAGACGGTATGACCGCCGCCAACGATCTCGGTCTGACCGATGCCGTGCCGGCCCGGGTCACCATCCACACCGATGCCCGCCGCCGCGCCATCCAGCTCGACAAACTGACCATAGACTTCAAGCAAACCGCGCCCAGCCGTCTCTACTGGGCAGGGCGTCCTGCCATGCGCGTTGTGCAGGCGCTGCATTGGCTGAAAGACACCTTGGTTTCTGATCGCGACCGTATCCTGCGCCGATTGGCTCAAGTGTTGGCAGACCCGACCCACGGTGCAGCGATCCGCCAAGACCTGATCGATGGTTTTAGCGCGCTGCCAGCGTGGATGCAAAACCTGGTTCGTGAACTGCCCGGCTGTGATCAGCAGCTTGTAGCGGCCAGGACATCGCGACCGCATAAAGGCACGAAACCGATTGCTGGCGCTGGGCGAGTTCAATCTAACCCTCAGTCGGTGGGTATTGACTCGATCAATTTTTGTGTATAAAATTTTATACAGAACGTGAATTCATGAACCAGGAAAAAGAGATTAAGTGGGTCGGCTCAGCCTATGACGATGTGCTTGCGTTTCCGGATGAACCGCGCAGGCAAGCTGGCTTTCAGTTGGGCAAGGTACAGGCAGGCATTGAACCAGACAACTGGAAGTCGTTCGACGATGTGGGCGCGGGTACCAGGGAAATTCGAATTCGGGAAAGTAGCGGTATTTATCGCGTCATGTATGTCGCCAAGTTCGAGGAAGCAGTTTATGTGCTGCACTGTTTCCAGAAGAAGACTCAGGCGACCAGCAAGCACGATAAGGAAATTGCCGAGGCGCGCTACCGTGCCGTGGTTAATGCGAGGAAAGTTAAGAAATGAAAGTCGATACTGAAATTCGTCATGTGACGAAGCCGGGTGCAAATCTGTTCTTGGAGCTGGGGTTTTCGGCTGAGGAAGCCAAGCGTCTGCAAGCCGCTTCGCGAAAACAGATCAACGACACGCATCTGTTGAAAGAGCAACTAATGTCTGAATTGGTCGAATGGATCGAACAGCACCACCTGAAGCAAGCCGAAGCTGCGGAGATCTTGATGGTGTCGCGTCCGCGTGTGTCGGATGTAGTGAATAAAAAAACAGCCAAGTTCACTATCGATACTCTGGTTGAGATGCTAAGCCGGGTCGGCAAACCGGTCAAATTGGCCATCGGTTAATGCACATTTAACTAGAGCCGCCACCTCTCGGCGCGGCGTGCCTGTTCGCGCAGGCCCAAAGGGCCGGAGACGTCAGGGATCATTGCCGAATGGCCGTGACTCGGCACGAGGCGCGGGGCAACGCCCGCGAGCCAGACGGCGAAAACGCCGGGACGCCCAAGGTTGGCCAACAAGATTCACTGCACAGTAAATATTGCTGTTTTGTCGAATATCGATATGGACAAACAGAACGGCAAATCCTCATCGGGTGCTTTCTACCTGGCCGACGCTATAACGGCTAGTCTGGGCGAGCAACAAGGTTCTCAGCTCAGCCAGTGGAGCTGGAAGAACTCAGCCATGGGTCATCAGGGCGCTGATCTCTTGGGCCATCCAGGTCGGCAGGCGCGACCGCGCCGACGCGACTTCTTTCAGCTCAGACGGTGGCAGCTTGGCGCGCAGCTTCCGGATCGCTTCGCCGGCTTTTTCCGGGCCTAGCCAAGCCAGTGCCCGCACCACCTCGCCCGCCGCCCGCCCAGGAAAGATCAGTTGCCAAATTGGCGCGTATCGGAACTCGATCATCTGAGCGCCCAATTTCAAGCGGCGACTGGGGCCGGACGTGAGATAGACCGCTCGCATCGGCACCTGCGTGGTCAGGCCTAGCGCGTTGGCGGCGGCAGCGCCGTGCGACACGATGGTTTCCCCACGCTGGTTTGCCAAGCCTTCGACCATCTTGACGGCCGATGGCGCACGGGGGCCGAAGCGGCTTTCGACGGGCAAGACATAGATACCGCGATCGGCGCGCAATAGGGCGCCGCGCTGCACCAGGCGGCACAGCACTTGATCCACGGCTGCCGACTGCCCAGGTGCAACAGTTCTTTGGCGACCAAAGGCGTACCCTCCGGCGCTCCGGTGGCATGTTCCAAGACTTGTTTGGCGAGGGTCTGCATGGCGATATCTCCTGACTGGAAGAAGTGTGAGGCTATTTCTGACACTTTTTAAGTCCTAAAGCTCGGGAGACCAAAGTCTGCCAAAGGTCGGCTCGGACGCAAACAGGAGTCTATGTCCACGCAAGGCGGCATTCATAAAGCCGAGAACGCAAGCGCAGCAATACGCGCGGAAGCCTGTTTGCCTGCTTAGCTAGCCATTGATATGATTTATGCCTATTATTTTAATCAAATAGGCCTTATGAACCTTGCGGGATTGCCATAACTTGCCTATTATGATGGTCGTTAAGTGTATGTAAGCCCAAAATCATGAGCAATTTCACCATTCCGCTGCATGTCTCCGAGCGTGTCGCCCAGCTAGGCCAGCGCATCCGCGTCGCGCGGATTCGTCGCGGCTGGTCAGTGGTGGACCTTGCCAGTAAAGCAGGGATCAACCGCAATACGCTCACGGCCCTGGAACTCGGCAAGCCCGGCACAGCCATTGGCGTCTGCTTCACCGTGCTGTGGGCGCTCGGCCTGGAAAAATCTCTGGACGCCGTGGCCGACCCGGACACCGATGTTCACGGCAAGGCGCTCGAAGCCTCGCGTCGTCCCACCCGCGTGGGCAAGCCACGCAAGACCGGCAACGACTATGACTTCTGAGCGCGAAGCCTACGTCTACGTCCAGCTCCCCGGCACCCTGGACACGGTGCCGGCGGCGCTGCTGAAAGTGCAGACCTTGCCCGACGGCACGCAGATTGGCCGCTTTCGCTATGGCGATCGTTATCTCCAGCGTGCCGAAGCGGTTGCACTCGACCCGTACCGTCTGCCGCTGGATAAAACCGTCCATGAGTTCACCCAACTCAAGGGTATTCCCGGCGCGCTGCGCGATGCGAGCCCAGACGCTTGGGGACGGCGGGTCATCGAGTACAAACTCGAACGCGCTGCCGGCGATTTACATGAAATCGACTACCTGCTGCATGGCCCGCAGGATGGCGCCGGCTACCTGAGCTTTGGCCTCAAGGCCGAACCACCCGCCCCCAAGCGCCAGTACAACCGCACGCACCAGCTCGCCGAATTGATTGCCGCAGCTCAGGCCATCGAAGACGGAAAGCCGGTGCCCGCGCATCTGCTGGAGCAACTCGATCCCGGCACCAGCATGGGTGGTGCCCGACCCAAAGCCACCATCGAGGACGCGCAGTGTCTGTGGCTGGGCAAGTTTCCCGTCAAAGATGATCGCTGCAACTTGCAGCGTATCGAGTACGCCACTCTCGATCTCGCACGCCGCTGCGGCCTGAACGTCACGCAGGCACGCCTGCAGGCGGTCGGCGACAGCGATGTGTTGATGCTGCAGCGCTTCGATCGTGAACACACGGACAAGGGCTATCTGCGCTTTGGACTGGTCAGTGGACTCACGGTGCTCGACTGCGACGACAGCTATCTGAACCGTGAGCGCTGGGCCTATCCGCTGCTGGCCGACAACCTGCGTCGTTGGTCCGACAAGCCCGAAGCCGATTGCGCTGAACTGTTCCGGCGCATGGTCTTCAACGCCGCAGTGACCAACAACGATGATCACCCGCGCAACCACGCGTTGCTGCGCCGGCCAAAGGGATGGCGCCTATCGCCCGCCTACGACCTGGTGCCCGCACCAGTGGTTAGCCTGGAGCGGCGCGACCTCGCACTGACGGTTGGCAATTACGGTCGCACGGCCAGTATCTACAATTTGCTATCGCAGTCAGGTCGCTTCGGGTTGTCAGCCGAAGCGGCCCGCAGGGAAATCGACCAGATCGTGGCAATCGCGCGCCAGTGGCGCGAAAGCTTCTTCGCTTGTGGCGTGTCTACCCAAGACGTGGACTACATAGCTCCGGCCATCTTGCCTGAGTGCTTCTTCTTTGAAGCAGCGCCGGATCGTTGAGGCGCAGGTGCGAGCGCCCTAGTCCTCCGTAAATGATACTGAACGGCAATTTCGTGTCCTTATGGGAGACGAATTGAGCGTAAAAGGTAACAATGAAAATTCAAAGGTGAAAGTCGCCATAAGCTGCACCAAAGAGAGTTGTTCGCGGTGACTCACTTTTGACCAAGGCTGTCGGAAATTATTGAACAACCGGTTTACTCAGTAAACGATTGCCCGCTCTTGGATTTCAAAGATTGGAACACGCTCGCTATATAACGTTTGGTAACGAGAAGTCGTTGCTTTATACTTGTTCCTTGAGGAAAAAAACGTAGGATGCAATGGCTTCGATGGGCTTCCAGCTCCCGCCGATAGTTGATGATTGATGTGGAAGAGTAGTCGCCGCGCAAACCGAGTGCATCTCCCGCGCCAGTCAAAGCGCTTGTTTTTTGACGGTAAATATGACGGTAAAGTTAGATGGTCCATACAAAGAAAGCCTGTATCCATGCGGGTTTGCAGGCCTCGGAAACAATTGAATGGGAATAGGCAACAACAGCGGGCAACAGCGTGACTTACAGCATAAAAGAGATTTTCTACACTCTCCAGGGTGAGGGTGCGCAAGCCGGCCGGCCGGCCGTGTTTTGCCGTTTTTCCGGCTGCAACCTTTGGTCCGGCCGCGAGAGCGACCGGGCGACGGCTGTGTGCAAGTTCTGCGATACCGATTTTGTCGGAACCGATGGCGAGCTGGGCGGTAAATTCTCCGAAAGTGCAAGCCTGGCTGAAACCATCAACGGTCTCTGGCCTGCAAGCTACCAAGCCAGCAAGTATGTCGTGTTTACCGGCGGCGAACCGCTGTTGCAACTGGACGCTGGACTGATTGACAGCATGCACGCTTGCGGTTTCGAAATCGCGATTGAAACCAATGGCACATTGCCGGTACCGAAAGGCGTGGACTGGATTTGCGTCAGTCCCAAGGTCGGCTCCGAACTGGTGGTGCGGTGCGGCAGCGAATTGAAAGTCGTGATCCCGCAGCAGGGGCAGGCGCTGGAAGATTACCAGGTGCTGGCATTCGATCACTTCTTCGTGCAGCCGATGGATGGCCCCGCCCTCGAACAAAATACGCGGCTCGCGATCGACGTCTGCAAGCGCAACCCGAAGTGGAAGCTCAGCCTGCAGACCCATAAACTCTTACAGATACCGTAATGCTGACGATTACCCGCAAGCTCGAATTCGATGCCGGTCACCGGATACCCGACCACAAGAGCCAATGCCGCAACCTGCACGGCCATCGTTACACGCTCGAGATCACTCTGGTTGGCGCCGTGATCGACGTCGAGGGCAGTTCCGACAACGGCATGATCATGGATTTTTCCGATATCAAGGCGCTTGCCAAGGAACATTTGGTGGATGTCTGGGATCACGCATTCCTGGTCTATGAAAAAGATGCGGTCGTGCGGGAATTCCTGGAGAGTATTCCAGGCCACAAGACGGTGATCATCGATCGTATTCCGACTGTCGAAAATCTCGCACAAACTGCCTTTAATATCCTGAAAGCGGCCTACCGGGATCGTTACGGCACCGGCTTGCATCTGCATAAACTGGTGCTGCACGAAACGCCGAATTGTTGGGCCGAAGTGACGGATCCTGCGTAGGGTGCAGGACTCGATCTACATGCGGCAGGCGCTCGATCAGGCTCAGAATGCGTGGGCGCTGGGCGAAGTACCGGTCGGCGCGGTGCTGGTCAAGGATGGCCAGATTGTCGCGACCGGTTTCAACCAGCCGATCGGCACCCACGACCCGACCGCGCATGCGGAAATCATGGCGTTGCGGGCGGCCGCATCGATACTCGGCAACTACCGGCTGCCCGGTTGCGAACTGTATGTGACGCTCGAGCCGTGCGCGATGTGTGCCGGCGCGATGATGCATGCGCGTCTGGCGCGCGTTGTGTTCGGTGCATCTGACCCGAAGACCGGAGCTTGCGGCTCGATCGTCGACCTGTTCAGTCAAGAGCGGCTCAACCACCACACTGAGGTTTTGGGCGGCGTGCTGGTCGATGAATGCAGCGCAATATTGAAAGATTTCTTTGCAGCGCGCCGTGAAGCGCAGCGCCGGGCCGGGCCACCCGCGGGACAGCCGTAAAACCGGCATCAGCGTCACCGAAAAAAGTACGCCTCGGAAATATTTGGTGCTATTCTGGTTTCCGATTTGATGAATCGATCGTGCGGCGCGGAGTTGTGCTCTGGCCCCGTGTAGGCGAACCAGCGGCACGAGGTCCGGACCACGGCGGAACAAATCGGTCGCGGAACTGCGTCCGGCAAAATTGATCCAATTCCTCACATTAAAACACCCGGAAGTGGTAGCAGGCGAGCAGAGAAATAATCTTGAATAGACTGGATTCCTGAACGAAATGCGCAAGACCAATGGCTCGAAAAATAGTAACGAAGTGCGTGCTCCCGGCTGG
>DHXL01000011.1:0-158 GCA_002415335.1 Oxalobacteraceae bacterium UBA5157
GCCTCGACCTTCGACGAACCGGCGACGCGCCACGTGCAAGTCGCCGAAATGGTGCTGGAAAAAGCCAAGCGCCTGGTCGAAATGAAGAAGGATGTCGTGATCCTGCTCGACTCGATCACGCGCCTGGCACGCGCCTACAACACCGTGATCCCGGCCTC
>DHXL01000011.1:419-3465 GCA_002415335.1 Oxalobacteraceae bacterium UBA5157
CGCAACATCGAGGAAGGCGGCTCGCTGACCATTATCGCGACCGCGCTGATCGAAACCGGCAGCCGCATGGATGACGTGATTTACGAGGAATTCAAGGGTACCGGCAACATGGAAGTCCATCTCGAGCGCCGTCTGGCCGAGAAGCGCGTCTACCCGGCCATTAACCTCAACAAGTCCGGCACGCGGCGCGAAGAATTGCTGATCAAGCCCGACCAGTTGCAAAAGATCTGGATCCTGCGCAAGCTGCTGTACAGCATGGACGAGATCGAGGCGATGGAATTCATTCTCGACAAGATGAAGGCCACCAAGAACAATGGTGAGTTTTTCGACATGATGCGGCGTGGGAATTCCTAGCTCGACAGCGACAGAAATCGGGGCAAACCCATGATTTCATTATATAATTCCGTTTTACCCCCCGGCAAGTGATCGGCAATCGGGTCAAGAAGCAGGAACGACCGACGAAGTGGCGATTGGCTACCTAACTATTTGAGGCAAACATGAAAGAAGGCATTCACCCGAATTATCGCGAAGTCGTGTTCCACGACCTGTCCTGCGATTTCAAATTCATCACCCGTTCCACGGTTCAAACGCGTGAAACAATCAATTTCGAAGGCAAGGATTTCCCACTCGTGAAGATCGAGGTGTCGGCTGAATCGCATCCGTTCTATACCGGCAAGCACAAGATCGTCGATACCGCCGGCCGCGTGGAAAAATTCCGCCAAAAATTCGGTACGGTCGGTTCCAAGACTCAAGTTGCAGCAGAATAATTCTGTCGCATCGTCGCAAAAAAGGCAGCTACGGCTGCCTTTTTCGTTTGTCCTCGCCACGGCCCGCAGGCTTTTGCGTCACAATATCGCCGAACCACGAAATAACAATTCAAATTCCCTATGAAGCCAGTCCGTCTCCCCGCCTCCGCCACGCTTGCGCTGCCGCGCTGGGGATTATTTGCACTGTGCCTGTTGTATATCCTGCCCGGCCTGATCGGACGCGACCCGTGGAAGAATGACGACGCGTCGAGCTTCGGCATCATGTGGACCATGGCGCATGGCGGCTTGAACGATTGGCTGGCGCCGCATATCGTCGGACTCCCGATGCCGGAACAAGGCCCGCTGGCTTTCTGGATCGGCGCGTTGTGCATTCGGCTGTTCGGCGCACTGCTAGGCGACCCGATGGCGGCGCGCGTGGCGGCAATCGGATTCTTCCTGGTCGGTTCGCTGTCGGTCTGGTATGCGACCTATGTGTTGGGCCGTCGCAATGAAGCACAGCCGCTGAAACTCGCATTCGGCGGGCAGCCGGAGCCCGCCGATTTCGGCCGCACGCTGGCCGACGGCGCCTTGCTGATCTATCTCGGTTTTATCGGCTTGCTGGTGCATAGCCATGCCAGCAGTCCCGGCGCACTGCAAGTGGCGCTGGTGGCGTACTCGCTGTATGGCGCGGTGCGCCTGTTCGACACGCCGTCGATACGGGCAGCCGCCACGCTCGGCCTGGCACTCGGATTACTGGTACTGACGCGCGGCTGGATCACCCCGCTTGCGCTATGGCTGGGCTTGCTGATACTGGCCATGCTGCGCGCCAAGGGAGTCGTTCCGCGTCTGATCTTGATCGCGTTGCCGCTGGCCCTGGCGGTGTCAGGCAGTTGGCTGCTGGCGAGCCGCTTCGCCGGTCCGCTCAACTACGCGCCATTTGACGGCTGGATGACCTGGAATCTGCGCCAACTCGGTTGGCCGTCATGGAGCGCGCTCGCGTTTGTCCTCAAGAACGGAATCTGGTTTGCGTGGCCGGCATGGCCCTTCGCCGGCTGGGCGGTGTACGCGTGGCGCAAGCAGTTCAGCGCGCTGCACATCGCCGTGCCACTGACCTTTTCGATCGCGCTCGTGGTGCCGACGCTGCTCGATCACTATTCCGAAGAAGCCATCTTGCTGCCGCTCTTGCCGGGGCTCGCCATGCTGGCGGCGTTCGGTCTGCCGACCATGAAACGCGGCGCCATCAATGCAGTCGACTGGTTCTCGGTGATGACATTGTCAACTTCTGCCGCCTTTATCTGGGTAATGTGGGTCGCCAAGCAGACCGGCTGGCCGGCGCAGCTTGCCAAGAATGCCTTCAAACTAGCTCCCGGTTTCAAACCCGAATTCAACTTGATCACGGTGCTGATCGCGGCATGTGCGTCGATCGGCTGGATCGTGCTGGTGCATTGGCGCATTGCACGCCGACCCTCGGTGTTGTGGCGCGCAGTGGTGCTGTCGTCCGGTGGCGTAACGCTGTGCTGGCTGTTATTGATGACCTTGTGGCTTCCATGGGGCAACTACGTGAAGAGCTATGCGGGCGTCGCAAAGCAAATCGCGCTGCAACTGCCGCCGGTACGGCAATGCGTGGACAGCAACGTTGGCCCATCGCAACGCGCGTCGTTCGCCTATTTCGGCCACATTCCGTTTTCCCAGTTCGAACGCACGCAGTGCGATTTCTTTTTGTTGCAGGGCAACAGCAACACCCGCAAGAAGGACAACGCAAGCGAAATCGATCGCAACCACGATCATTGGCAATTGATATGGGAAGGCCGCCGCCCTTCCGATCGTGATGAGCGATTTCGTCTGTATCGCCGGATTAGCTGAGACTGCGGCGTAGTTGCCGCTGAATTTCACCAACGAGCCGGGCGAGTGCGCCGCCGTGATATTCGGCGCCGGGACTCGGAATCATCGTTCAAGCGCCGTCAAATCATGGCTACGGATTTCCCATGCGCGGCGGAATGAGCCAGAGTGCTTCGTTCAACGGCCCTGATTATCGTTGCGCCTACGCGCGGCCGGAATAGATTGCGGGATTCAACATGCCGCGAGTGCACTGCGCGAACGAATCCGAATTTGTGCTAAGCCGATTAGACCTTCATCGGCAGGATCACCATCTGCAAGCCATCGAAATGCAGGCTTCGCTGGATGGCAAGCGCAGCCTGGTTGTGCAGCAAGCGTGTGAACCAGTTGTCGTGCTCGAAAATAAGCTTACTGGTGAAGAAAATGGAGCTCGGATATTCTCTGCTGATATCCTCACACAGCCT
>DHXL01000104.1:0-2980 GCA_002415335.1 Oxalobacteraceae bacterium UBA5157
TCCCAGCACAGCGCGACCAGGCCTGCCATCGCCAGCATGATCGCCGCGACGATGCGGCGCTCCGGCAATTTCCCTGCCGCGATGCCGAGCAAAGGCACCACCAGCACGTTCAATCCGACGATGAAGGCATTGCGATTCGAAGTCGTCAGCGCCAATCCTTCGAACTGCAGCATGCAGCACAGGAACAGCGTGGCGCCGAGCAGCACACCGGCGACGCAGTCGACGCGCTTGGCGCGAATCAGGAACGGTGCCAGCAACACGCCTCCCAATGCGAAGCGCAGGAAGACGATCCACACCGCTGAAAACTGGCCAGACAAATCCTTCATCGCGGGGAAGGTCGTGCCCCAGACGATGGTGACGACGAGCAGCGCTAAGATTCCACGAAGTTGAATCGGCATGATGAAATTAATTCGCTAAGAAAGGGGCTTGAGTCGGTCGCGGCGTCGTGCGTCTCGCCTCGCCCGCAGAAAAATGGGCCCGACAAAAAAACAAAGGCACTGTTTGCGCAGCGCCTTCGCATAACGATACTCTCTTTTTGCAGCGATTTCTTATGATGCCGCAGTCATCTTGAAAATCCCCTGCGCATTCGCCGCATCGAATCCCAAATCGAGCTTGCGCGCGTCCTCGACCGAATCGATGTAATGCGCGCGCGTGATGAATTCGTAAAAGCTGCCCGGCACTTCGCGCGCGACGATTTGTCCATCGTCGGCGCGGAAGTCGCGCAGCACAGGGTCGGCCTTGAACGCAGTCTGCCTGATGCGCCCGCTCTTCGAGACCTCGATCGCTTGCTTCATCGGGCGCTGCAATGCATTCTGCTCGCGCGTCACGCGCAGCAAATCGTCGACCCGATCGGTCACGTGATTAAACACATTGCCTTCGGTCGCGATCCACGCCATCTCGGCCGACTCGCTCAACAGGATTTCATAGTCGGCCAGCGATGGAATGTCGTGCTGGCGCGCGAAGCAGGCTTTCAGTTCTGGCAGCAGCGCGACGCCATCGTCGAATCCCAGGCGGCCATCGCGCGCCAATTCATGCAGCACGCCTTGCGACTTCGGCGACAGCGGATCGCGCGAGGACGACAGCACCCTGCTCACCGTCGCCTGAAACGTCACGGAGAATTTTTCAGGATGCAATTCGCTCACAAAGAACTGCGCGATCTCGTCCGGGCTATCTTGCTGTGCATACGAGCGGCCCGTCATGCCGATGCGATCGAGCGGAAACACACCGTTGAGACGATAACCGAGCGGCCCCAGGATGCGCGTGAATGCGGATTCGCCAGGCGGCAACGCGCCGTTGTCGATCCAGCGCACGGTGCGCAATGCGCCGTGATCATGGAACACCTTGCCGCCGCGCGCCGACACCTCTTCCGTGTATTGACGTCCGGTCGGCACCCGCATCAGCAAGTCATGGAACAACACCATGTTAAGCGCCTGTGCCAGTTCCTTGCGCGACACCGAGCCATTTTTCCATTCCGCGAAACCGCTCGGGATCGTCATCAATTTCATGACCCAGGCGCAGGCTTCTGCTCCGATGACTTGCTCCACCAGGTTGATCAGATTGCTATTGTTCAAGCCCACGTTTTATTTCCTACGATTTATATGGTGTCGTGCGCATAGCGCACGCTACTTCGCTTGTTCAATTTCCCGCGATTTATATGGATGTCGTGCGCATAGCGCACGCTACTTCGCTGCATTCGACGTGGCGTGCGCTATGCGCACGACATGCAGGCCACGAGCCACAAATAAATAGCGCCCGGTTCGCACACAGCGGTGTCGAGCGAGGCGCCTGCCAATCAGATATCGAAACTGATGCTCTGCGCCAGCGGCAGCGAATGGCTGTAATTGACCGTGTTGGTCGCACGCCGCATATAGCCCTTCCACGCGTCGGAACCCGATTCGCGTCCGCCGCCGGTTTCCTTCTCGCCGCCGAACGCGCCGCCGATTTCCGCACCGCTCGGGCCGATATTGACGTTGGCGATACCGCAGTCGCTGCCGGCCGCCGAGATGAAGGTCTCGGCCTCGCGCAGGTCGGTCGTGAAGATGCTGGACGACAGTCCTTGCGGCACTTCATTGTTGTACGCGATCGCTTGCGCCAGCGTCTGGTAACGCACGATGTAGAGAATCGGTGCGAAGGTTTCGTGATGCATGATCTTGGTCTGTGCCGGCATTTCGACCAGCGCAGGATGGACGTAATAACCATCTTCGCAGCCGGCAACCGTTGCACGTGCGCCGCCGAATACCTTGCCGTCTTCGGCCTGCGCCAGCTCCAGCGCGTGTTGCATCGCCTGATACGCCGCGCCGTCGATCAACGGGCCGATCAGCGTATTCTTTTCGCTCGGATTACCGACCGGCAGCGCCGCATAGATCTTCTTCAGGCGCGGCACCAGCGTGTCATACACGCTGTCATGCACGAACAAGCGGCGCAGCGACGTGCAGCGCTGGCCGGCCGTTCCCACCGCCGAGAATACGATGGCGCGCACCGCCATCTCGAGGTCGGCGCTCGGGGCAACGATCATCGCGTTGTTGCCGCCCAGTTCCAGGATCGAGCGCGCCAGACGCTTCGCGCATTGGTCGGCCACCGACCGTCCCATTTGCGTGCTGCCGGTGGCGCTGATCAGCGGCACCCGCTTGTCCTCGACCAGCGCGCGGCCGGCTTCACGCTCACCGATAATCAGCTCGGACAAGCCGTCCGGCGCATCGCTGCCGAAACGCGCCAGGGCCTTGGCGAACAGCGCGTGCACCGCGATCGCGGTCAGCGGCGTCTTTTCCGACGGTTTCCAGATCACGCTATTGCCGCAGACGAAAGCCAGCGTCGCGTTCCAGGCCCATACCGCGACCGGAAAATTGAACGCGGATATGACGCCCACCACGCCCAGCGGATGCCAGGTTTCCATCATGCGATGGCCGGGACGCTCGGAGGCAATCGTCAAGCCGTAAATCTGGCGCGACAGGCCGACCGCGAAATCGCAAATGTCGATCAT
>DHXL01000104.1:3094-5632 GCA_002415335.1 Oxalobacteraceae bacterium UBA5157
CCTTCTTGCAGAATCTTGCCGGCTTCCATCGTCACCAGCTTGCCCAGCGCATCCTTGTTCTTGCGCAGCTCTTCGCCGAACAGGCGGACCAGCTCGCCGCGGCGCGGCGCCGGCAGATTGCGCCATTGTTCGAACGCGGTCTGGGCGCGCGCGATCTTGGCCGCTACTTGCTGCGGCGTATCGGTACGCAGCCGGGCCAGCGTGGCGCCGCTGATCGGCGTGCGGCTGTCCAGATCCGAGCCGAGGTATTGGCCCAGATCGACGCCCAGTTCAACCAGCAAATTCATGGTGGATTGCATCATCGTTGTCCTCATTTTTTTGCTTGACGCTTAAGTATGATTAAGTATTGATTACGCCGCGTAGTAGCGACCAAATCGATTGTCGAGGAAGTCGCCCAGCCTGGTTTGCTCCTGGCGCACCAAGCCCTGTTTCGGCAGCTTGCCTTGCACCACCAGATCGACCATCGTGCAAATACCGGACGCGGTCGTGAGCTGGATCGCCGACAGCAATTGGCCGTTGACTTGCTGGCTGTAGATCTTCTTGGCATAGGTTTCCTGCTCCAGTCGGCCGTCGCGGGTACCGACCACACTGACGAACACCAATACCACGTCTTGCTTGGTGATCGGGATCGAGGCTTCCATGACTTCCTTCAGGATATGGCGCCGATCGAGCTGCCCCAGTTGCAAGTCGCGGACCAGCATCTTAATGATATCGCGGTGCCCTGGGTAGCGTACTGTCTTGTAATTCAGGTTCTCCACCTTGCCGACCAGACTCTCGCATAATGTGCCAAGGCCGCCCGACGTGTTGAACGCTTCGTAGTCGATGCCGTCCAGCGAAAAACGCTCCATCTCTTCCAGCGGCGAGGTCTCGCGCAGGTTGCCGTCGACGATCGCCTCGCAGGAGTTGCAATACTCATTGATCAAGCCGTCGGTGCTCCAGGTCAGGTTGTATTTCAACGCGTTGCTGGGATAGGTCGGCAGCGCGCCGACGCGCATGTGGACGTCGCGCAGTTGATCGAAACGGCTGGCGACATCGTTGGCGACGATCGAAATGAAGCCGGGCGCCAGGCCGCATTGCGGCACGAACGCGGTCGATGCACCCTCGGCCAGTTTCTTGACGATGCGGGTGCTCTCGACGTCCTCGGTCAAGTCGAAATAATGCGAGCCGGCTTGCCTGGCAGCGGCGGCAATGATCGGCGTCAGAAAGTAAGGGCAGGCCGACAAGGTGACCTGGTGGCCGTCGATCAAGGCGGCGACCGTTTGCGCATCCGACAGATCGGCTTGCACGGTCTTGACGTTGGGGAAATTCGCCTGCTTCACGTATTCCATGCGCAGCGGATCGCGGTCGGCGACCGTCAATTCATAGTCACCGGTATGCGACAGCAGGTTGAGGATGGCGTCGCCGATTTTGCCTGCGCCTAAAAGGATGAGCTTGGTTTTCATGTCTGTCTCTCTGATCGCGGTGAATGAATGAGGTGCTGGCTTCCGTGTTGCCGATGGGCCAGCGCGACTAGAGTTTAGTTTCAATAGTTGTCAGATAATAGATATGAAGATGTCGTCATATTGCATTAAGATGCTACATATAGACTAATATAAAGTACATAGCGTCCAATATGAAGCCTTCCCTCGATGAAATAGACAATAAGATTCTGGCGTTGTTGATGGACGATGCGCGCATGCCGACGTCCACCATTGCCAAGCGCGTCGGGATCGCGCGCACGACCGCGATCGCCCGCATCGGCGCGATGGAGAAGCGCGGCGTGATCGCCGGTTACGGCTTGCGCCTGAATCAGGCGCTGTATCAGCCGGCCGTGCGCGCCTACGTCGGCATCTCGCTCGATCCGCGCAGCGCCGCGGCCTTTATCGCCCGCCTGCAGAAGATGCCGGAAGTCGAGACGCTGTGTGCGGTCAGCGGCTCGGTCGACTACATGTTGACACTGCGCTGCCTGTCGACCGCCGAACTGGATCGTCTGCTGGACCAGATCGGTGCACTGGAAGGCGTGCGGCAGACTTCGACCTCGATTATCTTGACGAAACGGATCGATCGGAGTCCGATATAGTCCAAGCCAGCGATCTGCTCCGAAACAATGCGAAGCAAATCGCGCAGTGCCACATTGGAAAATCTGAAGGAGCGCACCATGAACGAAATCCCCGAATCAAAAAAAAATCATCTGTGGCGCAAGACCGTCTGGCACACCGACCCGGAAGAAGCGCCGCTCGGCCCGCATCACTCGGTTGAAATCTATTGTTGCGAAGAGTCGAACGGGTATGCGGTCTGGTATGCGCGGCGACTGGCCAAGGACGATCGAAGAGGCGTTGCCGGTGTTGAAAACGGCGACTATTTATTGGACTTTTTTTCCAGGACCAACCGCGATGCGGCGATTGAGCGCGCGGTGTTGATCGCTAATGGCGACGCGGTTGCCGACAAGGTGATTGAGCAGCTGGACAGGCTGGCCGCCGCTGCACGGAAGGTTTGACCGGCGACCGCCGTCAAATCGGGCGCCGCTGGCCTTGTGCGTTTAGCTGGCGCTGATAGCGC
>DHXL01000104.1:5769-29828 GCA_002415335.1 Oxalobacteraceae bacterium UBA5157
CGTCGCAAGCTGTGCGGCCTGCCTGATCCTTTCGATTTTGCCTCCAACCCGGAGCGACTGCCGGGGTTAACCAGCTCATTCCGCGCGCAGCGCATCCACCGGATCCAGGCGTGCGGCACGCCTGGCCGGCAACACGCCGGCCAGCAAGCCGATGACGGCCGCGATGACTTCCGCCAGGATGACGAAGATAACCGGCGTATGCACCGGCAGCGCCGGCACGGCGAAATGGATCACCTGCGCGAGGCCGATCCCGAGCGCGAGGCCCATCACGCCGCCCATCGCGGAGAGCGCGACCGCCTCGCCGAGAAACAGGCCGAGGATGGTTCGGCGCGGCGCGCCGAGTGCGACCAGCAGGCCGATTTCGCCGGTGCGCTCGCTCACTGCTATGGTCATGATGGTGACGATGCCGACGGCGCCGACCAACAGCGAGATGCTGCCCAGCGCGCCGACTGCCATGGTCAGGATGTCCAGGATTTTCGATAGCGTGCGCAGCATGTCTTCCTGCGTCGTGATGGTGAAGTCTTCGCGGCCGTGACGCGCCATCAGCAGCGTCTTGATTGCGTCGGCGATGCGCGCCGCCGGGACGCCTTCTTCATACGCGACGTCGATTTTCATCACGCCGTCGCGGTTGTAAAGTTCGAGCGCGCGCGCGGTTGGAATGTAGGCCGCATCGTCCAGATCGACTCCCAGAAACTGCCCCTTGGCTTCCAGCACGCCGATCACGCGGAACTGCAGGTTGCCGACGCGGACCCGCGCACCGAGCGGGTTGGCACCGCCGAATAGCTCGGCCTTCAGCTTGGCGCCAAGCACGACGAAGGCGCGTGCGTTTTCCAAGTCCTCGGGCGGCAGAAATTGACCTGTTTTCACCTTGACGCTGTACACCTTGAGCATGCCTGCACCGACGCCGTTGACGGTGGTGCGGCGCAGGCGGCCGTTTGCACCCACTTCGGTGTTGCCCCACACGGTCGCCGTCATCGCCGTCACGTGCGGCAAGCGTTGCAGCGCGCGTGCGTCTTCCAGCGACAGCGGCCGCACCGAGGTCGGAATCCCGGTCGGCGCCGGTCCCGAGGTCTTGACTTTGCCGGGCGAGACACTGGCAATGTTGGTTCCGAACCGGGTGAATTCCGCCAGCACGAAACGGTGAATGCCTTCGCCGATCGAGGTCAGCAGGATCACTGCGGCGATGCCGACCGCGATCCCGAGCAGCGTCAAGAAACTGCGCAGCCGGTGCGCGGTGATGGCGCGTAGTGCGAGTTGCGTAGCGTCGGTCAGGAGCATGATCTCGGACTCATCGCTTGGACAGCGCCTGCACCGGATCGAGCCGTGCGGCGCGGCGCGCCGGCATCACGCCGAACAGGATGCCGGTGACGAGCGCCGTACCCAGTCCTGCCAACACGGCCCAATCGGGCGGGAAAGCCGGAAAGGCCGGATACAACTGGCGAATGATGGCGGCGCCGGCGAGACCGAGGCCATAACCGACCACCGCGCCGGCCAGCGACAGCATCGTTGCCTCGGTCAGGAACACCATGCGGATCGTGGCGCCGGTCGCGCCGAGCGCTTTCAAGAGGCCGATTTCCGCGGTGCGCTGCGTCACCGACACCAGCATCACGTTCATCACCAGGATCCCCGCCACCGCCAGACTGATGGCCGCGATGCCGGCCACGCCGAGGGTCAGCGCACCGAGCAGGCGGTCGAAGGTGGCGAGCACGGCATCCTGCGTGATAACGGTCACATCCAGCTCGCCCTCATGACGCAGCTTGATGATGTCCGCTACCTGCGTCTTGGCGGTCTCGATCGCGTCGCGGCTGTTGGCTTCGACCAAAATACGGAATAGCGTGTTGCTGTTGAACATGGCTTGCGCCAGCGCCACCGGCACCATCACCAGTTCGTCGGTATTCATGCCCAGCCCCTGGCCGCTGGCCGCCATGACGCCGACCACGCGGAAGCGCCGGTCGCCGATGCGCACCAATTGGCCCAGCGCCGGTTCGTTGCCGAACATCTCATCGCGCACCTTGGCGCCGATCACCGCTTCGGCCGCGCCGCGCCGCCAATCCGATACGGCAAGAAATCGTCCCTGTCCGAGCGCCATGCGGC
Source organism: Oxalobacteraceae bacterium UBA5157 (assembly GCA_002415335.1). Taxonomy (GTDB): domain Bacteria; phylum Pseudomonadota; class Gammaproteobacteria; order Burkholderiales; family Burkholderiaceae_D; genus UBA5157. The sequence continues at coordinate 7,864 of DHXL01000104.1, forward strand.
GCACGTCGAGATACTCGGAAGTGGTACCGGCCACGATGACCTCGCGCAATTTGCCGCCGGCGCTGATCTCCGAAGTGCCGATGGCAAGCGGTGCGACCCGGCGCACTGCGCTGGCGCGCTGCAGCGACTGGGCATCGTCGATGGTCAGGTCGCGCGTCGTGCTGGTGATTGCATTACCGGGATTAAAACCGCTGGTCTCGGAGCGCCCGGGCAGCACGATGACGAGGTTGGTGCCGAGCGAAGAGAATTCATTCATCACGTAGCGGCGCGCACCGTCGCCGAGTGCCGTCAGGACCACCACCGCCGCCACGCCGATCGCCATCGCCAGCACCAGCAGCGCGGTGCGCAGCGGGTTGCCGGTGGCGGCGTCGCGCGCGAAGCGGATCAGGTCGGGGCTGCGCATCTCTAGACAGACGGAATGCCGGAATCGTGGTGCACGGCGCCATCCTCCATCAGCAACTGGCGCCGCGCACGGCTGCCGATGCCGGCGTCGTGGGTGACGACAATCAAGGTCACGCCGTGGCGGTTCAATTCTTCGAGCAGGCGGATCACTTCATCGCCGGTGGCGCGGTCGAGGTTGCCGGTCGGCTCGTCGGCCAGGATCACCGCCGGCTGCATGATGGTGGCGCGCGCGATGGCGACGCGCTGGCGCTGTCCGCCCGAGAGCTGATCGGGTCGGTGGCCGGCCCGGTTCTCGAGGCCATAGTCCTTCAGCGCCTGCGCCACGCGTGCGGCGCGTTGCTGGGGCGCGATGCCGGCCAGCGTCATCGGCAACGCGATGTTTTCAGCCGCCGTCAGGCGCGGCACCAGGTGAAAACTCTGAAACACGAAACCGATCCGTTCGCTGCGCACGCGCGCCTGCTGGTCCGGCGACAGCGTCGTCACATCGCGTCCTTCCAGCCGGTAGACTCCGGTATTCGGCCGGTCGAGCAAGCCGAGCAAATTCAGCAGCGTCGATTTGCCCGAGCCGGACGGCCCCATCACCGCGACATATTCGCCGGCGGTGATCGTAAGATTGAGATTGCGCAGCGCGTGCACCTCGCTGTCGCCGAGGTGGAACACGCGCTCGATGCCGGATAGTTCGATCTGCGCGGCAGTTCCGGGATTCGTCACGGTATTCGGCACCGCATTCGTCACAGTAGTCATTACTTCGACTTCTCTTCCGCCACGTAAGGGACGCCGGCTTTCACCCCTTCGCGCTCGAGCGAGGTGACGACGCGATCGCCGGCGACCAGGCCTGCCAGTACTTCCGTATATTCCCAATTCGCCAGACCGGTCTTGATCTTCCGTTCCTGCAGCTTGCCGTCGGTGCCGGCGACCAGCACGCGGCCGCCTTCCTGCAACGCGGAAGTCGGAACGCGCACCACGTTATCGCGCACCGCAAGAATCACTTCAACGTCGGCGCTGTAGCCGACCAGCAGCTTGCCGGGCGCGTCAGGATGGTCGAACGTGGCTTCGATATCGACCGTACGCGCCTGCTTCTCGACTGCGGAAACATACGGCGCGACGCGCCTCACCTTGCCCGGGAACGACTGTTTCGGCAGCGCGTCGAGGCTGATCAGCACCGCTTGGCCAGCCTTGATCTTCGGCGCATCGACTTCATCCATCGGCGCGCTGACGTACAGGCAGGAGTCGTCGATCAAATCGATGGCCGGCGGCGTCGGCACGCCGGGCGGCGAAGGGGTCGAGTATTCGCCGACTTCGCCGACGATCTTGGCGACGGTGCCGTCGAACGGTGCGTACAGCACGGTGCGGCCCTGCTCCACGCGGGTCGCGCTGACCCTGGCCTGGGCCTGGACGACATCGGCCTTGGCGGCATCGCAACCGGCGCGCTTGGCCTGCGCCGCCGCGCGTGCCTGCTCTTCATTGGCACTGGAAACAAAACCCCTGGCGCGCAGCGCGGCCTGACGAGCGGCATCGCTTTCCGCGTTGGCGGCCAGCGTGCACGCTTCCGTCACATGCTTGCGCGCCGACGCGACCTGGGTCAGCGCCAGCGCGCTTTGCGCCTGCTGGTCGTCGTTCCATAGCTTGATCAGCAACTGGCCCTTCTTCACGCGGTCGCCTTCCTTGACCGCCAGGACTTCGATGCGACCACCCACGATGGTCGACAGTTTGGTGCGCAGGCAGGCTTCGACGGTCCCGGCGCGCGTGTTGGCGATACTCGATTCGACCTTGCCGCGATCGATTTCCTTGAGCGTCACGGAGATCGGCTTGGGCCGGCTGACCCACCAGAGGCCGGCGGCAATCAGGATCAGGACAACCAGCGCGATGAGCAAACGACGGATCAAGGTAGGTGACATGGGGCGGTTCATTGGCGCGGGGGGCGCAGTTGAGAAGTCTGTACATAGTCCAACAATATTGACGGGTTGGCAAGAGCGGCGCAAGCAAGTGTTCGTCCCCAAAGTGGCGAATTGCCATCTTCAATGATAGTCGTCGGCCTATTGGGTCGGTCACCAATTTACCGTGACTCCACGAGGTAGAGATTTGGGTTCCGATTCCAGATACGCCCTTGACGATTCTAGCTTGCCGGAGATCCGGGTTGCGTGGGTGTCGAACGCCGAGTTAAATCACCGCGCGGCTGCATAGGCGTAGGAGAAGTTAATCGGTGGTGAAGTTACCGAGATGTACGCGAACGGCTCTTGGCCCGTGTTCACGAACCCGTGAATATCCCCGTCGGCGAAGCGTACCACTTGGCCCGCGGCAAAGGCATGGGTCGATTCGCCCCCAAGCAGAAGCGTTCCCTCGCCGGAGACGGCGATCCAGATTTTTTCGGATCGATGATGGGAATGCGGCGGTTGCTTTGCTCCTGCCTCAACAGTGACTTTGGTGATCGTGACGCGATTCGAGGCCGAGTTATGAGGAGACAAAAGTTGGGTGGAGGTTATGCCCGGATTAGACAGGACTTTGAATTGTTCTTCTGTAAGAAACTCCATCAATCCTCCTTGAAATTTAACGCTGCGCTACCCGGAAACCCGCTTGCGGGTGGTCCGTGTCGAACGAGAAGTTAAAGGCTTATCATAGGTTTCCACATAGGTATCAATGAGTTTCCGGATCATCCGTTGATACTGTGTGTGATGTTTCGCCGCCTCCGACTTGAAGAACTCGATGCTCTTCTTGCTGAGAGAAATGGTGACTTTTACGCCCTCTTCACGAAATGCCAGCTCTTCTGGCGGGGGCAGAAAATCCCGAATGACTTTCGCCTCAATAGGTTCATCGGTGTATTTAATTTTCGCTTTCATAAATGGCCTTTCCTTTCCGCCAGTAACCAGCGCCAAAGATGCGGATGACATTGCCGCGATAAGTAAAGCGGACAGTGAGAACACCGCCATTAACTGCACCAAAGCAAAAGTGGCGTTTCTCCGTTTTACTATGAGCAAGATCTTCCGCAATAACTCGATTGGGATCAGAGAAGGCGTACTGTGCCAGAGAAAATGACACTCCGTGCTTCGTTTGGTTTTCCGCGTCCTTGTCTGAAGCCCATTCAAATCTTGTTTTTGCCATTAGGCCAGTCTAGCACAGGAAAACCTAAAATACATACGAATATATGGCTTTTTATATGTAGAAGAGGAAAACTTTAACGCCGAATTGACCGGCGTGCCTGCAGGTCGGTGTCGAATGACATGTTAAACATTGGCGCTCGCAAAACGTTTTCCCATACTTATGCGCTCCTCGATTTCATACCCTAGCCCATTGTAGAAAGCGGCAACAGACGCATTTGTTGAACGAACTTGTAAATTTATCTTCGTGCAGCCCCTCGAAATTAACGCTTGCTCGGCATGTTGAATAAGCTTCGTGCCTAGAGCTTGCCGACGTAGCATGGGGCTAACTGCTACTGAGTAAAGCCAGCCACGATGGCCATCGTATCCAGAAAGAACCGTCCCGATGATTTCACCGTCGACCTCACCCACGAAAAACAGTTCAGGTTGGCATTCGAGCTTTTGTTTAATAACGATCGCTGGTGCGTTATGCGGTGGATCGTCCGGAAATATTTCATTCCATAAAGCGCTTACTGCCGCCGTGTCACTTTCTGTAAAAGGTCGTATATGCATAGATAGATGTTTAACGAATAGCGTTTATCCGCCGCTCCGGAAACGCAAAAATAAAATCCGCGAAGTATCGGCGGCGGATAAACGTTGTTGGACTGAACCGCCATCTCCGGCGGTGGCTATGGGGATTGTAAGCCGGCCAAGGACTGTGCTGGCAAGAAGTTAACGGCAAGGGTGCGAGCCTTGAACGCATTACGCGGTGAAGTGGAGAAGCGAGGGTGATTCCTGCCTGCGGAAATCACGCGGTTATTATCACGCGTTTATTGGTTGTTTTTGACCGCCAGGACATGCCGGTTCCCGGTCTGATCTGAACCCAGCGCCCGTCCGGGTGCCGAGCCGCGGGGGCCGACGACAAGGCAGCAACGCCGTTGAATCCCAAACCAGGTGGCTGGCCGTATGATCGCCGATCCAGCGTCGGCCGATGGTGTCTGCCGGCTCAGCATTGCTGCCATTCCTCGCTCGTACCCGAACGGGCGTTCGCGACTCTCTTGAAGGCTGCCCCGTGGCCTGCCGCGAGTCTGATCGGACTCGACTGCCACTGGATCGGCTCGATCCGGGCCCGCATCGGCGTTACCGGTTGCAGTTTGGCGATCGGCGTCTCCGCTTCCGTCTGGTGGCCATCGAGCTTGAATACGCTGACCACCTGCGCCAGATTGCGGGCCTGGTCTTGCAGCGATTCGGCAGCGGCAGCGGCTTCCTCCACCAGTGCCGCATTCTGTTGCGTCACGGTGTCCATCTCCGAGATGGCTTGATTGATCTGGCCGATACCGGCTTCCTGTTCGCGGCCGGCGGCGGTGATCTCGCCCATGATGTCGGTCACTCGCCTGACGCTGGCGACGATTTCATCCATGGTCGTACCGGCCTGATTGACCAGTTTGCTGCCGGCATCGACTTTGTCGACCGAATCGCCGATCAGCGTCTTGATCTCCTTTGCCGCCGCGGCGCTGCGCTGGGCCAGGTTGCGCACTTCGGACGCGACCACCGCAAAGCCGCGTCCCTGTTCGCCGGCGCGGGCCGCCTCCACCGCCGCATTCAGGGCGAGGATATTGGTCTGGAAGGCGATGCCGTCGATGACGCCGATGATGTCGACGATCTTCCTGGCCGAGTCGTTGATCGACCCCATCGTCGCGACCACTTGCGAGACCACCGCGCCGCCTTTGACGGCCACGTCCGACGCCGATTGCGCCAGTCCGTTCGCCTGGCGCGCGTTGTCGCCATTCTGCTTGACGGTCGAAGTCAACTCCTCCATCGAGGATGCGGTCTCCTCGAGGGAACTGGCTTGCTGTTCCGTGCGTGAAGACAGATCGAGATTGCCCACGGCAATTTCATGCGACGCCGTATCGATCGTTTCGGCGCCCGCCCGCACTTTGGCGACCGTGCGTGCAAGTCCTTGGGTCATCTCTCCGAGTGCGGCCAATAGTTGGCCAATTTCATCGTTTCGATTGGATGCAGCCGCCGAACGCAGATCGCCTTGCGCCACTCTGGTAGCGAGATCAACAGCGTGCCTCAACGGCACCACAATGCTTCTGGTAAGCAGCCAAGCAAGCAGCGCACCCACTGCAAGCGCCAAAGCGCCCAGTCCGATCAACCATGCGCGACTCGTTTGAAATTGACGAGAGGACTGCGCGGCAAGCGCGTCCGCCTGTTTCTTTTGATAATCCAATAGGGTGCGAATCGCCAGCGCATAGGCGTTAAAGCTCGATTCCATCCTGGAATCGACCAGGCGCTCGACTTCGATCGTTCTTCCGCCGGCTTTCAGTTTGAAGACTTCGTTGCGTACCAGCTTGTACGCTTTGCGCCGCTCGCCAACCGTGGCCAACAGCGTCTGTTCGGTTGCGTTACGCGGCAGCGCGCGCAGCTTATTTTCCAATTCATCGATCAGTTTTTCGCCGATGGTGGACTGGCTCTGAAAATAGTCCGCGACTTCGAGACTGTCGCTCTTGGCGATCGAGATTGCGCGCGCGCCATTCAGCTGAACCGCACCGAGCAAGTCGGACGCCATTTGTTGTTTGGCCAGCTTGTCGCTCACCAGATACTCGGCCATATCGTTGGCTGACTGCAAACGCCACAGCGCAAATGACGTCATGAGCGCCATGACGGTCAATACCAGCACGAACGACAAAATGAGCCGGGATCCGGTACGTAGATTGGAAAATTTCATTTGGCTTTCTTTTGAAATAGGGTGGGCGAGATTTAACCGGCCTGCGTCGGTTCAGCGGCGCTGAATTGCCGGGGCGTGCCGTGCGCCTGGCGGCGGTCGACGAAGAGGCTGTTGCCCAGAATTTTTTTTGCCTGCATTTTTGCTTCCGAGGCCGAGGTGGAAATCTGGTGGTGCGAACCATACTGCCCCGGCTCGGCCTTGATCGCGCCCAGCGACAAGGTGATTAACGGGTGCAGCACTTTGATACCGCGCCGATCTTCGCTGACATAGCCGCCGCGTTGGCGGTCGCCGATATTGAAGTGATCGGGAATGGCGCTGGAAAAGGCACTCAATATCGCCTGGCAGCGCACTTCCCAATCGTCGCTCTGAAACAGAATGATGAAATCGTCGCCGCCAATGTGGCCGACAAAATCGCGATCGGGATCGCAGTGCGCGCTGAGTATCCTGCCGGTCAATTGCAGCACGTCGTCGCCTTTGCGGTAGCCGTAGACATCGTTGAACGGCTTGAAATTGTCGAGATCGACATAGCATGCGCAGAAGCGCGCTTCGCCTTGCAGCAGGCGGTCGATGTGCTCGTTGAGCGGGACGTTGCCGGGCAACAGAGTGAGCGGATTCGCATAGCGCGCTGCGTTGATTTGCATCTGCGTGATCTCGCGCATCAAGTCATGCCCGGTGCCCATGCCGAGGTAGCGGCCTTGATCGGTGATCAGGAAGCCGTTGAACAAGTGATGGTGCTCGGCCTCGACGATGATCTGGCTCAGGTCTTGCAGATTGGTCTCCTTGTCGGTGATCAGCGGCTGCGTGTCCATGAATATGGTGCAGGATTTTCTGCCGTACAGTTCGCGTAGATACGGGCGCGCGAAGCGATCGATCAGGTTGGCACGCGTGATCAGCCCGAGCGGGATGTCGTTGCCGTCCACCACCGGAATGACTTGCAGTTCTATGTCGGCCGTGAACATGTCGTACACGCGGTTGTTGTGCATCTCCGGCGTGACGGTCGGCACGATGCGCAGCAATTTCGATGCGGTCAGGCTTCTCTGGCCCAGCCCTTGGTCTTGTGGATAGACGGCGACGCCGCTGCGGCGCAAGGCCTTGGCGACATCGGTCGACAGCGTGGTGGGCGGATTGCTGTGCGGCCGGGCGATGTGATAACCCTGGCCGCACGAGATGCCGAGATCACGTATCAGCAACAGTTCGGTTTGGGTCTCGATGCCTTCGGCAATCACGATAGTGCCGGATTTTTCCGCGATTTCCTGGATCGAGCGCACGAATTGCAGTTTCACCGGATCCTGGTTGATGCCTTGGATGAAGTGCATGTCGATCTTCACGTACTCGGGCCGTAATTCCGACCATAGGCGCAGGCTGGAAAAACCTTCGCCCAGATCGTCGATCGCAATCCGGAATCCCATGTCGCGATAATGCACCACCGCTTCGCGCAGCAATTCATAATCATAGGTCGGCTGGCTCTCGGTCAACTCGATGATCACGCGGTCTGGATTGATGCCGACTTCCTGAATGTAACCAAGCGTCTCGCCGTGCCTGACTTCCGGCTGCAACAGGCATTCGGGACTGACGTTGAGGAATAATTTCCCGGGAAGCTTCAATTCGGCGAAGCGCTCCAGCACCACGCGGCGGCACATGTGCTCGACTTCGACCGTCAAGTTGTTGGCACGCGCCACCTTGAACAGGTTGAGCGGCGAGTGCAGCGGACTGTCCGACGGGCCGCGGATCAAGCCCTCGTAGCCGACGATGGACCCGCTCTGCATGTTGATGATCGGTTGGAACAGCGCGCTTAACTGGCGCCGTTCAAGAATCTCTTTTAAACGCAACAGCAGCATGCGGTCCCTGCTTTCTGGCGGTTGTGCCGGTTCGTTGCCGATGGCCTCGGGCTCGGGCGGGGGAATCGCCGTTGCCGGCGGCTTGAGGTAGGAAACGCTGCCGGGTCTGGGGGTGTGAGCGGGAATGGCGGGAAACGCCTGCACGATAACGTCGCAAGTTTCGATCGCGCGGTTTTTCGGTGAAGTCAAGACTATCCTTCTTGCTCTTATGTTAAGGATCGCCGCATGGTTCTGGGCATGCAGATGATTCTAGGCAAGAATTGTGACCGGATGATGATGGCGTGGGGGGCGTGAGCCGGCAAGCCGGCGCCGGCGACTCTCCACCAGCCGCGAGGTGATGGGACGGACATCCGGGCCGGTCGCAAATACGCAGTCAGGCGATTGCGGCGAAGCTCCGTATCAGGCGACGGAGTCACCCAGGCGTCGCAACGCGCTATGACGGCGCTCCTCTTCCTGCGCGTTGTCCACCATGCTTTTCCGGACGAATTCGATATGGCCGCGCGCGGCGCGCACCGCTGCATCGGGCTTGTGGTCGCGGACCGCTTGCCAGATTGCGCGGTGCTGCGCCTGCAGCTGCTCCCAACGCTTCGGCCGCGCCCGCAGATGTTCGAGATTGCGCGACACATGTCCGTGGATGACCCGCATCAGGCTGGCGGTCAGATGTCCGAGCACGACGTTGTGCGCGGCATCGGCGATCGCCTGATGAAAGGCGACGTCGGTGTCGATGCAGGTGGTCATGTCATCGCCGTCGAATGCGGCATCGAGCGCCGCGTAGGCGGCATCGATGCGCTCGATGTCGGCGCTGGTCGCGCGGTCCGCCGCGAGATGGGCAGCCTGGCTTTCGAGCATTTGACGGAATTCGAGCAAATCGCTATGGAGCGTCGGATGTCCGCTCAGCATTTCCTGCCAGGGATCGGCGAAGTGCGCTTCCAGCCGATCGGTGACAAAGGTGCCGCCGCCATGCTTGGTCGTCAGCAGCCCTTTCGACACCAGGATCTGGATTGCCGCCCGCAACGACGGGCGCGATACGCCCAGCTCCAGGGCCAGATCACGCTCGGAGGACAAACGGTCCCCTGGTTTCAAGGAACCTTCGAGAATGCGTTTTTCCAGTCCGCCGGCGACGGCGTCTGAAAGGCGGATGACGGGACGGGGTTCGATCATAATCTCTTCAGTGGTAAGACCACTTTAATAATATTTACCACACTACGATCTGTCAATAGAAACTAGTGATTGACAGTCTTATTTCATCGGTTTATATTGCGTCAAAGTGGTAATACCACATTACCAAAAATTATAAACTGGGGACGACGATGGAACACCGCAACGAAAGCGCAGGGCTGTATCCACGCCGCACGACGCACACCTCCGGTTTCACACCAGAGTCAATCGACCGGTTCGCGCCGCAGGCCGGCGTAACTGCCCACCGCTGAACCCGGCGCCGACAAGCCTGCAAGCCTGCGCGACCTTCTCAAGCAAGGATAGACAAACGTGAGCCCGCTGATCCAGACCCTCGCCCGCATCCTGCCCGCGCGGCAAGTCATCACCGACGACCTACGCCTGCTCGCGTATGGCACCGATGCCAGCTTCTACCGCATGATTCCCGAGGTCGTCGCCGTGGTCGAATCGGAGAGCGAAGTCATCGCCGTGCTGCGGGCCGCGCGCGCGCACCGCAGCCCCGTCACCTTCCGCGCGGCCGGCACCAGCCTTTCCGGCCAGGCCGTCACCGATGGCATGCTGGTGCTGATCGGCGAAGGATTTGCCACGTGCGACATCGGACCCGATGCCGCCAGCGTGCGCGCCGGTCCCGGCATGATCGGCGGCGAGGTCAATGCCCGGCTGGCGCCGTTCGGCCGCAAGATCGGCCCCGACCCCGCCTCGATCAGCGCCTGCAAGATCGGCGGCATCGCCGCCAACAACGCGTCCGGCATGTGTTGCGGCACCGCGCAGAATAGTTACCGCACGCTGGCCGGCTTGCGTGTCGTGCTGGCCGACGGCGCCGTGCTGGATACCGAGGATCCGTTCAGCATCGCAGCCTTTCGCGCAAGCCACGCCGCCCTGGTCGGCGAACTCGAGCGCCTCGGCGCCGCCACGCGCGCCGACGCCGCGCTGGCAGTCCGTATCCGCCACAAGTTCAAGATCAAGAACACCACCGGCTACAGCCTGAATGCCTTGGTCGACTATGACGATCCGATCGATATTCTGTCGCATCTGATGATCGGCTCGGAGGGGACGCTCGGCTTCATCTCCCGCATTACCTATCGCACCGTGGCCGAAGACCCGTGCAAGGCGAGCGCGCTGGTTTTCTTCCCGACTATCGAAGCCGCCTGCCAGGCCGTGATCCGCCTCAAGCCGGAGCCGGTGTCGGCGGTCGAACTGCTTGATCGCCCTGCCCTGCGCTCGGTCGAGGGTAAGGCTGGACTGCCGGCCGTGATGCGCACGCTCGGCGACGACGCCGCCGCGCTGCTGATCGAGGTACGTGCCGAGAATGCGGTTCTGCTGCAGCAGCGCATCGACGCTGCGCTGCACGCGCTGGCCGGCATCGCCGTCATCGAACCACCCGCATTTTCCACCGATCCGCTCACCTGCGAGATGTACTGGAAAGTGCGCAAGGGAACCTTCCCGTCGGTCGGTGCGATGCGCCGTGCCGGCACCACGGTGATCATCGAAGACGTCGCATTTCCGATCGAGTCGTTGGCGGCTGCCACGCTCGACTTGCAGGCGCTGCTGCGGCAGCACGGCTACCACGAGGCGATCATCTTCGGCCACGCGCTGGAAGGCAATCTGCACTTCGTATTTACCCAAGACTTCGGTGATGCCGCGGAAGTCGATCGCTACGCCCGCTTCATGCAGGACGTCGTCGCGCTGGTGGTCGGCAAGTATGACGGCTCGTTGAAAGCCGAGCATGGCACCGGCCGCAATATGGCGCCTTTCGTCGAGCTCGAATGGGGACGGCAGGCGACCGACCTGATGCGCCGGATCAAGCGCCTGTTCGATCCCGACAACCTGCTCAACCCCGGCGTGATCCTGAACGACGATCCGCTGGCGCATCTGCAGCACCTGAAGCCGATGCCGGCCGCCGAGGATATCGTCGATCGTTGCATCGAATGCGGCTTCTGCGAGCCGCTCTGCCCGTCGCATGGATTGACGCTGTCGCCGCGCCAACGCATCGTCAGTTGGCGCGAACTGTCGCGCCGCGCCGCTGCCGGCGAGGATGCCGGTGAAGTCGGGGCCGACTTTGCCTACTTCGGCCTGGACACGTGCGCCGGCTGCGGCCTGTGCTCCACGGCCTGCCCGGTTGGAATCGACACCGGCGCGCTGACGCGCCGCCTGCGCGGCCGTGGGCTAGGCACCGTATCGCGCGTGGTCGGGGCATGGACGGTCGATCATTTCGGCACCGTCGCGGGCGCGTCGCGGCTCGGCCTGTCCATCGGCCATGCCGTCTCCGGCGTGGTCGGCGACGGCTTGCTCGGGCGCCTGTCGGGAGGCGCCTGGAAGCGCGGCATGCCGCATGCCGGCAAGGCGCCGGTGCCGCGCAAGGCCGACGGCGATCCGGTGGTCTATTTTCCCGCATGCGGCGGGCGCATCTTCGGCGCCAACCACGCCGACGAGGCGACCCTGCCCGACGTCGTGATGGCGCTCCTGGTCCGTGCCGGCTATGCGCCGCGCCTGCCGGAAGGATTCGACCTGCTGTGCTGCGGCCAAATGCTCGCCAGCAAAGGACTTCCGGACGAAGCAGCGCGGATGTCGGACGCCGTCGCCGCCGCGTTGATAAAAGCGGCCGACGACGGCCAAGGCGGCTATTACCCGGTGGTCGTGGACGCCAGCGCCTGCACCGTGCGCATGCAGGCCCATCTTGCCGGGAAACTCCGGATCTACGATTTCCACGAGTTCGCCCACGATGCACTGCTGCCGCGCCTGACGGTGACGCGCAAGCGCGGACCGATCGCGCTGCACATCAACTGCAGTGTGCGCCGCACGGCCTCCGACGCCAAACTGCGCCGTCTGGTCGAGGTCTGCGCCGAACAGATGATCGAACCGGCCGGCGTTAACTGCTGCGGTTTCGGCGGCGACCGCGGCTTCGTGGTCCCGGAGCTGAATGCCCATGCGTTGCGCAATATCCATCGGGCGCTGCCGGAAAATTGCTGCGAAGGCGTGTCCACCAACCGCACCTGCGAAATCGGCCTGACCTCGGAAACCGGCCACGCCTACCATTCCGTCGCCTACCTGCTTGAAGAGTGCAGTCGAAGCGCAGACGCCGAAAGCTGCTAGGCCGCGCGCAACAGATCACAACAAGAAACCCAACACATTTTCACTCACCTAGGAGGAGATTCATCATGCAGACCTGGCAGCAAATATACGATCCGTTGGGCAACCTATGGTTGTCATCTGCGGTCGCGGCGATCCCGATCATATTTTTCTTTATCGCATTGGCTGTGTTCCGGCTCAAGGGCCATATTGCCGGCACCATCACCGTCGCGCTGGCGTTGCTGGTGGCGATCCTGTTCTACGGCATGCCGGTTTCGATGGCGCTCGCATCGGCCGGCTATGGCTTCCTCTATGGCTTGTGGCCGATTGCCTGGATCATCGTCACCGCCGTGTTCCTGTATAAGGTGACGGTCAAGACCGGGCAGTTCGAGATCATCCGCGCATCGGTGGTGTCCCTGACCGAAGACCAGCGCCTGCAAATGCTGCTGGTCGGATTTGCGTTCGGCGCCTTCCTCGAAGGTGCGGCCGGCTTCGGCGCCCCAGTCGCCATCACCGCCGCGCTGCTGGTGGGGCTTGGTTTCAACCCGATCTACGCCGCCGGGCTGTGCCTGATCACGAACACCGCGCCAGTCGCGTTCGGCGCGATGGGCATTCCGATCACGGTCGCCGGACAAGTTACCGGGATCGACGCCTTCAAGATCGGCCAAATGGCCGGACGCCAGTTGCCGTTCCTGTCGATCCTGATCCCGTTCTGGGTCATCATGATCATGGATGGCTGGCGCGGCGTGCGCGAGACCTGGCCCGCAATCCTGGTGACCGGCGCGACCTTCGCCGTCACGCAGTTTTTCACGTCCAACTTCATCGGGCCGGAACTGCCGGACATCACTTCAGCGCTGGTCAGCCTTATTTCGCTCGCGGTGTTCCTCAAGTTCTGGAAACCGAAGCGCATCTTCCGCTTTCCGGGCCAGGAGATAACGGCGAAGGCAGAGCATCACTCGGGTGGCAAAGTATTCAAGGCGTGGTCCCCCTTCCTTATCCTGACGTTTTTCGTGACGATCTGGTCGCTCTCGCCCTTCAAGGCGCTCTTTAACAAGGGACAGTCGCTGGCCTGGACCGTGATCAATTCACCGGTGCCGATGCTCGACAAGCTGGTGATCAAGATGCCGCCGATCGTCAAGGTCGCCACGGCTTACCCGGCCGTGTACTCGTTTAACTGGCTGGCGGCCACCGGCACCGCCATCCTGTGCGCCGCCATCGTGACGGTTGTGCTGCTGCGCATGAAACCGGGCGATGCCCTCAAGACCTTCGGCGAGACACTTTACGATCTGTCGAGGCCAATCTATTCGATCGGCATGGTGCTGGCATTCGCCTTTATCGCCAACTACTCCGGCCTCTCGGCGACGCTGGCATTGCTGCTGGCAGGAACTGGCGCCGCTTTCCCGTTCTTCTCGCCTTTCCTCGGCTGGCTCGGTGTGTTCCTGACCGGATCGGACACTTCCTCGAACGCGCTGTTCTGCAACCTGCAAGCCACTACCGCGCATCAGATCGGGGTCCACGACACGCTGCTGGTGGCAGCCAATACGACCGGCGGCGTGACCGGCAAGATGATCTCGCCGCAGTCGATCGCGGTAGCGTGCGCCGCCGTCGGCCTGGTGGGACGTGAAGCAGACCTGTTCCGTTTTACCGTCAAGCACAGCCTGATGCTGGCCACGCTGGTCGGCATCATCACCATGGTGCAGGCCTATCTGTTGCCGTTCATGATTCCGTAACGGCAGAGCAGGTACCGGCACCGGCCGTCAAGCCCGGTGCCGGCGACCGGATAGCGCCGTGAGGATGCTGCGGCAGCACGGCTCGCGAAAACGCTTGTCCGGTACCCCGTCTTGTTAAATATACGAAGCCCAAAAGGGCCAACAGAAGAGGAGACACCCATGTTAAGGACCATTTGCAAAGACACATTGCTTATTCTGGCAATCTGCACGAATTGGCCGGCGTTTGCCGAGGAACCGCCCATCAAGATCGCAGTGATCGGGCCGACCACGGGAAAATCTTCCGAGGATATGGGAGAAAGCATCCTGGGCGGCGCACGCGTATTCCTGAGCGACATCAATCAATTCGGCGGCGTGCTGGGACGACGCGTCGAACTGCTGGAACGCGACGACCGGGCGCAACCGGATCTCGGCGTCAACATCGCCAGGGAACTTACCGAAAAGGAAAAAGTGGTTGCGGCAGTCGGCTATGCGAATACCGGCGTCGCCCTCCCGGCCGCGAGAGTATTTCAGCAAGCCAAAATACCGCTGATCATCACCGGCGCAACCGGCGCCGCCATCACCACGCAACTCATGCCGCCGGCGGTCCCCGTCAGCTATGTCTTCCGCACCGCGGCCAGCGACGCGCTGCAGCCGATCGTGATTCTGAACGACGTGATCGACCGCCGCAAGATCGACAGGATCGCCATCCTGCATGATGACTCCCCGTACGGCGAGTTCGGCAAACAAAGCATGCTGGCCGAACTGAAGCGCCGCCACCTTGCGCCGGTCGCCGTGGAGAGCCTGAAGATCGGCGACCAGGACATGACGGCACAGCTGACGCGTGCAAAGGAAGCGGGCGCGCAGGCCGTCGTGCTGTATTGCCTGCCTCCGGAGGCCGCAATGATCGCCAGGAGCGCCGCCAGGTTAAAACTGAAACTGCCGATCGTCGGACCGTGGACGTTATCTCAAAAGGCTTTTATCGACTTGTCCGGCGACAGCGGCGAAGGTGCGCGCACGGCGGTCACCTATATCGAAAGCGATATGAGCTCGGTCAGCAATCAATTTTCACTTGCTTATAAAAAAGTCAACAAAGTCAGCCGCATTCCTTCCGCAGTCGCCGCCGCGCAGACCTATGACGCGTTGCGCCTGCTTATTTTAGCGATCTATCAAGCCAGGTCCACCGATGGCAGTAAGATTCGAGAAGCACTTGAGAAACTCCAGCAACCGACCACCTCAACGGTGGTTTCCCGTTATCTCAAGCCTTTTTCCGCTGCCGACCATGAAGCGATTACGCTGAACATGATCGTCATGGGCGAAGTCCACAAGGGGCGCGTCGAGTATGCGTACAAGGAGGATGCGAACCGAGGTCTGATTGCAAGAACCAAGCGGTAAGCATTGCCTCGGCCGCCGGCTTTTGGCGTAGCGTGATCGCGGTGCTGATCGGCTCATCCCGTCGAAAGGAAGCGGCATGCATTTCCATCTTTTTAACAGCAAGATCGCGCTCGAAGAACATGCGCCGAATGGCGACATGGACCTCGAACAATACGTGAAATCTCTTGTGTCCCAGTCTTCCGGACTGGGCAAGGGCGCCGCTGAACTGAACGGGCTGATCGGCGATCTGGCCGAGATGAGCAGCACCCAGACGAGCGCATTTACCAGCCTGGCGGCCGAAATCGATGCGATGGTGCAGGCCAATCGGGCGATATGCGATGTGACCAAGGCGAGTCACGAGTCGGTACACCGGGCGAGGCAAGCGGTCGAACAGGTCGGGACGGCGGTCGCGGGTGTGACCGACACGCTGGCCGACGTGATCGCCGCTGCCAACGAGATCACCAAGATTGCCTTGCAAACCAGACTGGTCGCGTTCAACGCCGCGGTGGAGGCCAAACGGGCGGGTGAAGCGGGACGCGGCTTTGGGGTCGTCGCCGACGCGGTGAAGGACCTGGCGGCCAGGGTGGAGCAATCTTCCAAGATGATCACCAACAGCATTACGCAACTCGATGTGCGCATCAGGGATCTGTCGCAAGACATCCTGTCGAAGGAAACCAGACGACATGGTGCGAATCAACGAGATAGTTTCCATGCAGCCGTGTCGGAAGTGGAGCAAGGCGTTGACGATATCGCCGCCACGGCGCAGAAGAATCTGGATGGCTGCGCCGGCGTGATCCAGACCGTACGCGGCCTGTCGTCGCAAGTCGCGGGTTCCGCCAATGCGTTGCAAAACGCACGCACGGAAACCGAAGATTTTCTTTCACTTGCCGAGACCATGATCGAGATGGCGGTTGAAAGCGGGGTCCGGACCGGGGACACTCCCTACATCGAGGCGGCCATCGATCTCGCGGCGGAAATAGGCCGCGTGTTCGAACAAGGCGTCCGTTCCGGCGCGATCGCCGCCGCCGACCTGTTCGCCCAAAAATATCGGCCCATCACGGGAACCAATCCGCCCGCTTACCTGGCGCCGTATTCAAGATTCGTCGATCCGGTTCTGCCCGCGATGCTGGAGAAGGTGATGGCGATGTCCGCCAAGATCACGTTTTGCATTGCGACCGATCGCAAGGGCTACGTGCCGATGAATGTTGCCGTGTATTGCAAGCCCTATGGAGCGGATCCGGTCTGGAATCAGGCCAATTGCCGCTACCATCGTTTCTTCGATGGCCGCACCGAAATGGCGGCGATTCGCCATCAGGGAAGATTCCTGCTGCAGACTTACCGGCGCGACATGGGCGGCGGCAAATTCGTCGTCATGAAACATCTGTCGGCACCGATACTGGTCGATGGAACGCAATGGGGCGCAGTAAGGATCGGCCTGCAATTCTGATCCCGGCCTCGACCGCTTTTCGTTGGCCGTCAGTGCAATAGCCGGTACTGGACGATGTAGGCCGCGATGCCGCCGAAGTAGCCCACCATCGCCAGGCCGCTGATGCGCTTGACGTACCAGAAGAAGTGGATCTTTTCCAGGCTCATCGCCGCCACCCCTGCCGCCGAGCCGATGATCAGGATCGATCCGCCGGTGCCGGCGCAGTAGGCCATGAACTCCCACAAGAAACTGTCGGGCGGATACTGGGCCATGTTGTACATGCCCATGGATGCCGCGACCAGCGGAACGTTGTCCACGACGGCGCTAACCAGCCCGATGATGGCGACAATCACGTCCTCGCGCCCCACGGTTCTATTGAGCCATGCAGCCAGATTGGTCAGGATGTGGGTGTGCTCGAGTATCGCCACCGCCAACAGGATACCGATGAAGAAGACGATCGCGCTCATATCGATCTGCTTGAGCGCGCGCGCCAGGGTCAGGTGTTCTTTTGCCTCATCGTCCTTCTTGCTGTGAATCAGCTCGCCGACCAGCCAGAGCAGCCCCAGGCCGAACAGGATGCCCATGAAGGGCGGCAGGTGCGTCACCGTTTTGAATACCGGCACCAGGACCAATATTCCCAGCCCGACGAAGAACATCAGGTTCTGCTCGAACGGCGTGGTGATGTCGCGCTGTCCTTGCTCCCCCGCCTTGGCGGGGCTGACGACTTGGCGCCCCCTCAGGAACCAGCTGGTAATGGCGAGCGGCACGACCATGTTCATGATCGACGCGAGGAACAGGCCCTTGATGATCGCGAGCGAAGTGATTTGTCCGCCGATCCAAAGCATCGTCGTGGTGACGTCGCCGATCGGGGACCATGCACCGCCGGCGTTGGCTGCAATGACGATGACGCCGGCGAAGAAGAGCCGGTCGTCGTGCTTGTCCAGCAGCTTCCTGGTCAGCGATATCATCACGATCGTGGTGGTCAGGTTGTCCAGCACCGAACTGAGGAAAAAGGTCACCACGCCGATCAACCAGAGCAGCGAGGTCAGTCTGGAAGTCTTGATGCGGGACGTGATCACGTCGAAGCCGTTGTGGGCGTCCACCACCTCCACGATCGTCATGGCGCCCATCAGGAAGAAGACGATCTGCGCCGTGCTCATCAGCGACTCGCCCAACTGCGCGTTCACCAGGCGGTGATCGTCGGTGGACATCGCGTAAATGGTCCAGAGCAGGCCGGCGCCGATCAAGGCCGACGCTGATTTATTGACCTTCAGCGGATGCTCGAGGACGATGGCGGCGTACGCGATGACAAAGACGACGACAAGCGTGGAAAGCATATCGATACACTCCTGCACCCGATGGGCGGAACTTGCGGTTGGATTTCTTCTTGCCCGGACGGCTGCCTCGTGCTTCGCATTGTAAGGCAGTTGGCAGCCGCCGCATGACTGGCGGCTTGTGGCAGGTTACAGCAAGGCTGCCTGCTGCGCACGCACATAGTCCGCCGGCGTATCGACATCCCACAGCATCGGTAATTCGCACCACTCGCGTCCGCAATGCCAGCCGATCGCGGCCAATCGTGCGCGGGTCTGCGCCATCACCTGCGCCGTGCTCCACGCGATACCGGTGAATGCCTGCTCGAAGCCGGCCGTCAAATCGCCGCCGTGCGCCTGCGCGCCCACCAGCACGTAGCCGCCGTCCTGCGCCGGCGTAAAGACCATTTGCGCGCCGGCCCGCAGCGCGCGCGCAGCCGCGCGCAAATCATCGACCGAGCGTGCCGGACAATCGGTCCCTATCAGCAGCACGGCTTCATGCGACCGCAGTTGCGTGCGCAGGCAATCCGCCATGCGCGCGCCCAGATCGCGTTCGGGCTGCGGGTGGCACGCCAGTCCAAAGCGCTGCACGCATTCCGAAAAAAAAGAATGCGCATGGTCGCCGGCAGTCCACAGCGAAACCTGACCCGGCGCCGCCGCCTGCGCAGTACGCAAGGTGCGCAGCGTCATCGCGCGCTGCGCATCGGCGGCACCCTGCTCGCCGAGCAATGGAATCAAACGGGTCTTGGCGGCGCCGGCAACGGGCGCTTTGGCAAACACGGCGATGTGAACCGGCACAGTCATTCCTCGTCCGTGTATCCGTAATCGAGCGCGAGCGCACGCGGGTCGGCGCCGAGGAAAAACGCGAGGCGCAAACGCCACATCAGAAAGATCGTGCGCCACACGCCGTGCTGTTCCCATCGACGCCCGGAAGTGCTGGCCCGCGCGCGCACGCAAGCGGGCCAGCCGACGCGCCTGAGGCGCTTGCTGATGTCGATATCCTCCATCAACGGAATCGCCGCATAGCCGCCGACACGTTCAAAGCTCGCGCGGCGCACGAAAATCGCCTGGTCGCCGGTCGCGATTCCCGTGCTGCGCGAACGCAGGTTCATCAGCGCCGCGATCACCGGCAACATCGGATGCGCGCCGGTGATCGCGGCGTCGAAGCGGCCCCAGTGATGGTTGCGCAATGCCGCGGCGATCACCGCATCGGCGTTCGCGGGAAGCTGCGTATCCGCATGCAGGAACAGCAGCGCATCGCCATCCGCCACAGCGGCGCCGGCATTCATCTGCACCGCGCGCCCTCTCGCCGAGCCGAGCACCAGGTCGGCCAGCGGCGCGGCCAGCGCGCGCGTGTCATCGCAGCTGCCGCCATCGACCACAATCACGCGCGCGCCGCGCGCGCGCAGCGGCGCCAGCCGGAACAACGCATGCGCGACGTGTTCCGCTTCGTTCAGCACCGGGACGATGATCGATAGATGCGTCATGAGGTCGTCAATATTTTCAGGCCGGCACGGGTTCCCGCGCCAGAACCATGCTCATTGCTAGCCGCGTTGCCACGCATGATAGCGCTTCACCCATCCCAGCAATTTCTCCGGCGTGTGCGCTTTTTTCCAGTTACCGGCTGCGTATTTATTCGCTTCGGCGAGCGTCGGATAGATATGGATGGTGCCGAGTATCTTGTTCATACCCAATCCGTGTTTCATCGCCATCACGTACTCGGCGATCAAGTCGCCCGCGTGCTCGCCGGCGATCGTCGCACCGAGAATCTTGTCCTTGCCCGGCACCGTCAGCACCTTCACGAAGCCGTACGCCTCTTCGTCGGTAATCGCGCGGTCCAGGTCGTCCAGATCGTAGCGGGTCACCTCGTACGCGATCTTCTTTTCCTTCGCATCCTGCTCGTTCAAGCCGACCCGCGCGACTTCCGGCTCGGTAAACGTGGCCCACGGAATCACCGAGTAATCGACCTTGAATTTTCTGAAGCGCCCGAACAGCCCGTTGACAGCCGCATACCAGGCCTGATGCGCGGCGACATGCGTAAACTGGAACGGCCCCGCGACATCGCCGGCCGCGAAAATATTCGGATACAGGGTTTGCAGACACTCGTTGGTTTCGATGGTGCGGGCCTTGGTGGTCGCGATGCCCAGTTCTTCCAATCCATAGCCCTTGGTGTTGGCGACGCGACCCACCGCGCATAACAGCAAGTCGAACGCGAGCCGCACTTCCCTGCCGTCATGTTCGGCGATCAGCACTTTCTCGCCTTGTTCGATCTGGAACTGCTTCGCTTGATGGCCGGTCAGGACCTGGATACCCTCTTGCCGGAACCGCGCGGCGACCAGCGCCGACACTTCGGGATCTTCGCGTACCATGATGCGGTCCAGCATCTCGACTTGCGTCACTTGCGCGCCGAGCCGCGCGAAAGCCTGCGTCAACTCGCAACCGATCGGACCGCCGCCCAGCACCAGCAGGCGCTTCGGCAACGCGCGCAATTCCCACAAGCTGTCCGAGGTCACATAGCCGACTTCCTCGATCCCGGGGATCGGCGGCACGAACGGCCGCGCCCCGGCGGCGATCACGATATTGCGCGTGGTCAGCCGGCGCGACGTGCCGCCCGCTTGCTTCACCTCGACTTCGAACGGCGACACGATCCGGGCGTCGCCGGCGAGACATTCGACGCCGAGCCCGGTATAGCGCTCGGCCGAATCATGCGGCTCGATGGTGGTCACGATGCGCTGCACGCGTTCCATCACGGCCGCGAAATCGACTTGCGCGCCGGCGTCCTTCAGGCCGAACTCTTGCGCGCGGCCGATCTGCGACATCAGCTTGGCCGAGCGAATCAGTGCTTTGGACGGCACGCAGCCGGTATTCAGGCAATCGCCGCCGAGCTTGTGGCGCTCGATCAACGCGACTTTCGCCTTGACTGCGGCGGCGATGTACGCCGTCACCAGGCCCGCCGAGCCGCCGCCGATCACCACCATGTTGTAATCGTAGCGCGCCGGACGTGGCCATTTTGCATAGGCTTTACGGGCCTGGAACCACGCGACGACCTGCTTCGCCAGCAACGGGGAAATTCCCAGCAGCACAAAGGAAAGCAGCAAGCCGGGCGACAGGATGTCCTTGAGCGAATTGATGCGCGCCAGCTGCGTGCCGGCATTGACATAGACCAGCGTACCGGCCAGCATGCCGAGCTGGCTGACCCAATAGAAAGTGCGGGTCCGCATCGGCGTCAGGCCCATCAGCAAATTGATCAGGAAAAATGGAAACAGCGGCAGCAGGCGCAGCGTCAGCAAATAGAATGCGCCATCCTTGGCGAAGCCCGCATTGAACGATTTCAGCTTGTCGCCAAAACGCTGCTGCACCATGTCGAGCAAGATGAAGCGCGCGGCGAGAAAAGCGAGCGTCGCGCCAATGCTGGATGCGAACGATGCGATCAGCGTGCCCCACCAGAAGCCGAAGATCGCGCCCGCCGCCAGGGTCAGGATGGCCGCGCCGGGGACCGACAAGGCGGTGGCCAGCGCATAAATAAGAAAGAAAACCGCGGCGCTGCGCCACGGTTCGTCCTGCGCCAACTTCTGCAGTGCGTCCTGGCGCGACTTGATCGCTTCCAGACTGAGGAAACGCCCGAGATCCAAGAAAAAGAAAGCGGCAATCGCGGACGCCACCAGCAGCAACAGAATCAGACGTCTCGTTTTCATTATTGTATTTTCCTTTAGGACTTGCGCAGGCGATTGACGCAAACGATTGAACCTGGCCTGGAGAAGCGAAGCGCACCCGGGGTACTTTATGCGTGAAGTTCAGTCCCGCACCTACCTGCAATGCACCACCGTGCTGGCAACGCACCACCGTAGCGTGCGCTATG
>DHXL01000305.1:0-569 GCA_002415335.1 Oxalobacteraceae bacterium UBA5157
GAGTAACCGTGCGTATCGGGACGTTTGGACACCTCGACCAGCTTGTCGACGATATGCTGCGGCGTGGCACCATCCGGATTACCCATCGACATGTCGATGATATCCTCGCCACGACGGCGGGCAGCCATCTTCAACTCGGCAGTGATATTGAAAACGTAGGGTGGAAGGCGATCGATGCGCGAAAAGCTGCGCGGAGTGCGGGATTGAGACATCAATTTTCTTTCACGTAAGCGCCCGGAACCGTCCGAGCGACGTTGGAACTATTTATCTTCCGATGATGGAAAGATTTGTTCCGAGACTGATTCTAGCGAAGGAAAGTCGCGGACGCAATGCATGCGACCGATTTTGTTACGGCTGCTTGCGCCGCGCTGCGAGATCGGCCGTCAACTTGGCGAGCTGCTGGTACAGCGCGCCATAGTCTTGATTCCAATCGGCGATCGCGTCCTGTTGCCGCGCGGCGGTCGCGAAATCGCCGCGTGCAATCGGGCCGGTCAGGGCTGCGGCCGGGCCGATGCGGAATACGTTGTCGATCGTTTCGCGCACCAGCGGCGCCATCAATTCGAGCGCGA
>DHXL01000305.1:776-4016 GCA_002415335.1 Oxalobacteraceae bacterium UBA5157
ACCATGCGCGCGCCGATCGCGGAGAATGCTTCACTCAGGATATCAACCGCGCGCGCATCGCCTTCGATGCCGCAGTAAGTGCCGCTGAATTCCTGCGCGACTTGCTCCGGCACCGCGAAGCTGCGGATCGGATGGATGCTGGCGACCGATGCGCCTGGCAGTGTGGCTGCCTGCAGTTCCGTCGAGCGCAACGCGCCGCTGCAGTGGAACACGATCGA
Organism: Oxalobacteraceae bacterium UBA5157; assembly: GCA_002415335.1. GTDB lineage: Bacteria > Pseudomonadota > Gammaproteobacteria > Burkholderiales > Burkholderiaceae_D > UBA5157. The sequence goes on from DHXL01000305.1 coordinate 995, forward strand.
TTCCGAGGACAAGTTGCCGCTGCGAACCAGTTCGTCGCAGCATGCGGCGATCTGGTCGTCGTCGACCGCGATCAGGTAGATGCCCGCCGGACGCAAGTCGGCATAGGCGCCGACCGCCGTGCCGTTACCGATGAAGGTGACGGCGCGCCGCGCGCTTTCGAGCGAGCGATTCAGCACGTCTTGAATCTGGAATGTCTGATTCGACGCCCACAGCCGTCCCAGCGTTCGGCCCACCTTGCCGGCGCCGATAATGGTGAGAGTTCTCTGCATTTTTGCGATCTCTTTACGGTCGGATAATACTCTCAAGCCCGAAATTTGATGCTAGGCGAAATCTGCCAATAATCGCCCTCCGTGTCGTGCGCAACCAGCTTTACCACCCCGCGCCCGTTGAATAACGGGTGCCTGATTGCCTCATCGGTGCGCAGGATCGGCGTCACGCAACAATCGGCTGCGGTGAACTTCTGCGTCCATGCGGCCAGCGTCTCTTGCGCAAAAATAGTATCGAGCTCCGCCTTGACCGCCATCGCGTCAGCGCCGCCAATTTGCTGCCCGCGCGCCCAATGTTTCGCTTTTAAATCCGGCCGGCCGAGAACGTCGCAGCAGCCTTCCCAGAACTTCAATTCAAGCGCGCCAACCGCCATGAAGCGATTATCGCTGGTGCGGTACACGTTGTAACAGGGGACGCCGCCGGTCAGTAAATCCTGACCCGGCAGTGCCGGTTTGCCGAAGTTATTGACGGCGACCAGCGGCATAATGTTGTGCGCGAATACCGCATCGGTCATCGACACATCGACGAAGCGGCCCGGACCGCCCATCTTGACGGCAAGCAGTGCCGCCAGGATGCCTTGCACTGCCGTCTGCGCGCCGCCCAGCAGATCGCCTATCTGCAGGTTCGGCAATGCCGGGATGCCATCCGGTCCGACGTTCTGTTCCAGCATGCCGGCATAGCCGATGTAGTTGATGTCATGTCCGGCCGTTTGTGCAAGCGGGCCGTCCTGTCCATAACCGGATATTGCGCACATCACGAGGTCTGGTTTGCGCTTCTTCAGGGTTTCCCAGCCGACGCCGAGCTTGTCCATCACGCCTGGGCGAAAACCCTCGATCACGACGTCGGCGTCGTCCACCATGCGCAGGAATTCATCTCGCTGCGCGGCATCCTTCAAGTCGAGGCGCAGGAATCGCTTGCCGCGATTAACGGCAATGAAAAATTGCGACACTTCATTGCGCACATGGCCCATGCTGCGTGCATAGTCGCCGAGACCTGGCTCTTCGATTTTGATGACTTCGGCACCCATGCCGGCTAACTGCATGGTCGCGACCGGACCGGGCAGCAGGCGGGTGAGATCGAGGATGCGGATACCCAGCAGGGGCTGGACGACGGACTGTGTCATGAATTGGCCGCTTTCGTAAGTTGGGACGCGCACAATTTTTATCCGCCATGGACCATGCATGTGCAAAGTCGTGCGCATGGCGCACGCTACGATTACCGCTTTCGTTAGTGAGTACGTAGCGTGCGCCATGCGCACGATTTTGCGCGCCGGGAACTATGCTCGTGCGCATGGCGCACGCTACGATTACTGCACGCTACGATTAATGACTAGGCAACCTGCTCCAATGCTTGCTGCTGCTCCAGCCACTCGACTTCCATCTGTTCCAGTTCTTTCGCATAAAACGCCTGATCGGTGAGCAGCGTCTTCAATTCCTTCTTGTGCGCGGCATCGTAGATTTCCGGATCCGATAGTTTGCCATCGACCACGGCCTTTTGCGCATTGCGCTTGGCGATTTGCTCTTCCAGCTTCTTGATGCGCGATTCGATCGGCTTCTTGCGCGCCGCCAGACGTTGCCGGTCTTCCGCTTCGACGCGCTTTTGCTCGCGTTTGTCGGCCGTCGATGCGACCGGCGCGGGCGCGACCGCGCTGTTGGATTTGACAGCGACGGCCGGTAATGTGGCAGCAGCGGTGGCAGCACCGGCGGCGTTGGCCTTGGTCGCCAGCTTGGTCTTGAACAGCCAGTCCTTGTAATCGTCGAGGTCGCCATCGAATGGCTGCAATTTGCCATCCGCGACGATGATAAATTGGTCGGTGGTGGCACGTAGCAAGTGACGGTCATGCGACACCAGCACCAAGGTGCCTTCGAATTGCGCCAGTGCGTCGGTCAATGCTTCGCGCGTCTCGAGATCCAGATGGTTGGTCGGCTCATCCAGCAGCAGCAGATTGGGCCTCTGCCACACGATTAGCGCCAGCGCCAGGCGCGCTTTCTCGCCGCCGGAGAACGGCGCGATCTTGCTGGTGACCATCTGGCCATTGAAGTTGAAGCTGCCCAGGAAATTGCGCAATTCCTGCTCGCGCACATTGGGCGCGATGCGGCCCAGATGCCACAGCGGCGATTCTTCGTGGCGCAGCATTTCAACCTGATGCTGGGCGAAGTAACCGATTGCCAAGCCTTTGCCGAATTGCGCATCGCCGGTCAGCGGCTTCAGTTCGCCCGCAATGGTCTTGATCAGCGTGGATTTGCCGGCGCCGTTGACACCCAGCAGTCCGATGCGCTGGCCGATTTGCAGCGAGAAATTGATCCCGGATACGATCGTCTTTTCTTCTACGCTGTGATCGGTTTCGCTTTCGATGCGGTAGCCGGCATTGACATCCTCCATCACCAGCAGAGGATTGGGCGCATTCAGGGGTTCGCGGAATTCAAACGAGAATTCAGCGGCAGCACGCAAGGGCGCCAACTCTTCCATCTTGGCTAGTGCCTTCATGCGGCTTTGCGCCTGGCGCGCCTTGCTGGCTTGCGCCTTGAAGCGGCTGATGAAGGATTCCAGATGGGCGCGCTGGCGTGTTTGCTTTTCCATTGCCCCTTGCGCGAGGATCATGGCGGCGGCACGCTGGCGTTCGAACGACGAGTAATTGCCGGAATAGCGCTTGAGCTTGCGTTCGTCGATATGGACGATGACGTTAACCACGCCGTCGAGAAAATCGCGATCATGCGAAATGATGATCAAGGTGCCGGCATAACGCTTGAGCCA
>DHXL01000305.1:4273-5798 GCA_002415335.1 Oxalobacteraceae bacterium UBA5157
CACATCAGCGCCTGCGCCAGGTTCAGGCGCATGCGCCAGCCGCCGGAGAAACTCGCGACCGGTTGCTGCATCTGCGCCATCGTGAAGCCGAGGCCGGTCAGCAATTGCTCACCGCGCGAGCGTACCGTGTAGGCGTCGGCATCGGCCAATGCGCTATACAACTCGCCGATCAGCGTGCCGTTGGCGGCGCTCTCGGGTTCGCTCTCCAAAAATGCGAGCTCGTCTTCCAGACGGCGCAGGGTGATGTCGCCGTCGATGGCGTATTCCAGTGCCGGGCGGTCGAGCGCCGGCGTTTCCTGCGCGACGTAAGCCATGCGCCACTTGCTCGGAAAATCGATCTCGCCCTGATCGGCGTGCAATTCACCGCGCAGCAGGCCAAACAGGCTTGACTTGCCCGCGCCATTGGCGCCGATCAGGCCGATCTTGTCGCCGGGATTGAGTGTGACATCGACGTTGTCCAATAACGGCTTGATGCCTCGCATGAGGCTGACTTGCTGAAAACGTATCATTGACTATTTACTTTGCTATCTTCGGTGGTGAATTAAATTATTTGAGTTGATCTGCGGTCAGCAGGAAAATCATGTCGTCGCCGGCGCTGGTGGTCAGCCAGGTGAAATTCAGATCGGGGAAAGCCGCTTCCGCATATTGACGCTCGTGGCCGATTTCGACCATCAGGATGCCATGCCGGGTCAGCCGCTGCTTTGCTCCTGCGACGATCTTGCGCACCAGGTCCATGCCGTCGCTGCCGCCGGCCAGCGCGATCTGCGGCTCGCGCTGGTATTCCTGCGGCAGCTTGCTCATCGAATCCGCATTGACGTACGGCGGATTGGTGATGATGAGGTCGTATTTCTTGTCGGGGACTTTGTCGTACAAATCCGATTCGATCAGCGTGATGCGGTCTTGCAACTGGTATTCGTCGACGTTGCGCCGCGCAACTGCGAGCGCATCGGCCGAGATGTCGACGGTATCGACATGTGCATTCGGGAACGCATCGGCCAGCATGATCGGCAGACAGCCGGAACCGGTACACAGTTCCAGGATTTGCGTGATCGAATCGGGGTCCTCGACCCACGGCGCAAACTGGTCCGGGATTAATTCGGCAATAAACGAACGCGGGACGATCACGCGCTCATCGACATAGAAACGGTAGCTGCCAAGCCAGCCTTCGTTGGTGATGTAGGCGGCCGGTATGCGTTCGGTGGCACGCTGCTCGATGACAGTCAGCACCGCCCCGATTTCCTCCGCCAATAAGCGTGCATCGAGAAACGGATCGAGCTTGTCGAGAGGCAGTTTAAGCGTGTGCAGAATCAGGTAGGCCGCCTCGTCGAGGGCATTGCTGCTGCCGTGGCCGAAAAACAGTCCAGCCGTATTGAAGCGGGTCACTGCGTAACGCAGCAGGTCGCGGATCGTGGAGAAATTGTCGGTGTTCATGGTTGCGGTGGTGGTGTTGTCGAAACAGGGTGCGTCGGCCGTAACGTGCGCTGTGCGCGCGATCGTGTCGTCCGCCTGTCTCTTATACACATCT
>DHXL01000097.1 GCA_002415335.1 Oxalobacteraceae bacterium UBA5157
GGAGATTCCGAAGATCTGCTGGGTTTGATACGGCACGACATGGGTTTGACGTCGACCAAGAACCGTTTCCCGCTCAAGGGTACTTGTCTGTCCATCTATTCACGCGTGGTCAATACCCAGGAATCGTTGAACGAGGTGCTGCAGACTGTTTTCCCATGGTGCAGTGAATGGGAGGCTGAACTGAACGCCTTGTTCGGACATTATGTCGATGCCAAGCAGGCACAAAACGTTCTTGATTACGACGACTTGCTGCTGTTCTGGTCAGAGATGGTGGCAGAAGAAGAGTTGGCGCTGGACGTCGGCGGCCGGTTCGACCATGTTCTGGTCGATGAATACCAGGACACTAACCGCCTGCAGGCATCCATCTTGTCAGGCATGAAGCCGAGCGGTCGTGGCGTGACGGTGGTGGGCGACGACGCGCAATCCATTTATTCCTTTCGCGGCGCAACGATACGCAATATCCTCGATTTTCCGAATCAGTTTACGCAGCTGGCGCGGGTGGTGACGCTGGATCGCAACTACCGGTCCACGGAACCGATCCTGAATGCGTCGAATGCAGTGATCGCGGAAGCCGTTGAGCGTTATGCAAAGACTCTGTGGACCGACAAGGTCTCGACCAGCAAGCCCCAACTGATCCTGATTCCAGATGAAGCCGAGCAGGCACGATGGGTCGTCAATCGGGTACTTGAGCATCGGGAAGCGGGCCTGACCCTGAAATCTCAGGCGGTCCTGTTTCGCACCTCCAGCCACAGCGCAGCACTGGAGCTCGAACTGGTGCGCCGCAACGTTCCCTTCGTCAAATTCGGCGGGCTCAAATTCCTGGAAGCCTCTCACATCAAGGACATGCTGGCTATTCTGCGCCTCGCGCAAAACCACCGTGGGCGCATAGCCGGATTTAGAGTGACGCAGCTTATTGCAGGGATCGGGCCCGCAACCGCCGCAAAAATTTTCGACATGATGGATCAGGCCGATGACCCGGTCGCATCGCTGAAAGCATTTCTACCGCCATCAAGCGCCGCAGGCGAATGGCAATCCTTCGTCCAGTTGTATGTGGCACTACGCAATCCAAAGCTGGCCTGGCCCGCGGACATCGACCTGGCGAAGAGCTGGTATCTCACGCAACTTGATCGAATCCACGACGATGCGCAAGTACGTGCCGCCGACGTCGAGCAACTGGCGCAACTCGCTGCGGGCTACGCATCAAGGGAACGCTTCCTCACCGAGATCACGCTCGACCCACCGGAGGCCACCAGCGATCGGTCTGGGCCACCCTTGCTGGACGACGATTATCTGATTCTATCGACGATCCACTCTTCCAAAGGGCAGGAATGGAAGTCGGTGCACGTGCTGAATGTCGTGGACGGCTGCATTCCGTCGGACATGAGCACCGGCAGCTCGGCGGACATCGAAGAGGAACGGCGGCTTCTCTACGTCGCCATGACGCGCGCCAAGGAACATCTCCATCTGATCGTTCCACAGCGCTTCTATGTGAAGCAGCAGCCGATGAATGGCGACAGGCACGTGTATGCCACCAGGACCCGTTTCATTCCGACCGGCATGGCGAGTCATTTCGAAGAGTGCGTCTGGTTCTCGGCCGATCAGTCAGGCACCAGAACGCCGATGCCCGACAGCGTCAAAATGCTGGTCCGCGAGCGAGCCCGCAAGATCTGGGGCTAGCGGGCCCATTGGCATCCATATCCACTAGTCGGACCACACCGCGACCATCGGCCGTTTGGCCATTTGCAAGCGGGCCGCTGCCGCTCGATAATGAAGAACGCGACAACGCAAAAACGAGAGGGTAACAATAATCCTGAAAGGTTCGGATCATGAAAACGGTGAGATTGCCTACTGGAGAGTCCGTGCCGGCACTCGGCATGGGGACCTGGAACATCGGCGACCAGCGCAACACACGCGCAGAGGAAATTGCCACCATTCAACGTGGCATCGATTTGGGCTTGCGCTTGATCGACACCGCCGAGATGTACGGGGAGGGCGCTTCGGAGCGCCTGATCGGCGAGGCGATCGCGGGCCGGCGCGATGGCGTGTTTCTCGTCACCAAGGTGTATCCGCATAACGCCACGCGGCGCGGCGCGATTGCGGCGTGCGAGCGCAGCTTAACGCGGCTAGGCATTGATTGCATCGATCTCTATCTGCTGCACTGGCGCGGCGAGGTACCGTTCTCAGAAACGCTGGGAGCGTTCGAAGAGCTCCAGCGTCAAGGCAAGATCCGCCATTGGGGCGTCAGCAATTTTGATGTCGATGACATGCAGGAGTTGCTCGGCACGCCGGGTGGCGAGCGCGTGGCGACCAATCAGGTGCTCTACAACCTGACCACGCGCGGCGTCGAGTGGGACCTTCTGCCCGCGTGTCGCGCACGCGGCATTCCGCTGATGGCATACTCGCCCATCGGCCAGGCTCGGCTGACGCATGACCGCAGGCTGCAGAAGTTTGCTCGGCGCCATGCCATGACGCCGGCACAGGTGGCATTGGCCTGGCTGCTTGCCAAGGATGATGTCATCGTCATACCGAAGGCCTCTAGCCGCGCGCACCTGGAAGAGAACTTTTCCGCGCTTGCGCATCCGCTGGATACTGCAATGCAGGCTGAGCTCGATACACTGTTTCC
>DHXL01000301.1 GCA_002415335.1 Oxalobacteraceae bacterium UBA5157
CCCTACACCGCCGTATCCACCGGTCCTGCCGGCGCCCTTGACGTTCACGCGATACGCGCCTATATTACTGACTCGTCAGTAAGTTACTGGATGATCGAGTTAGCCATGGAATGCATTTTCAAGAACCAACCCCGCTGGGCGCGGCGCAAGGAAGCCCGTCCGCAGGAGCTGCTGGCGGCTGCGCTTGATCTCTTCGTGGAGCGCGGCTATGCCGCGACCAGGCTCGACGATGTGGCGAAGTGCGCCGGCGTATCGAAGGGGACCCTGTACCTGTACTTTTCCAACAAGGAAGAGTTGTTCAAGGCGGTGGTGCGCGAAAACGTGTTGCCGGTGATCGGCGAGGCGGAACTGGCGATCGTCCAGCATGAAGGCAGCAGCATCGCGCTGTTGCGCGACATCATACTCGGTTGGTGGGCGCGCATCGGTGACACCAAATTATCGGGTATATCGAAGTTGATGATGGCCGAATCGTGTAACTTCCCCGAAGTTGCCAAGTTTTATCATGACGAAGTCATTTCGCGCGGCAATGCAATGATCGAACGCGTGCTGCAGCGCGGGGTTGCGCGCGGCGAGTTCCGGCCCATCGACGTGCAGCAAGCGACCAACGTCATCGCGGCGCCAATCGTCATGCTGATGATGTGGAAACACTCGTTCGGCGCTTGCCGCAGCGAACCGATTTCCGCGCCGGAATTCCTGGCCACCTATATTGATCTGCTGTTTCGCGGCTTGCTTGCCGACCCGTCGACATGAATGGAACACCCGTGATTAAACATCGTGCAGTCTTGATTACCGTCCTCATCCTGCTGGTGGCGGCAGGGGTCGGAGCGACCGTGCTGAAAAAACGCGCGGGGTCGGGCACGCAGGCCGCGCTGACGGCGGCGGCCCTGCAGGCGCCGGCCACCCTGGAATTCCTGGCGAGCGACGTGAGCTGGGTCAAGCCGCACGATTTGCGCCAAACGCTGCCGCTGTCCGGTTCCTTGCGCGCCGTCAATCAAGCCTCCGTGAAGGCCCGCGTCGCCGGCGAAGTCCGTGAAGTGCTGGTGCGCGAAGGCGAATCGGTCAGCGCGGGCCAGGTGCTGGTCAGGATGGACGAGCGCGAGTTCCAGGCGCGGCTGGACCAGGCCAAAGGCGCCTTTCAGGCGGCGCGCGGCCAGCTCGACATCGCCACCAAGGCACGCGACAACAACAAGGCCTTGCTGACGAAGGGCTTCATTTCGCAAAACGCTTTCGACAATGCGGCCAGCCAGTACCAGATTGCGCTGGCCAATGTCGAATCCGCCAAGGGCGGACTGGACGTCACGCAAAAATCGCTGGGCGACACGGTGATCCGCGCGCCGATCGCAGGCTTGATCAGCAACCGCACGATACAGCCCGGTGAAAAGGTCTCGGCCGACTACCATTTTCTTGACGTGGTCGACCTGCGCCAGATGGAGCTGGAGGCGGCGGTGCCGACCACCGACATCATGCATGTCGCACTCGGCCAGGAAGTGCAAGTCAAGGTGGAGGGTTTGTCCAACGCGCTGATCGGCAAGGTGGTGCGCATCAATCCCGCCACCCAGGCGGGCTCGCGCTCGATCCTGGCGTACATCCAGCTCGACAATCCACAAGGCGCGCTGCGGGTCGGCATGTTCGGCGAAGCGCAACTGACGCTGGCGAAAAAGACCGGCGTCTTGAGCGTGCCCCAATCGGCGATCCAGGACAACGCCGGTGCCCCTTTCGTGTATGCGATAGAAAACGGGCAGTTGCTCCAGAAATCCGTGACAGTCGGCATCAAGGGCGATGACGGCGAGACCGGCGCGGTCGAGATAACCGGCGGACTCGAGAACGGCGCGCAGATCGTCAGGAGCAATCTGGGCAATCTGCAGAGCGGCACCCGCGTGCGCTTTGCGAAAACGGCCGGCCCGGCCGCGCTCGGCGCCCAGGCTGCCGCGCAATGACGATGCCGCCATGAAGCGGACGTTGACGCGACGAATCAAGCCATAAAGGAACGCGCCGAGGCGCTTGCATCAAAGGATTGAAGCCATGTGGTTCACCCGTATCAGTATCGGCAACCCGGTCCTCGCGACCATGATGATGGTCGCGTTCGTGGTGCTCGGGCTGTTCTCGTATCAGCGTCTGCGGGTCGACCAGTTTCCCGACGTGACCTTTCCGGTGGTCGTGGTGCAAACCGATTATCCGGGCGCCTCGCCCGAGACGGTCGAATCGGACATCACGCGCAAGATCGAAGAGACGGTCAACACGATCAACGGCATCAACGCGCTGACGTCGCGCTCGTACGAAGGCTCATCGGTCGTCATTATCGAATTCGACCTGACCGTCGATCCGGCCCAGGCGGCGCAGGACGTGCGCGAAAAAGTGGCGCTGGTCAAGGCCGGATTTCGCAAGGAAGTCAAGGAGCCGCGCGTCACCCGCTACGATCCGGCCGACCGCCCGATCTTCTCGATCTCGGTCAGCAATGAATCGGGCGGACGCCAGCGCAGTCTGCGTGAGTTGACCACGATTGCCGATCAAGTCGTCAAGAAGCGCATGGAAAACGTGCGCGGCGTCGGTTCGGTCACGCTGGTCGGCGGCGTCAAGCGCGAAATCGAGATTTATGTGAAACCGACCGAGATGGAAGCGCTCGGCATCGGCGTCGACCAGGTCATCAGCGCGGTGCGCAACGAGAACCAGGAACTGCCGACCGGCGCGATCCGCTCACTGGCGAATGAACAGGTGGTGCAGGTCGAGGGCCGCATCAAGAATCCGGAAGACTTCGGTCGCATCATCGTCGCTAGGCGCGGCGGCCAGCCGGTGACGCTGGCGCAGATCGCGACCGTGGTCGACAGCCAGGAAGAGCAGGAGACGCTGGCGCTCTACAACGGCCGCCGCACGCTCGCGCTGGATGTCCTGAAGGCACAGGGCCAGAACACGATCGAGGTGGCCGACGGCCTGGCCGCGGCGCTGAAAGACCTGGCGCCGACCATGAAGGCGCTCTACCCCGGCGTCAAGATCGAAGTCATCAAGGACGGTTCGCGCCAGATCCGGGTCGGCGTGCAGAACGTGCGCCGCACGCTGCTGGAAGGCGCGGCGCTGACGGTGCTGATCGTGTTCCTGTTCCTCAACTCGTGGCGCTCGACCGTGATCACCGGCTTGACGCTGCCGGTCGCGTTGATCGGCACCTTCCTGTTCATGAACATATTCGGCTTCACCATCAACATGATTACGCTGATGGCAATGTCGCTGTGCGTCGGCTTGCTGATCGACGACGCGATCGTGGTACGCGAAAACATCGTGCGCCATGCCGGCATGAAGGTAAACGGCCAATTCAAGACCCACAAGGCCGCCGCGCTGGACGGTACGGCCGAGATCGGGCTGGCCGTGCTGGCCACCACGCTGTCGATCGTCGCGGTGTTCTTGCCGGTCGGTTTCATGGGCGGCATCATCGGCCGCTTCTTCCATCAATTCGGCGTCACCGTCGCCGCCGCCGTGCTGATCTCGATGTTCGTCTCGTTCACGCTGGATCCGATGCTGTCGTCGATCTGGCCCGATCCGGCCGCCCATGGCGCCGGCGAAGGATCGAACCGGCAGCGCAAGGGTATGTACGCCAACACGATCGGCCGCGTGCTGGAACAATTCCAGCGCCTGGTGCAATGGTTGTCCGAGGTCTATCAGGTGCTGCTGAAATGGTCGCTCAGGCACCGCGTCCTGACGCTGGTGATCGCCGGCGCCACGTTCCTCGCCGGACTGGCGATCCCGGCGGTCGGCCTGATCGGCAGCGAGTTCGTGCCGCAAGCCGATTACTCCGAAACCGGCGTCACGTTTTACACGCCGGTCGGATCGTCGCTCGAGTTCACCGAAACCAAGGTGCGCCAGGTCGAATCGGTGCTGCGCGAATTCCCCGAAGTGCGCGATCTGTACAGCACCGTCAATACCGGCGCCGCGCAAGGCAAGAGCTACGCGACGGTGTTCGTGCGCCTGACGCCGCGCGACCAGCGCAAGCGCAGCGCCGCGCAAATGAGCATTCCGCTGCGCGGCCGACTGACCCAAATCGCCGGCATCACGGTCACCCACATCGGCGCCCTGGA
>DHXL01000399.1 GCA_002415335.1 Oxalobacteraceae bacterium UBA5157
ATGAACCCGGTGCTGCTCAAGCCATCCAGCGATACCGCCGCGCAAGTGATCATCCACGGTCACGTGCGCGCCGACATGAACGCGCGCGACTACGATCAATACAAGACGATCGCGATGCAGGCGGTGCTGGCGTCGCACACGCGGCTCAGCGCGCAGTACGACGCGATCATCGTCGAAGGCGCGGGCAGTCCGGCCGAAATCAATTTGCGCGAACGCGACATCGCCAACATGGGATTTGCCGAAGCGGTCGATTGCCCGGTGATCCTGGTGGCGGACATCGATCGCGGCGGCGTGTTCGCGCATTTCGTCGGCACGCTGTCTTGTTTGTCGGAGAGCGAGCGCAAGCGCATCATCGGCTTCGTCATCAACCGTTTTCGCGGCGATATCAGCCTGCTGCAGCCGGGCCTCGATTGGCTGGAACAGCAGACCGGCAAGCCGGTGCTGGCGGTGCTGCCGTACCTGCACGGCTTGTTCCTCGATGCCGAAGATGCGATTCAGCCGGCGCAAACCGAAGGCGGCAGATTTCGGGTGGTGGTACCGGTGCTGCCGCGGATCAGCAACCATACCGACTTCGACGCGCTGCGCGCGCATCCGCAAGTCGATCTGCGCTTCATCGGGCCGGGTCAGGCGATTCCGCCGGCCGATTTGATCATCCTGCCGGGCAGCAAAAACACGCGTGCCGACCTCGCCTGGTTGCATGCGCAAGGCTGGGCTGATGCATTGAAAAAGCATGTGCGCTATGGCGGCAAGATCATCGGTATTTGCGGCGGCTTCCAGATGCTGGGGCAAACGGTCAGCGATCCGAAGGGGGTCGAAGGCGCGCCCGGCATCACCCCGGCGCTGGGCCTGCTGGCATTCGACACCGAGCTGACGCGCGACAAGCAGCTGACGCAAGTGAGCGGCCGCTGCGCTTTCGCGGATGCGCCCGTGAGCGGTTACGAAATCCATATGGGGCGCTCGCACGGCGCAGCGTTGGCGCAACCGGCGTTTCATTTAGGCACCGATCAGAATGAGGAGCGGGCCGAAGGAGCGCGTTCGGCCGATGGGCAGATCCTGGGCACCTATCTGCACGGCTTGTTCGATACGCCGCAAGCCTGTGCCGCGTTGTTGTGCTGGGCCGGCCTGCGCGATGCGGCGCCGCTCGACTTGGCGCAATTGCGCGAACACAGCCTGGATCGCATCGCCGACGCGGCTGCCCCCCTGTTGGCGGCACTGCTGGGCTTGCGTCAGCCTTAAGTCGGACAGGTGGTTTGCCGCAAGAAAACATCATGATATTCTTGCAGCAACAATCTCCTCGTTTCCTCCATAACAGGGCCTACCATGCCAGTCATCGTCATCGCAAATCCCAAAGGTGGTGTCGGCAAGAGTACGCTCGCCACCAATCTGGCCGGCTACTTCACATCTCAGGGGCACAATGTCATGCTGGGCGACGTCGATGTCCAGCAATCATCGCGTTTGTGGCTGTCATTGCGGCCGCCCTCGCTGCCGCCGATCCAGCCGTGGGAAATCGGCGCCGGGCATGTCGCCAAGCCGCCCAAGGGCACGACCCATATGGTGCTGGACACGCCGGCCGGATTCGACGGCACGCGCTTCGAGGAGGTGATGCGGATTGCGCACAAGGTGATTGTGCCATTGCAACCGTCGATGTTCGACATCCTGGCGACCCAGGCCTTCTTGAAAAAGCTGATCGCGTTGCGCGGCAAGTTCCAGATCGGCGTAATCGGCATGCGCGTCAACGTCCGCACCCGCGCCGCCGATCAATTGGCGCACTACGTGACCAGTCTCGATTTACCGGTGCTGGGGTATTTGCGCGATACGCAGAACTACGTGCAACTGGCTGCGCACGGTACGACCCTATGGGACGTCGCGCCGTCGCGCGTCGAAAGAGACGTCGAGCAGTGGGCGCCCCTCCTGAACTGGGTGCAGCAGTGATCACCTGCGATCTTCGAGCCGGACGTGACTGATTTGACGCTGATGCCGGCAAATCAGATCGGCGTAAATCCCGAGAATGCTTTTCGCAACGCCTTTACGCGCACGTCGTCCAACGCTTGCGGCTGCACGAACATGAGCAAGTTGCGGTTGCGTATCGTGATGTTGGTGCCGCGTCCCTTCGCCTGATTCTCGGACAGGGTGCAGGCCGATTCGGACACGCACAGCAATATCAACACGGGTTGCTGCGACATCGACAATGGCAGAAAATGATAGCTCGTCACCTGTGCGATTTCCGCTATCGCTTTCAGCTTTTCGGTGGTGGCGGTGGCGCTGTAGTCGAACTCGCCCTTTACCCCGCTCTCGCTCAAATGTTTTCCCAGCCGGTCAAAGACATTGTCGCGTTCGCTACGTGCCTGGACTGCACTCTTTTCCGGTTCGACGCAGGTGCCCATGACCGGGTCGAAACTGGCGTCGTTCTGCTCCCTGCACCAGCGTTCCATTTCCGGATTGTTCAGTTTCGCTTGCTCGGCGGCGCGCGATTTTTGCTTCATGTATGCGGCGCCGTATATCAGTCCTTCGATGCCGTCGCTATTCAGCGCAATGGCGAACGGCAGCGCGAGCAGGTTAAGCGCCATGCTGACGACGAACGGTACGCGGATATTGGCTTCGCCGTCGTCCCACAAGCGATAGCCCCAATAGAATGCGGGCACGACGAAGAAGAACGTCAGCACCGCACCGGGTTTGCTGACGTCCCAAATGCGTACCAGCAGCCAGATCCAGAACGGCAGTCCGAGCAAAGTCAACACGAGATAGGCAATGAGCATTATTTCCGCTTGCGGCGAGCCGCGTCGAGTAGTTGGCAAAGCGCGTCGGTGCCGTCCAGTACCCGTGGGCCGGCGCGCGTCATGATATCGGAATCAAGCAGGAAGAGGTTGTTGCGCGCGACGGCGGTCAGCCTCGGAAAGCGGCGCCATGCATCGAGCGAGTCGTCGCGCGTGCTGCTGCCGGCGATGATCACTTCCGGATCGGCTTCCAGCACGTCCTCGATACCGACGGTCGGCGCCAGGCGCGGCAGCTTGCCGAAAATATTCTGGCCGCCGCACAGCCGAATCGCCGCCGAGACCATGTGCTGATCGTTGAGCGTCATCAGCGGCTCGCGCCATATTTGATAGAACACGCGAACCGGGGCGCGCTGCCGATACGTGTGCGCGATGCGCTGCAGGCGTGCGCGGAAATTTGCCGCCGCCGCCGCGCCGACGGCATCGCTGCCGGCCAGGTGCGCCAGGCGTTCGAGCGACGAGGCGACCGTCGCGAAATCGCGCGGCTCGCTTTCAAAAATGCTCAGGCCGAGGCTGCGCAACCTGGCGATTTGCGGCGCGGAATTGCCGCTGCCCCAGACCACGACCAGGTCTGGTTTTAGCGCGACGATGCGTTCCAGGTCGAGTGCGGCGCTGTCCCCGACCAGTGGTAGCCGCGTAGCTTGCACCGGATAGTCGCTGAACTTGCCGACCGCCACCAGCGCGTCGCCGGCGCCGGCCGCGTACAGCAATTCGGTCGCGTGCGGGGCCAAGCTGATGATGCGCCGGGCCGGCGCCGGCAGAGGGATCGTGTGACCGGCGTCATCCTGCGCCGAGACCGCTGCCAGCGCGGCAAACGGCCACAGCATCAGCAAGATCGCGGCACACGCCGCCGCTGGTCGTTTGCCGAGCTGCTTCTTGATCGCTGCGCGCAGCGGACGCGGCATCAGATTTCCAGATTGTCGATCAGGCGCGTGACGCCCAGTTTGGCGGCCGCCAGCACCACCAGCAACTCGCCTTGCGCCAGATCGCCTGCGGAAGGCGGCTGCAAGTCCGCGCGCTTACGAATCGAGATGTAATCCGGCTTCCAGCCGTGTGCGGCAAGCCGCGCCATCGCCTGCCGTTCCAGATCGAAGATGTCGAGATGGCCGCCGCGTACTTCGTCGGCGACCTCGTTCAGGGTTTGGTACAGCCTTGGTGCTTCTGCCCGTTCGTCCGGGGTCAGATAGCCGTTGCGTGAGGATAGTGCAAGGCCGTCGTCGGCGCGATAGGTTTCGGCCGCGATGATTTCAGTCGGCAGCGCGAACTGCTTGGACATATTGCGCACGATCATCAGCTGCTGATAATCCTTCTTGCCGAACACGGCGACGCGCGGTTGCACACACGAAAAGAGCTTCAGCACGACCGTGGTCACGCCGGTGAAAAAGCCGGGACGGAATTCGCCTTCCAGCGTATTGCCCAGATCGTCGGGCGGGCGTACGCGGAATTCCTGCGGTTCCGGGTAGAGGTCTCGTTCGGTCGGCGCGAACAACACGTAGACGCCTTCCTTCTCCAGCTTCTCGATGTCGGCTTGAAAAGTGCGCGGGTACTTGTCGAAGTCTTCGTTGGGTCCGAACTGCAGGCGGTTGACAAAAATCGATGCCACCACCGGATCGCCGTGCTTGCGCGCCAGGCGCATCAGCGACAAATGCCCTTCATGCAGATTGCCCATGGTCGGCACGAAAGCGGTGCGCAATTGTCCGCGCAACTGATCGCGCAATTCCTCGATGGAAGAGATGATTTTCATGGTGTGGCAGACATCAAAAAAACGTTAAGGGAGCGTAGCGTGCGCTGCGCGCACGACTTGTCGGCGCGGATGACATGGTCGTGCGCACAGCGCACGCTACGGTGGCTACATCTAATTGTTTTGCGTAAGTTCTAGTTCAGCTAGGCGAGTAAGCCAGGCGCACATAGATCGGCGCATACGGCTCGGCTTGGGTGATTTCGATCAGCGTTTCCTTCGCCAGCTCGAGCAGCGCGATGAAATTGACCACCAGCACCGGCACCCCGCGCAACGGATCGAACAGGTCGGCGAATTCGACGAATTTCGCCGATTGCAGGCGGCGCAAGATACCGGTCATGTGTTCGCGTACCGACAATTCTTCGCGGCTGATGGTGTGGTGCGCGGTTAATTTCGCACGTTTCAGCACATCGGCCCAGGCGCTGGTCAAGTCGACCACGTCGACTTCGGGCCAGCGCGGCACCACGCTTTGCTCGATGTAGATCTGGGTGCGGACGTAGTCGCGGCCGAGCTGCGGCAGCGTATCGATTTGCTGCGACGCCAGTTTCATTTGTTCGTATTCGAGCAGACGCCGCACCAGTTCGGCGCGCGGGTCCTGCGCCTCTTCGCCGGTGTCGGCTTTCCTGACCGGCAGCAGCATGCGCGACTTGATTTCGATCAGCATGGCCGCCATCAGCAGGTATTCCGCTGCCAGCTCCAGGTTGTGCACGCGGATCTGGTCGACGTATTGCAGATACTGCAGTGTGACCTGCGCCATCGGGATATCGAGGATGTTGAAATTCTGCTTGCGGATCAGGTACAGCAGCAAGTCGAGCGGACCCTCGAATGCTTCGAGGAACACTTCCAGCGCATCCGGCGGGATGTACAGGTCGGTCGGCATGCGGAACAGCGGCTCGCCGTACAGCCTGGCGTACGCAACGCCATCGATTACATCCGGTGTCGAATCGGCCTGGCCCGCCAGCACAAGCTCGGGCGCGCTGGACGGCAATTGCGCCAGCCTAGGGTGTTGCATGCGCATGAATTACTTGTAGACGTAGGCTCGTTGCTTGACCCGGGAGTCGATGGCGCGTTGCGCCTGGTCGAGATCGATCGGTTCCTTGTCCCACAGTAGCGCGCGGCCGGCACGCTGCGATTCTTCGAGCTGCGGATTCTTGCGCTTGAGCTCGTTGATGAACTGAGTGGCCTCGGATTCGTACAGCTGAAATTGCTTGGAGAGTTTCATAGCTTATTTCGTTAGTTTGTCTGGCAACAAGTTGGATCCAGCCGTCATTTTACCCCGTCTTGGCCGGATTCCCGGATTCGGATTGAAGCGGCCGGCCGGCGCGGTGCTCCGGCGGGTAACGGAAATGAGTAACGGAAATTATACTTATGCAACACATTGCGTTGCGCGCAGCACGGTTCATGCTGGGCGCGGTGGCGATGGCACTATAATGCAATGGTACTTGCGCAATTGACATGAGGATACCGGTGACGAACCTGCTCCAACTTGATTTCATACTTCTGGTCATCGCGGGGTGGTTAATCATTGGCGTCAGCGGTCTGTGTGTCTTGAAGCAAACCGCCTTTGTTGCGCGCGTG
The DNA here is from genome assembly GCA_002415335.1 of Oxalobacteraceae bacterium UBA5157. GTDB lineage: Bacteria > Pseudomonadota > Gammaproteobacteria > Burkholderiales > Burkholderiaceae_D > UBA5157. The sequence goes on from DHXL01000399.1 coordinate 6,088, forward strand.
CTATTTCCGCTGGGGGCTGTGTTGGGTGTGGCGTTGTGCGTCATTGGCATTACCGGCGCGTTCGCCGCGCCGCAAGTCGCGGTCCTGCCGCTGGGCCTGCCCGGGTTGCCGTTCCACCTGCGGCTCGACGGCCTGTCGTCCTATTTCCTGTTCGTGTTCGGCATCGTCAGTACCGGCGTTTCCATCTTCTCGGCGGGCTATTTTCGCCAGGGCGAAGGAACGCCGCCAGGCCTCCTATGCCTCGAATACCATGCCTGCCTGGCAGGCATGGCATTGCTTCTGGTTGCCGACGACGCCTACGTGTTCATGGTGGCGTGGGAAACCATGTCGCTGACCGGAACCCTCTTGGTCATCGCGAACCACCGTCTCGCGGAAGTGCGCCGCGCAGGATTCCTCTATCTCCTGATTACCCATATCGGTGCGCTCGCGCTGCTCCTGTGTTTCGGACTGCTGCAGGCAAATACCGGCGATTACACGTTTGCCAATATGCGCAAGCAACACCTGGACATGTTCTGGGCCTCGATTTCCTTTTTCCTCGCATTGTTCGGGTTCGGCGCCAAGGCCGGGATCCTGCCGCTGCATATCTGGCTACCGGAAGCGCATCCGGCGGCACCTTCCCCGATATCGGCGCTAATGAGCGGATTCGTGCTGAAAACGGGCATTTACGGGATGCTGCGCGTCACGTTTGATCTGCTGCATATTCAGGTCTGGTGGTGGGGCGGCATCGCCCTCGCAATCGGGCTGGTCACCGCGCTGTTCGGCGTCGTGCTGAGCGCCGCGCAGACCGACATGAAGCGTCTGCTGGCTTATTCGTCGATCGAGAACATCGGATTGATGTTCGTGGGGATCGGCCTGACGATCCTGTTTAACGCCTACAACATGGCCGCGCTGGCGGCACTGTCGCTCACCGCCACGCTGTACCACGTGGCGAGTCATGCGGCCTTCAAGTCGCTATTGTTTCTCGGCACCGGCACCGTGCTGCACGCGACCGGCGAGCGCAATCTCGGGCGTCTTGGCGGGCTGATGCGCTTCATGCCATGGACCGGATGGGCCGTCCTGATCGGCGCATTGGCCGCCGCCGGGCTGCCGCCTCTGGGCGGGTTTGTATCCGAATGGCTGCTGCTGCAGAGCTTCCT
>DHXL01000299.1 GCA_002415335.1 Oxalobacteraceae bacterium UBA5157
ATGCTCGGCGACGTTGGCGAGCCTGATGGTTTCACGCTAAATAAGGGCTAGTGGGAAAATGGACATGATTTCCGGCGATTTGAATGACGATAAGCTCCAGCACCTGGCCATGATGTACGCCACGCTGGGAGCGACCAATGAGGCCATTCTGCATGCCAGAGAACCAATGGATCTTTACCAACGCGTGTGCGATGCCGCGGTGGAGGCCGGGAATTTCCATGCGGCCGCCGTCATCATCGCTGACTGGAACACCAGCTGGGTGACCTTCAAGGCGGTGGCCGGCAAGGGCGCGGCCCAATTGAACAAGTCCCGGATTTCTCTGGACGAGGGCACGGTCGAAGGCCAGGGCCTGGTAGGAACCGCGTTCCGGACCTTCAACCCATGTATCAGCAACGACCTTCTGGCAGACGACCGGCTCCGGCCCTGGCATGAAGGCGTCAGGAAGTCGGGTTTCGCCGCAGGTGCCGCAGTCCCTTTGATGCAAGATGGCCGCGCGATCGGGATACTGCTTTTCTATTCCGTTACAAAACATGTGTTTGACGGCGAAATCATCAAGCTGATCGAGCGCATGGCCCGCAACATCACGTTTGCTCTCGATAATTTCGGACACGATGCCGAACGCAAGGTCATCGAGGAAGCCCTGCAGGCAAGCGAAGCACGCTACCGCAACATCCTCGAAACCATGGATAACGCATACTGCGAGGTCGACCTCAAGGGCAGGCACACATTTTTCAACAATGCGTTTTCCGATCTCACCGGGTATTCCGCGGCAGAACTCAAGGCCTCGACCAATCAAGATCATCAAACCGACGAAATGGCGCGCAAGTGTCTCGCCGCATTCAACGAGGTATATCGAACCGGCGTACCGAAAAAGAATCAGGAGTGGGGATTCCTGCACAAGGACGGCAGCGCCTTGCTGTTGGAAGGCTCGATACAACTCCTGAAAGACGAGCAAGGCAAGGCAAGCGGTTTCTGCGGCGTTTTGCGCGATATCACCGCGCGCCGGAAGGCCGAGCACGCGCTGCGTGAAAGCGAAGCGCGTTTTCGGGCGCTGACCCATCTGTCTTCCGATTGGTACTGGGAGCAGGATGCCGAATTTCGGATCACGCGAATGGAGAGCCGGCATATGCGCTTGAATCAGCGCGGACACCCCCTGATCGGCAAGCGAACCTGGGAAACCGAATTCGAAATCCAGACCCCCGGAGGCTGGGACGCACATCGCGAAATGCTCATGAACCACCAACCATATCGCGATGTCGTCATGCACCGCAAGACCCGAAAAGGCGATCCGTATTTTGTCAGCCTGAGTGGAGAGCCGGTGTTCGACAGCGACGGGGTGTTTACCGGTTATCGCGGAGTCTCACGCGAAATCACGGACCAGAAAATCGCTGAGAAGCGCATACAGTATCTCGCCACCCACGACGGTCTTACGGGGCTTCCCAACCGTCTGATGTTCAGTCAATTGCTGAACGTCCTGATACCGACGGCAACACGCTTTGGCCGGCCGTTCGCGGTACTGTTCATCGACCTCGATCGATTCAAGTTCATCAACGATACGCTCGGTCACGAGGCGGGTGACATGCTGCTGAAAGAAGTCACGGTACGCTTCAAGCAGGCACTGCGCGCCAGCGACGTCATCGCCCGGCTTGGAGGCGATGAATTCGTGGTGCTGATTCAGGAAATTGCCAATCCCGAGCAGGCCGCAAATGTCGCGCGCAAGATCCTGTCCGCGGCGCTCAAGCCGATCGAACTGCTGGGACACGAATGTCGGGTGACCGCAAGCATCGGCATCTCGGTGTACCCGGATGACGGCGAGGATGAGCAGGCGTTGATGAAAAATGCGGACATCGCGATGTATTACGCCAAGGAAGAAGGCAAGAACAACTTTCAATTCTATTCGAAGGACATCAAGTCGCAGTCACTTGAGCGCATGATCCTTGAGTCCAACTTGAGGCATGCGATGGAACGGAACGAATTGACGCTGCACTATCAGGCAAAAGTCGACCTCGGCAACGACGCGATCAGCGGCGTCGAGGCGTTATTGAGATGGAACAATCCTGCCCTCGGTTCGGTATCGCCGGTCCAGTTCATACCGATTGCGGAGGAGACCGGGCTGATCATCCCGATCGGTCTATGGGTGTTGCGAACCGCCTGTAACCAGAACGTCGCCTGGCAGCGCCAGGGCCTGCCGCCGATATGCATGGCCGTGAATCTTTCGGTTCGGCAGTTCGCGGACGACCGGCTGGTGGAGAGCATCGAGACGGTCCTCAAGGAGAGCGGCATGGCACCGCATCTGCTCGAACTTGAAATTACCGAAGGCATGGTCGTCCTCAATCCAGATCGCGCCATCAGACTGCTGACCGCGATCAAGGCATTGGGAGTCCGCCTCGCGATCGACGATTTCGGAACCGGCTATTCGTCCCTCGGGCAGTTGAAGCACTTCCCGATCGATACGCTGAAGGTGGACCGTTCCTTCATTCGTGATATCCCGACCGATTCCGAAGACCAGGCGATCACCAGGGCGATCATCGCGATGGCCAAGACCCTGAGCCTTACCGTCGTCGCCGAAGGCGTGGAGACTGCCGAACAGGAGACGTTTCTGCGCGAACATGCGTGCGACCAAATGCAGGGCTTCTATTTCAGCAAGCCGATCGCCGCGGACGAGTTCGGCGCACTGCTGCGTGACCATGTTCCGCGCCACATGCCATGAGTATGGGCGCGCTGCCTGCGATGCGGAGTACGGGCAGCGCCTCGAAGTCGGGCTCCGGCGTCTTCATGGGGATTTTTCCGCGTTGATCCGGTAAACCTTGTCGAGCGCACACTCACGCCTGCCATACACCGTATCCTGCATCGCGCAGTCCAATCGCCAGCTCGACTTCCATGTCGCGCGCGCCGTCATACGGCATCGGATTAAAGACGGCATACAGTTCCGGCAATAGCCGCAGACCGTACTGAAGGACATACCGATTACTTTGAATCCCTGCCTTGTGTTTGTCGAAACGCTGATCCGGATCGAGTCCGGTCATGCCGACATATACGCAGGGTTTGCCTGGGACGTAATCGGGGTTGGCTTTCTTGAACTTGCGTTCATACAGGACCTCTTTGGATAGTTCAATCACGTACACGTGGTAGTGGTGACGTCTTGCCATGGCGGTTCTGAATCCGATAGTCGATAGACTGGTTTTGGAACGGTCGGCATGCCGGTGCTACCAACGCGAATAGTGATCCTCGGTGACGCCGACCAGGCGCTCCACCATGCGCGGCGCGGCATCGTGCGCCGGCTTGACCCAGCCGCTGAAACTGCCGATGGGTTGCACGTACCGGCTGGCCGCGATCAGCAGGTTTTTGTTTTCGCGGCGAATCCCTTCAGGTTGAAACTGCAGGTCCAGCAAGCCGTCGTCGGTATGAATATGCCACAGCGCCAGCGGATCGCTTGCATCATAATCGAACCGGGCGTTACCCAGAGCGATCAAGCGGCCATCCAGCCACAATGCATTCTCCTGGTCGCCGAAATAGCCGGCCTGCAGATTGAATCCGAGCGTCAGGCTGTGCGCCGACGCCCAGCGCCATGCGGTTTCACGGGCCAGCAGGCCGTTGGAATAATCAAGGCTGGCGACGCCGCCGCTCAAGTCGTAACGGCCGCCGCCGACCCGTACTTCGCCACGCATGGCCATGCCGGGCGATTTTTGAGTCGCGTGCACGGCACCCTCGGCGATCGGTCCGATCGCCAGCAAGAACGGTGCGGCCGCAGGGGCGTCGATTTCCGCGTCGATCCCGAAATCCCCGCAACGCAAGCCAAGTCGAAAGCCCTGGCCGCTGGTTGGCGACCGCGGCCGAAAGTCAATCCACTGACCAAAGCGCCGGAAGCGACTGGCGCCGAGCAGGCTGTCGCCGATCCTGGCCGTCAATCCCGGCAGCCCATCTTGCGAATAGGCAGCGACTTGCTTGCGCTGCCGGCGGTCGAATGCGTACGCAAAAGCGGTGTTGGTCCAGCCGATGTCGACGATGGCGATGCCGCAGAATAACTCTTGCGTCGACAACGCGATGTATTGCCAGCGCTTGTGGTGAAAATACCGCCACAGAGCACTGCGGGCATAAGGCGCGGACAGGCCCGACCAGTCGATCGCCTCGACTTGCCCAGCAAAACGGCCCATGCAAGGTTGCCCATCGGGATATAGCACGGAACTTGGCGCGGCAGGCAGAATGTTCGAAGTCATTGCAGCAATGTTCTCGCGTTGGTTGATGCTGCGAATATACGATACAAATCGCCGCCGGGGTCGCCGCCGGCGCTTGCATGGCCCCGGGATGCGAATCATGGATGCGGGCACGGTCCGGCGCGACGCGCTGCTCGACGGCCAGGCCGGCGCCGTGCTCGCCGGGGCCTTGTTCGACCTGTCGCCGACGCCCGGACGCGGCAACAAGAGAGCGCCGGCGAGGGCGGTCAAGGAGCTTGAGCCGGGAGCGCTGTCACTCGCTGCCGCGGCCGTCCGCCACGACGCGGCTCAGTATGTGAAGCTGGTGCGGCACTTGCCGGAAGCAGTGCGCACGCTGGCCGGCATGGTGTTCGACGGCGGCGCCAATGGCCAGGCAGTGTTGCCGCAAGGCTCCGCGCGTCGCGCCTTGTGGCGTAACGCTTCGTTTGGCCCGCGCACGCCCCTCAATGTGAGCATCACGCCGGAGCGATCCTTCGCGGCGACGTCGATTCCGCTCGATGAAATCAAGGCGATTGCATCGGCGCAGCAAGCCACCATCAACGATGTCGTGCTGACGCTGTGCGGCGGCGCGTTACGGCGCTATCTCGCGCACCATGGCGGCGTACCGCGCAAGCCGCTGATCGCGACCATGCCGATTTCCCTGCGCGATCCGGGTAACCGGGAATTCACCACCCAGGCGACACTCAGCCTGGCCAACCTGGCGACGCATCTCGCCGACCCGGTGCGGCGCCTTGCAGCCGTGCGCGCCACCGCCGGCGCCACCAAGTCGGTGGCAAAGCGAGCCAAGTCGGCCATTCCCGTCGATTTTCCGACCGTTGGCGTGCTGTGGATTATCGGTGCGCTGGCCGCCCTGTATGGCCGCTCGCATATTGCAGACGTGATCCCGCCGATAGCCAACGTGGTGATTTCCAATGTGCCGGGTCCTGCGGTGCCGTTATATGCCGCCGGTGCGCGCATGACCGGCTACTGGCCGCTATCCATCGTCGAACATGGCGTCGGCCTGAACATTACGTTGATGAGTTACGCCGGCACCCTGGGGGTAGGCTTTACGGCCGCCCGTTGTGCGGTCGCGGATCCGCAGGAACTGGCCGCCGCGATACTGTCCGAGTACGATGACCTGAGGCGACTTGCCGCCCCACCGGGCCCGCTCGCGTCGGTCGCGCGCGGCGATAAGCGTCGACTGGTATCCCAGGTATCTCCGCGAACCCCCGACAGGCGCGACTAGCGGAACTCAGCCTGGTTTGCGGAAGTCGTTCTCGGCCCAGGCGGCGGCAGTGGCCGTGCTCAATTTGAAGTTCGCGGCGACGCGTACCTGGGCCAGTTGCTCTCCGGCGTCGTCGCGCGCGGTCAGCAACGCATACGGATCGTCGTCGTCGGGCACGATATCAAGGTTGACGGTGATCGTGGCGGCGCGCGCGGTGATCGTGATGCTCTTGTGCAGCATGGCATGCAGTTGCTGCTCGTGCCTGCGCAGTACCTCGGACGCCGTCTTGACCAGCGTATGGAACGCGGCGGAGTCGAGCGGCTTCGGGTTCTTCTTGTCGCGTCCCATTGTCCAGGGGCCGACCAGGGCCGGCTCGGCCTCGCCTTGCTTGATCATCTCGACCGCCCAGCCTTCGTCGTCCTCGTTCTTGATGACGCGCGCGGTCCAGCCGTCGTCGCGCCACAGGCGGGCTTCTTGTATCGGGTGATCCTGAGTTGGGCTGGATGGATCGGTCATTGCGGTCGCGCTCGCGTCAAAGGGATGGGGCTTGCCATGATAATCGACTTTCGGTCCGAATCCGGTCGGACTTGATCCACATCAAGTGCCTTTATCGCGCCCTTTGATACATTCCAATTCGCTGATTTTCTAATGCGCACAGCGATTTTATTGCCGTCAGCACCTAATTCGGAGCCAACCAGCAGGCCACCATGAACCAGTCATCGCCTCATCCCGTCGTCGCCGCACCCATCGAGCTGGTCTGTCCGGCCGGCAGTCTGCCCGCGCTGAAAGCCGCTGTCGACAATGGCGCCGACTGCGTGTACCTTGGCTTTCGCGATGCCACCAATGCGCGCAATTTCGCCGGCCTCAATTTTGACGACGCGGCGATCGCGGAAGGCGTTCGCTACGCACACGATCGGCAGCGCAAGGTGCTGCTGGCCTTGAATACCTATCCGCAGGCGTCGACCTGGCCGCAATGGCGCACCGCGATCGACCGTGCCGCGGCGGCCGGCATCGATGCCGTGATCCTGGCCGACCCGGGCTTGATGCGCTATGCGGCAGAGCGCTATCCGACGCTACGGTTGCACCTGTCGGTGCAGGGATCGGCGACCAATTACGAAGCGATCAATTTCTACCAAAAACATTTCGGCATCCAGCGCGCGGTGTTGCCGCGTGTGCTGTCGCTGGTGCAGGTCGAGCAAGTCGCGCAAAATACCACGGTGGAAATCGAAGTGTTCGGCTTCGGCAGCCTGTGCGTGATGGTCGAGGGCCGCTGCGCACTGTCGTCATACGCCACCGGCGAAGCACCGAATACGCATGGCGTCTGTTCGCCGGCCAAGGCAGTGCGCTGGCAGCAAACACCGCAGGGCCTCGAGTCGCGCTTGAATGGTGTGCTGATCGACCGATACGCCGATGGCGAGAACGCCAGTTATCCGACGCTGTGCAAGGGCCGCTTCGACGTCGGCGGCGAAAACTATTACGCGATCGAAGAGCCAACCAGCCTGAATACGCTCGAGCTGCTGCCGCAACTGCTGGCGATGGGTGTGCGCGCGATCAAGATCGAAGGACGCCAGCGCAGTCCGGCTTACGTCGCGCAGGTCACGCGCGTATGGCGCGAGGCACTCGACCAGTGCTGCGACAAGCTGCAGCGTTATTCGGTCAAGCCGGAATGGATGAACGAACTCAACAAGGTCGCGGAAGGACAGCAGCATACGCTGGGTGCCTACCATCGCTCATGGAAATGAACCCGCATCCGATTTTTAATCGTAGTGTTCCCTTGCAACGACTGGAGTCAACATGATGAAACTCGCCCTCGGGCCGCCGCTGTATTACTGGCCGCGCGATACGGTATTCGCCTTTTACGATATGGTCGCGCAAACGCCAGTCGATATTGTCTATCTGGGCGAGACCGTTTGCTCGCGCCGGCACGAGCTGCGGCTGTCCGACTGGCTGGCGATCGCCGAGCGGCTCGACGCGGCCGGTAAGGAAGTCGTGCTATCGAGCCAGGTCCTGATCGAATCAGGATCGGATTTGACGGTGTTGCGCAAGATCGCCGGCAATGGCCGCTTCATGGTCGAAGCCAACGACATGGGCGCGGTCCATTGCCTGGAGCCCGGGACGCGCTTCGTGGCCGGGCCCCACCTGAATATCTACAACCCCGGGACGCTCGAGGTGATCGCGGGATTTGGCGCCCGGCGCTGGGTGATGCCGCTCGAAATGAGCCGCGATGATCTGGGCCATATGCTGCGCGATCGTCCGGCCGGGATCGAGACCGAGGTGTTTGCGTATGGCCGCATGCCATTGGCTTTTTCAGCGCGCTGCTTTACCGCTCGCCATCGCAATTTGCCGAAGGACGATTGCCAATTCAGCTGCCTCGACTTCCCGGATGGACTGTTGCTGCAGACGCGCGAGAGCCAGTCTTTCCTGGTGTTGAACGGGACCCAGACGCAGTCGTCGCGCGTCTACAACCTGATCAATGAATTGCCGGGCATGCGCGAGCGCGGTGTGGACGTGGTGCGTATCAGTCCGCAGCATCAGCATACCGAACACATGATCGGACTGTTCGACGCCGTGCGGCGTCAACAAGTGACGCCGCAGGACGGGCTGCAGAAGTCCGACGAATGGATGCCGGACCAGCCGTGCAACGGCTACTGGCACGGCAAGCCGGGGCTCGATCAACTGCATGCCTGACAGTCAAAGGAAAAGATCATGAATCAAAGCCGTCACACCTTGCCCGCCCCGATCGGTAAGCTGCTGTCGCTGCTGCCGGCGTATCCCGGCTCACTGCTGTTCGCCACCGCGCTCAACCGCGTGCTGGCACAGCATTTCGCCGCCGACGTGCAAACCGCATTGACCGGCAAGAAGCTGCGGATTCGCATCACCGACGCGCAAATCACGTTTGATTTCGAGTGGCGCAACGGTGGCTTCGCCGCGTGCCGGAATAACGCCGAAGCCGATTTATCGATTGCCGCGAGCGCACATGATTTCCTGTTGCTGGCACGGCGCGAAGAGGATCCGGATACCTTGTTTTTCAGCCGGCGTCTGGCGATGGAGGGCGATACCGAGCTCGGCCTGTGGGTCAAGAATACGCTGGACGCGATCGATCTGTCCGTGTTTGACCTGACCCGCACCGGGCCCGGACAGTTGCTGTCGCGACTGAAGCCGAAACCGCGGCATCCGTAACCGATCCGCGCCGCGCACTTCGCATTCCGCACCATCGATTTATCCGTCGAGAAAAGCCCCATCATGAATCTGTCCGTATCGCTATTGAACGCTCTCAAGGATCATGGGGCGCGCGAGATTTTTGGCATTCCGGGCGACTTCGCGCTGGCCTTTTTCAAGCAGATCGAAGATTCCGGCATCTTGCCGCTGTATACGCTCAGTCATGAGCCGGCGGTGGGCTTTGCCGCGGATGCATCGGCGCGCTTTTACTCGCGGCTCGGGGTCGCTGCGGTCACCTATGGCGCGGGCGCGCTGAATATGGTCAACACGGTGGCGTCATCCTACGCGGAGAAGGTGCCGCTGGTCGTCATCTCCGGTGCGCCCGGCGCCGGCGAATGGCGTAACGGCCTGCTGCTGCATCATCAAACCAAGACCATCGATTCGCAACTGGCGATCTTTCGTGAAATCACGTGCGACCAGGTGGTGCTGGATAACCCGGCACGCGCACCGGCCGACATTGCCCGAGTGCTGCAAAGCTGCCTCACGCAGTCGCGCCCGGTGTATATCGAATTGCCGCGCGATCTGGTGACCGCGCCGTGCGCCGCGGTGGTGCGGACGCCCGCGCAGGGCCATGATGCCGAGGCGCTGGACGCCTGCGTCGAGGAACTGCTGGCGCGCCTGGCCGCGGCGCAGGCGCCGGTGCTGATGGCCGGCATCGAGATCAAGCGCTTTGGGCTGGAGCAAAAGGTGGCGCAACTGGCCCGCATTCTGAATCTGCCGGTCGTCACCAGTTTCATGGGGCGCGGCTTGCTGGCCGATACCGACGTGCCGCTGTTGGGAACTTACCTTGGTGTGGCCGGATCGGCTGACATCATGCGATCGGTGGAATCGTCCGACGCGCTGCTGCTGCTCGGCGTGATCATCTCGGATACCAATTTTGGCGTTTCGGAACAAAAGATTGACATGCGCAAGAGCATCGTCGCGCTCGACGGGCGCGTCACGATGGGGCATCACGTCTATCCGCAGATTCCGCTCGAGGCGCTGGTCGACGGCCTGCTGGTACGCGCCAAGCGCTTGCATACCAGTACCACGGCCGATGCCGCCAAGCCATATGCGTATCCGCACGGGTTGACGCCGGACGCGGCGGCCATTACCCCGATGGATATCGCGCGCGCGGTCAATGACTTGATGACCTGGTCGGGCCGCATGCCGATCGCGTCCGACATCGGCGATTGCCTGTTCACCGCGCTCGACATCGAAAACACGGCGCTCGTGGCGCCGGGCTACTACGCCACGATGGGCTACGGCGTGCCGGCCGGCTTGGGCCTGCAGGCGGGCGGCAGCCAGCGCCCGCTGATCCTGGTCGGCGACGGCGCGTTCCAGATGACCGGCTGGGAGCTTGGCAATTGCCAGCGCTACGGCTGGGATCCGATCGTCATCGTGTTCAACAATTGCAGTTGGGAGATGCTGCGCACATTCCAGCCGGATTCGAAATTCAACGACCTGAGCGATTGGCATTTCGCGGCGATGGCCGAACCGCTCGGGGGACAGGGCTATCGGGTCAGCACTCGGCGCGAACTGCGCGATGCATTGCGCAAGGCCACCGCCACGCGCGGCAAGTTCCAGTTGATCGAAGCGATGATCCCGCGCGGCGTCCTGTCCGACACGCTCCAGCGCTTTGTCCACGGCGTACGCCGCCTGTCCGCTACCGAAGCGTGAACTGCTCGAACATGGCGCCGATGCGGCTCACCAGCGCGCTGCTCGGGTAGCTGCCACCGGTGCAGGCGTTGAGATGCGCGTCCTTGCAGCCCTGCCCGCGAAAATTCTGCAACACATAATTCCGCACGCCGAGGCCGGCCAGCGTGTGCGCGATCTCCAGTAACGCCGGTTCCGCAAGCAGGGCCGGGTGCATGGTGGTGCGGCACTCGTAGTCGATTCCACTCTGGACCAACAGCTCGGCACAGGCACGCGCCTGGGCACCGCTGCCGGCCAGCGCAGTGATTTCCTCATACTGCGCGAACGGCGCCTTGATGTCGAGACCGACCCAGTCGAGCAAGGGAAGTACGGTGCCGAAGCGTTCTGGATAGACGCCGGCCGTGTGCAAGCCGACCGCGAAACCGAGCTCGCGCACGGCGCGAATCGCGTCCTCCAGCGCCGGATCGATAGTCGGTTCGCCGCCACTGAAGACAACCGCATCGATCAGCCCGACGCGACGCGCAAGCAGGCTCAGCACGCGTGACCATTGCAATGGACTGGCGGCCGTCCGCGGCTGCAAGTGCGGATTGTGGCAATAGCCGCAGCGCAGCGGGCAGCCCTGCACGAATACAACTGCCGCCAGCTTGCCGGGATAATCGGTGGCGGTGAACGGCGTGATGCCGCCCACCTTCAGGGTGCGCGGCGCGCGCTTATTCGGCGAGAGCGGCGCACTGCTCGCTGAAATAGGTACGTTCAAAAAACTCTCCTTTCTTGCCGGTGTTGAACGATGACATCGGCCGGTGATAGCCCATCACGCGGGTCCAGATTTCGCACGGCTGGCGCTCGGCGTCGCTCAGCGTTATTTGCTTGAGGATAGGGTAAGTCTGCTCGGTACATTCGGTCATGTTGGCTCCTGGTGGTGGATTACACAGCTTCGCGCTGTTTGCGCGCGATGATTTCTTCATCGCATTTGGGACAAAACTGGTGGCTGCCGCCGAGATAGCCGTGGGTCGGGCAGATCGAGAAGGTCGGCGTGATCGTGATGTACGGCAGCGTGAAGCGCGACAGCGCGCGCTTGATCAAGGTGCGGCAGGCATCCGGACTCGACAGCGGTTCGGTCATGTACAGATGCAGCACGGTACCGCCGGTATATTTGCGCTGCAAATCGTCTTGCCGCTCGAGCGCTTCAAACGGATCGTCGGTGAAACCGACTGGCAGCTGCGACGAATTGGTGTAATACGGCATGTCGCCGGTGCCCGCCTGCAGGATGTCGGCGTAGCGCTTGCGGTCCTCCTTGGCGAAGCGATACGTGGTGCCCTCGGCCGGCGTCGCTTCCAGGTTATACATATGGCCGGTTTCATCCTGGAATGCCAGCATGCGTGCCCGTACATGATCGAGCAGGCGAATCGCAAACGCGTGGCCCCATTCGCTGGTGATGTCGTGTTCATCGGCGGTAAAGTTGCGGATCATCTCGTTGATGCCGTTCACGCCCAGCGTCGAGAAGTGATTGCGCAAGGTGCCGAGGTAGCGCTTGGTGTACGGGAACAAGCCGTTATCCATATGGCGCTGGATCACCTTGCGCTTGATCTCGAGACTGGTCTTGCCCAGTTCCAGCAACTGATCGAGGCGCGACAGCAGCCCGACCTCGTCGCCCGCATGCAGATGGCCGAGCCGCGCGCAATTGATCGTCACCACGCCGAGCGAGCCGGTTTGCTCGGCCGAGCCGAACAAGCCATTTCCGCGCTTGAGCAATTCGCGCAGGTCGAGCTGCAGGCGGCAGCACATCGATCGGATCATGTTCGGCTTCAGTTCCGAATTGATGAAATTCTGGAAGTAGGGCAGGCCGTAGCGCGCGGTCATCTCGAACAGCAGGTCCGCGTTCGGACTATGCCACGCGAAATCCTCGGTGATGTTGTAGGTCGGAATCGGGAACGTGAATACCCGTCCCTTGGCGTCGCCCGCCATCATGACTTCGATGTAGGCACGGTTGATCATGTCCATCTCGGTTTGCAGATCGCCGTAGGTAAACGGCATTTCCACGCCGCCGATCAAGGGTACCTGTTCGCGCAGATCTTCCGGACAGATCCAGTCGAACGTCAGGTTGGTAAAAGGCGTCTGCGTGCCCCAGCGCGATGGCACGTTGAGGTTGTAGATCAACTCCTGGATGGTTTGCTTGACGCTGGGGTAATCCAGTTGATCCTTGCGGACGTACGGCGCCATGTA
>DHXL01000415.1 GCA_002415335.1 Oxalobacteraceae bacterium UBA5157
GGCGCGCCAGCTCGTTGCGAAGCCATGATCTGACTTGTTCCTTGGTTGGCACCTTCGTTGACTTGTCCATTCCGCACCTTTCTGGGAACTCGGAACCAGCCGGACCCACACGCATATCAACGCGCGCGGGCATGATTGCGATGACCGAACCGTTCCATCCAAGTTAGTCCAGAATTTCCGAATGCGAAAGTGCGAACAGGACCGATATTGCATGCCAGCTCCGCGTCAGCGAGCCGAACGCGGGGCGCGGGGCGCAGGGCGCAGGGGCGCAATATCTAGCGAAGCATTGCGTTTTGGCTGCCGGCATTTGCCGGCCAGAGGACGTGAACGGCGAGACCGCCGAGTTCTGCCGAGCGCTCCACTTGCAGATCCAGTCGCTGCACTGCCGCGACGCGCCGCACGATCGACCAGCCCAGCCCGCTACCGCTCTCACCACTGCCAAGCACCCGAAAAAATCGCTCTCCGAGTCTGCGACGATCGGCTTCTGCCAAGCCCGGCCCGCTGTCTTCGACGGTTAACTCGATGCGCCCGGCCTGGTGTCTTACGCACACGTTCACGCGCGCAAACGGCGGGCTGTATCTGAGCGCGTTGTCGACCAGATTACGCACCAGAACCGTCAGCAGGGTTTCGTTGCCTGAAACGTTGCATGGTTCGACGGTGTCGAATTCCAGCGTCTGCTGTTTGCCGATCGCCGTCGGCGCCAGCTCGGCCACCACGCGTTGCGTCAGCTTACTCAAATCAATGGCCTCGAAGGCCGGCGCGGTGGCGGCCTCCAGCCTGGATAAGGTTAGCAATTGCTCCACCAGCCGCACGGCGCGGTCGCAACCGTCCAGCGTGCTCTGCAACGCGTGGCGGCGCCGCGCATCGTCGGTTTCGCCCAGTGCCACTTGCGCCTGCGCGCGGATCGCCGCAATCGGCGTGCGCAATTCATGCGCCGCATCTGCGGTGAAGCGCCGTTCGGACTCCAGCAACATGCCGATACGCTCGAACAAACCGTTCAGCGCGTTGATCATCGGCGCCATCTCGGACGTGGCGCCTTCGAGGGCCACCGGGTCCAACGCCTGCGGTTGGCGCTCGGCAAGGGTGCGTCCGAGTCTGCGCATCGGTGCGACCCCCCGGTACACTGCCCACCAAGCCGCCAGCGCGAGCAGCGGCAGCGCCACGATCATCGGCCACAGCGCACTGCGCAGCACGGCCCACAGAATCGAGGCGCGCGAACTCGCTTGCTCTCCCACGTACACTTGCACGTCGCGCTCGGCGCCGTGGGCGGCAAATACGCGCCACGCGGTGCCACCGATGTGCACGGTGTTGAAGCCGGTCTTGAAGCCGGTCTTGAAGTCCTTGCCGGGTTCGACCATCGGGGCGGTCGGCGCATTGGCCGAGCGCAGCGCAAGGCGCCCTTCATGGAAGACCTGGAACGCCACCTTCGGCGCATAACGATGCAGTGTCGGCGCGTCGAGGCCCTGGTCGTCCTCGCCGATTTCGCGCGCCTGCTGCACCACCAACAACGCTGCGGCCTGCGCCAGATGGCCGTCGAGCAATTCGTCGAGCTCGTGGCGCGCGTCGAGCCAGGTCAGCGCCGCCGTCGCCAGCCAGACGCTCATGACCACGGCGAGCACCAGCACCAGCAGCCGGCCTTGCAGCGAACGAGGCGCCGCGATCATGGTTTCGGCGCGTCGCGCAAAAGGATGTAGCCGACGCCGCGCACGGTCTGGATCAGCGTGGTGCCAAGCTTGCGCCGCAGATTATGGATGTGCACCTCGATGGCGTTACTGTCGACCTCCTGGCCCCAACTGTAGAGGCGCTGCTCGAGCTGTTCACGCGACAGGACGTGGTCGGGGTTGAGCATCAGCGCGTGCAGCAGATCGAACTCGCGGGTCGACAGCGCAACGGATTCACCGGCCTGTCGCACCGATCGGGCCGCCGGATCGAGCACGACATCCTGCGCGCTCAGGCACTCCTGCGCTTCGCCGTGGGCACGGCGCACCAGCGCGCGCAACCGTGCGGCAAGTTCGTGCAGGTCGACCGGCTTGATCACATAGTCGTCGGCCCCGACATCGAGCCCGCGAATGCGGTCCGGTACCGCGTCGCGTGCGGTCAACACCAGTACCGGCAGCGAAATGCCGGACCGGCGCACGGCAGTCAAGACGTCCATGCCATCCTTCAGCGGCAGCCCAAGGTCGAGCACGGCGGCGGCATAGGGTTGGGCGCGCAATTCGCGTTCTGCCGCCTCGCCATCGCGCACCCAGTCGACCTGGAACCCGAGCTGTCGCAATCCGGCTCTCAGGCCGTCGCCTAGCAGGGGATCGTCTTCGGCGAGCAGGATGCGCATGGCGCTGATTGTCTCATGATGGCGCGCTCGATCGTCCGCTCAATCGTCATCGCGATCGTGGTCGGCGGCCTTCGCCGCTGCAACCGGCTGGCCAGCCAGGCCACCGGCCGCCGGTGCGCTTTGCCATTGCAGCCACCAGAAGCCCAGCACGGCCACCAGCATCAACGCGGCCACGCTGCGCCAGGCCCGGCGAATACCGTCTTTTGGCAGGCCCGGCTTGCGCCCGTTGATCATTGCGCCCACCAGGTTTTCGCGGTGCAGCCAACTGCTGACCAATACACCGACGACGTGGATCCCGACGATGGCCAGCATCACGTTGGCCGCCACCTCGTGCGCCTCTTCCAGCCATTTGCCTGCGAGCTCGTTGTAGGTGACCCAGCCGGATGCGGTGACGACCAGTGTCAGCCCCAACAATGCCACGATGGCCAGCGCACCAGCGGGGTTGTGGCCGGTATGGTGCTCGGGCTGGCCGCGCAGCAAGCTGCCGACATAGCGCGCAACCGCCTTCGGGCCGCGCACGAACGTCGAGAAGCGCGCATAGCGCGATCCCATCAGGCCCCACAAGATGCGAAAGCCGACCAGACCTGCCATCGTGTAGCCCAGCGTCACATGCAGCAGCCGCCACTGCTCGCTCTCGGCAGTGAGGTAGGCGCCCGCAAAACTGAACACCATCAGCCAGTGAAAGACGCGAACCGGAACGTCCCATACCAGTATCTTGCGGGTTTCCGGCGCGGGTGCGGCGGCGTTAGCGGGGGATTCGGACATCGTGCTCATTGAATTCTCCTTGATCGGCTCGGATATGGCAGGCAGCGCAGTTGGAAGCGCTCTTGACTGCCGGTAATTTCCAGGTGCGCGCGGACACCTCATCGTGCTTGCGGATGAACCACGCGGAACGGGTGATGCGGTCTTCCGATGGCTCCTCGCGGACGCGCTTGTAAGTACCGGCGTTCGCGCCGAGCCAGTTCGACAGTTGCTTGGCCGTGGCCGGATCAAGCGAGGCATCGGTGCCGTAGTGATGCGGCAGATTGTTCATCACGCGCTGCCAGGAAGCCGCCGGCAGCATGCCGGGCGGATAGGCAACGTGGCAGGCCGTGCATTCCTGCTGGTACTTGGGTAGCGGCGGCACGCGCGCGGCGCGCCGGTCGTCATCGGCCATGGCCGGCCGGACGATACAGACGACGGCGAACAAGCCGAACACGGCCCGGTGAAGATGCGTGCGAAGTGGAAGCGGCATGGTTGGTTCTCCTTATTGCATGTAGGGTGTATCGACCTCAGGGCTTGAGCGTCAGCAGCCAGCTCAGCACGTCCGCCTTCTCGGCGGCCGTGCATTCGCGGCCAACGACGTCGTTGCAGTTGCGGCGGAACCATTTCTCGGTCTTGGCCGTGTCGGTAAAGCGCTCGGGGTTGAAGGCAGGTGCCAGCGGGCCGATAGCTTTGCCGGTCGAGGCATGCTTGCCGGCCTGCGTCGGTACCGCGCCATGGCAGGATGAGCAACTCCATTCGCGGCCGTGACGGGTGGTGAAGAGTTGCTGACCGCGCGTCGGCACGGCAGGCAAAGCGGCCTGCGCGCTATAGCCGGACAGCAGTTGCTCCGGCGTCGCCGCTTGGGCGCACGGTGCGAGGGCGGCACCGATAAGTGCTACCGCGGCACCGATCGATCGAAACGAGCATACAGATGAAAATGACAGGTTCATGGCGACTCCTTTGTTGCCATGATGGCGCCGGAATCTTAAGGCTTTCTTAACGCGGTCGAGACGATATGATCGACGTCGACGCGCATATCGAAGCCGATGCCGCGATCACGGGCGAGGCCGGCCACGACGTCGCCGCCAGGCAACGAGTGCTGCAGCGTCATCGCGTACTGATCCTGATGACGCACGTGGACCCTTGGCGGCGCCCCGATCTGGACCATGCGGCCGTTGCCCCGCAGCGGTTGCAGGATTGCGCAATTTTTGGGGTCGAAAGCGAAATGAAAACCCCTTGCGGTCAGTTTCTTTCCATTCAAATAAATTTCTCGTTCTTTTGTTTATAAATAAAAATAATTAGATTCAAATTGAACACTCAGGCAGTATGTAACCCTCTAAAATTTTGATCCAAAGACACCGGGTGATCGCAACATGATTGGACACAGACGGACGGGCGTAAATGAGGCTGGCGCCGAGAACCCGGACGCGATCAGGAAGCGCGGAATAGCTATTCCGCAGGGGCAGTTTGAACAATAACTTTATGAAGAGGCGAGCCAATGAGCAAGACAAAATTTACCCCTGAACATGAGTGGCTGCGCATCGAGGCCGATGGCGCAGTGACCGTAGGCATTACCGATTTTGCTCAAGACCAGCTGGGCGACTTGGTCTATGTACAACTGCCGGAAGTCGGCAAGGCGATGGACAAGGGTGACGAAGTAGCGGTCATCGAATCGGTCAAAACCGCCGGTGAAATACTGCTCCCGGCTGCCGGCACCGTTACCGAAGTGAATGCGACTCTGGCCGACGAACCGGGCAAGGTCAACGCGGACCCGATGGGGGCCGGCTGGATTTTCAAGATGACGGTCGACCAGCCGGGCGAACTGGATGCCCTGATGGACGAGGCGGCTTACAAGGCGTACGTCGACGGCATGCATTAACCAGCCGTTGCACGCGCAACACGCACCACAATCAATTTTGCTACAAGGGATCACCATGAATCAGAAACGCGCCGCCTTTGCGGATTTGCAGCAGCATACCGACTTTATCGGTCGACACATCGGACCGAATCAAGCCGATCAAAAAACCATGCTGGCGGCGCTCGGATTCGATTCGATGGATGCCTTCATCAAGAAAGTGGTACCGGCAGCGATTCTGTCGCCCGAGCCATTGGCGCTGGGCGACACCCGCACCGAACCGGAAGTGCTGGACGAGCTGCACAAGATCGCGGCCAAGAACAAGGTCTTCAAATCCTATATCGGGATGGGCTACTACGATTGTCACACGCCGACCGTCATCCTGCGCAACCTGTTTGAGAACCCGGCCTGGTACACCGCCTACACGCCGTATCAGCCGGAGATTTCGCAAGGCCGCCTGGAGGCATTGCTGAACTTCCAGACCATGGTGTCGGACTTGACCGGCATGGAAATCGCCAATGCATCCTTGCTCGACGAAGCGACCGCCGCGGCGGAAGCGATGACGTTCTGCCAGCGGCTATCGAAAAGCAAGAGCAAGACTTTCTTCGTGTCGCAAGACTGCTTCCCGCAAACCATCGATGTCGTGCGCACGCGCGCCGCGCCGATCGGGATCGAGGTGGTGGTGGGCGACCATCGCACAGGCCTCGATCAGCTGGAATGCTTCGGCGTGCTGCTGCAGTATCCTGCGCTGGATGGCGAGCTGCATGATTACGCCGATACCGTGGCCAAGGCACATGCCAAGCAGGCGCTGGTCGTAGTGGCGGCCGACCTGCTCGCGCTCACCGTGTTGACGCCGCCAGGCGAGTTCGGCGCCGACATCGCGATCGGCTCGGCGCAGCGCTTCGGCGTGCCGCTCGGCTACGGCGGCCCGCATGCCGCTTACCTGGCGACCAGGGATGCCAACAAGCGCCTGATGCCGGGCCGCGTGGTCGGCGTGTCGATCGACTGCCGTGGCGACAAGGCGTACCGCCTCGCGCTGCAAACGCGCGAACAGCATATCCGCCGCGAGAAGGCGACTTCCAATGTGTGTACCGCGCAGGTTTTGCTGGCCAATATGGCGAGCATGTATGCGGTCTATCACGGCCCGCAAGGATTGAAGACGATCGCGCAACGCGTGCATCGCCTGACAGCGACGCTGGCCGAAGGATTGCGCAAGCTCGATGTGGAAGTGCGCAGTGCCGCTTTCTTCGACACCGTCACGGTGCGTACCCGCAATCGCAGCGCCGAGCTTCACGCCGCAGCGCGCAAGCAAGCGATCAACCTACGCCCGGTCGACGATGAGACGATCGGCATCTCGCTCGATGAAACCACCACCCAAGCCGATGTCGAAGCGTTGTGGGCGATTTTCGCCGGCACCGGCGCGGCGCCGGCGTTCGCCGTGTGCGAGGCTGCTGCTGCCGACCGCATTCCGGCAGCGCTCGCGCGCACCAGCAGCTTCCTGACACATCCGGTCTTCAACACGCATCACTCCGAGACCGAGATGCTGCGCTATCTGCGCAAGCTGGCCGACAAGGATCTGGCGCTCGACCGCGCGATGATTCCACTCGGTTCCTGCACCATGAAGCTGAACGCGACGACCGAGATGATTCCGGTGACCTGGAAGGAATTCGGCAACATCCATCCGTTCGCACCGCTCGACCAGGCGCAGGGTTATCAGCAACTCATTACCGAACTGGAACAGATGCTGGTGGTCTGCACCGGCTACGACGCGGTGTCGTTGCAGCCGAACGCCGGCTCGCAAGGCGAATACGCCGGCCTGCTCGCGATTCGCGCCTATCACCAGAGCCGCGGCCAGGGCATGCGCAACATCTGCCTGATTCCGAGTTCGGCCCATGGCACCAATCCGGCAACCGCGCACATGGCCGGCATGCA
>DHXL01000275.1 GCA_002415335.1 Oxalobacteraceae bacterium UBA5157
CGGAACTGACGGCCGAAACGATCTCGCAAGACGGCTGGCTGCGCACGGGCGACCTGGCGCGCATCGATCCGGACGGCGCCATTTTCATTGTCGGGCGCAGCAAGGAATTGATCATCCGTTCCGGCTTCAATGTCTATCCGGTCGAGGTCGAGCAAGTGTTGAATTCCTATCCGAACATCGTGCAATCGGCGGTGGTCGGGCGCGAGGTGCCGGGCAATGAAGAGATCGTCGCCTTCATCGAGGTGTCGCCACACGCAGCAGTCGACATCGTCGCGCTGGAGGCGTATTTGAAGCAAAATCTTTCGCCGTACAAGATGCCGTCGGAAATCGTGGTGCTCGATCATTTGCCGGCTGCGGCTACCGGAAAGATTCTGAAAAGCGAATTGCAGCAGCGCGCTGCCCAATCAAGCAACGGGCAATCGTGATCCGGTCCCATTCATTGCAGCGGCCACGTGGTGCTCGACAAACTGCGCGATCAGATCGATCTGGCGACGCTGCACGACCTATCGTTTGCGCTGGAAGCGTAAAATCACCTCTTTTTTTGGCGTTTCAAAAGACATTATGGCGAAAGACACGGACGAAGATCGCGTTTCCGCTTCGGACAAGCCGAAGATGAAGGAAGACCGGCACTTTGTAACCGCACTCGCCCGCGGGCTGGATGTGCTGGCGTGTTTCCGGTCGGGCGACAAGACGCTCGGCAATCAGGAAATTGCAGAGCGCACCAAGCTGCCGAAGTCGACTGTGTCACGACTGACTTACACGCTGACCAAGCTCAGCTACCTGCAGTACGACGAGAATGTCGGCAAGTACAAGCTCGGTACCGCAACGCTTGCGCTGGGCAGCGCGATGCTGTCCAAGCTCGACATCCGCCAGCTCGCCCGACCGCTGATGCAAGAGTTGGCCGACTTTTCGAGCGCGACCGTGTCGCTCGGCATGCGCGACCGGCTCAGCATGATTTACGTCGAGAACTGCCGCAGTCAGACGGCACTCACGCTACGCCTCGACGTCGGCGGGCGGATTCCGATTGCGCGCACGGCGATGGGACGCGCCTACCTCGCTGAAGTGTCGAGCAGCGAACGCAACGATATCCTGGAACGTGTGCGCGAACTGGACGAACTGGCCTGGCCTGCCATACGGGATCGCGTAACGCGTTCGATTGAAGAATACAAGACACTGGGCTGTTGCACCTCGTTCGGTGATTGGCAGTCGGACGTCAATGCGATTGCGATCGCATTCAAACCGAACGATGGATCGGCGCCGTTGAGCGTCAACTGTGGCGGGCCGGCATTCAATCTGTCGCGCGAATTTCTGCTGCAGGAAGTGCAGCCGCGGCTGGCGCAGCTGGTCGAACGCCTGCAGCGGACCTTGAGCGGAAGTTACAGTTGAATCCTCATGCGGTCTTTTGGCTCCTGCAAGCCATACCTTGCCGGGCGTGCGCAATGGCCCACACCTTGTTCACCCTCGCCTCTCAGGCTGCCGGGTGGAGTAATATCTAATGCACCCCTTGGATCAAGGCGCTGACGAAATTCGGGTCCATCCCCACCGTCGCCTGATTCCCTTGTCAACAAAATTCGATGGCCTTCACTGGTCAGGCTTTCTCTTGTCCTGCGAGGGGTTTTCTTCACGTTAATACGTTTGGCAAAGTAATTTACCATTCGGTCAGTACATTGCGGGTTGCAGGCAGTACTTACGTAGTTCTACTGAGGAAATATTTATTCTATCGTAGTAAGATGCGCTCGATGCTGCGGTTTTCTGCGGTTTTCGTTGTATGTATTTTTGGCAACTATCTGCGGTCGTGGCAATCAACCTGATTTTTTCCAACAATTATTATAGAGACAGAGGGCGACATGACAAATAAATTGAAGACGCTAATTGCAGCTGCGCTAGTGACTTGGTCCATGGCCGGCATAGCCGCAGAGCCGATCAAGATTGGTGTGACGGGGCCGTTCACCGGCGGATCTTCTCCGATGGGTGTTTCGATGCGCGATGGCGTGAAACTGGCCGCTGCCGAAATCAACAAGAGCGGCGGCGTATTGGGGCGCCAGTTGCAGCTCATCGAGCGCGACGACGAAGCGAAAAACGAGCGCGGCGTGCAAGTCGCGCAGGAACTGATCAACAAGGAAAAGGTGGCCGCCACGGTCGGCTATATCAACACCGGCGTGTCGCTCGCATCGCAGCGTTTCTATCAGGAAGCCAAGATTCCGGTCATGAACAACGTGGCAACCGGCAGCGTGGTGACAAAGCAATTTACCGACCAGCCGGAAAACTATGTTTTCCGCAACGCTGCAAACGACACGATTCAGTCGGCGATGATCGTTGACGAAGCGATCGTCAAGCGCAAGCTGACCAAGGTCGCTATCCTCGCCGACTCCACCAACTACGGTCAACTCGGACGCGAAGACCTGGAGAAGGCGCTCGACAAAAAGGGTGTCAAAGCGGTTGCCGTCGAAAAGTTCAACATCAAGGATGTCGACATGACAGCCCAACTGTTGAAGGCCAAGCAGGCCGGCGCGCAAGCGATCTTGACCTACGGCATTGGACCGGAGCTGGCGCAGATTGCCAACGGCATGGAAAGACTGGGCTGGAAAGTGCCAATGATCGGCAGCTGGACACTCTCGATGGGCAACTTCATCGACAACGCCGGCAAGAATGGAGAAGGCGCGTTGATGCCGCAGACGTTCATTCAGGAACCCAACACGCCGAAGCGCAAAGCCTTCATCACCGCCTATCTGAACGCGTACAAACCGGCTGCCGGGCGTATTCCTTCACCGGTCTCTGCCGCACAGGGTTACGACTCGGTCTACCTGCTGGCCGCTGCGATCAAGCAAGCCGGTACGACCGATGGGCCGAAGGTGCGCGAAGCGCTGGAAAACCTGAAAACCAAGGTCGACGGCGTCGTGACTACCTATGACAAGCCTTTCACCAAGGATGATCACGAGGCAATCAAGATGGGCATGCCGGTCATGGGCATGGTCAAGGGCGGGCACGTCGTTCGTGCCCAGTAATCAGCCACGCTGATTCAGTCCTGCACGCACTTGCGTCGCGGCACGACCCGGGCTTTGCGCGGGTCGTGCAATATCTGTTTCCGCTCAATCCGAGCATAGGTTTTCGAGATAATCATGGATATTCTTCTTCAACTTGTAATCAGCGGTGTCGCGCTGGGTATGATCTATGCAGTCATTGCGTTCGGCTATCAACTGACCTTCGCGACTTCCGGAACACTGAATTTCGGGCAGGGCGAGGCGCTCATGCTGGGCGCGCTGGTCGGGCTCAGCCTGGTCGGCAACATACACGGTGGGCCTTATCTCAGCTACTGGCTGATGATTCCGCTGGTGATCATGTTCGGCGCATTGCAGGGCATGGTTGTCGAGTGGATCGGCGTGCGTCCGGCGATCAAGATCAAGTCCGAGTTCGGCTGGATCATGTCGACCATTGCGCTGGCTATCATTTTCAAGAACGTCGCTGAAAACATCTGGGGCAAGGACGATCTCACCTTTCCGTCGCCGCTGTCCGAAGCGCCGCTGCATTTTTTCGGCGCGAACGTGCAGCCGATGCAGATTGTGGTGGTGCTTGGTGCGCTGGCAATGATGCTGGCAGTCGAGATATTCAACCGCAAGTCGATTTACGGCAAGGCCGTGGTGGCGACCTCCAACGACCGCGATGCGGCCGGCCTGATGGGCATTAACACCAACTTGGTAATTACCTTCTCCTACGCGCTGTCGTCCGCTACGGCCGCTTTTGCCGGCGTGCTGGTGGCGCCGCTGACCCTGACCGGAGCCACGATGGGCACCTCGCTGGGTCTGAAAGCATTCGCGGTGGCGATCATCGGTGGCCTGACCTCGGGCGTCGGTGTGATCGTCGGCGGCCTGATCCTGGGCGTCGGCGAAACCCTGACCGGCTTCTATATCTCCACCGGCTACAAGGAAGTGCCGGGACTGTTGCTGTTGCTGCTCGTGCTGGCGCTCAAGCCGGCAGGCCTGTTCGGTAAAACTGCGATCAAGAAGGTGTAATCATGAACTACAAGAATCGCATACTTGCCTTGGCGGGCATCGCAGCGCTCGCGATCTTTCCGGTGGTGTTTCATAACCCCTACTACATCCACATGGCAGAGACGATCCTGATCTACGCGATCCTGTTGTTCGGGCTCGATATCGTGGTCGGCTATACCGGGCAAGTGTCGCTCGGCCATGCGGCGCTGTTCGGCATCGGCTCCTATACGACCGGCATCCTGGTGTTCAAGCTGGGCGTGCCGTTCCTGGTTGCGGTTCCGGCCAGCATCGCCGTGACCGCATTGTTCGGAGCCATACTTGCGCTGCCGGCATTGCGCGTGACCGGACCATACCTCGCGATGGTGACGCTGGCATTCGGCACCATCATGCAAATCCTGATCAACGAGATGACCTTCCTCACCGAGGGCCCGCTCGGCATCAAGGTGCCGAAACCATCCTTCTTCGGCGTCAAATTGGGGGAGGTGGCGTATTTCTATGTGGTCGCGGTACTGATGGTGTTGTCGCTGATCCTGGTGCATCGCATCCTGAAATCGCATCTCGGCCGCGCATTCCAGGCCTTGCGCGACAGCCCGGTGGCGTCCGATTGCATGGGCGTGTCGGTGTATCGCTACAAGGTATATGCATTCGTGATCAGCGCCGCGCTCGCGGGCCTGGCCGGCAGCTTGTACACCTATTCGGAAGAATACATTTCGCCGGACACCTATAACTTTGAGCTGACCATCCTGTTCCTGCTGGCAGTCATCATGGGTGGCCGCAAGACCCGCTCCGGCGCACTGCTGGGCGCATTGATCGTCGTAATGCTGCCGAGCCTGTTGTCGGACATCGAACTGTTCCGCCAGATCGCGGTGACCGCAGCGGTCATTGCGGTGGCAAGCGCTGCGTACCTGCTACGCAAGAAAACCAAGACTGTGCGCGAGGTTGCCGTGCCGGTCGTATCGACCATCTGCATGGCGGTGTTTTCCTATCGGCTTGAAAACATCACCGACTGGCGTCTCACGATCTTCGGCCTGATGACCTTGTTCGTCGTGTACTACCTGCAGGACGGCATCGTTGGTTTCCTGCGCAACATCGTTGAGAAAATCCGTCCACAGGCAACGCATCGGCACGAGGAATATCACGAGAAAGGCGATGAGGCGTACGCATGGGCAGCACCCGATCAGGACGTGCAGATCAGCGGCAACCTGCTCAGCGCGAAACAGGTGTTGATGCAGTTCGGCGGCTTGAAGGCGCTGAACCAGGTTGACCTGGATATCGCGAAGGGTTCCATTCACGGCTTGATCGGCCCGAACGGTTCCGGCAAGAGCACGATGATGAATGTGCTTACCGGGATCTACCTGCCGACCGCAGGCGCGGTGGAATTCAACGGGCGCGTGATATCCGGGTCGACGCCGTCGGCAATTGCGCTGGGTGGCGTGGCGCGCACCTTCCAGAACGTGCAATTGTTCGGCGAAATGACCGCCACCGAGAACGTGCTGGTCGGCTTGCATCACACCTTCAAGAGCACCATCGTTGACGTGATTTTGCACACGCGGCGCTATCGCGAGGAAGAAAAGGGCGCACGGATTCGCGCCGCCAGCATCCTCGAGTTCGTCGGCCTGCCCACGCTCGCCAACGACGAAGCACGCAACCTGCCATACGGCAAGCAGCGCCTGCTCGAGATCGGTCGCGCACTCGGCCTCAATCCGCGCCTGCTGTTGCTCGATGAACCGGCCGCCGGCCTGACGGCGCCCGACATCAAGGAACTGGTGGCAATCATCCGCAAGATTCGCGAGCAGGGCATCACGCTGATCCTGATCGAACATCACATGGATGTCGTGATGTCGATCTGCGACATCGTCACCGTGCTCGACTTCGGCCAGAAGATCGCTGAGGGCAAGCCGGCAGCGGTACAGGCCGATCCGAAGGTCATCGAAGCCTACCTTGGCGGTGGCGCGGGCAGCGATGCTGCCGTGCCGGCTGCGGCAGCTTAAGAAAGGTCATCCCATGCTTTCCATTAGCAATTTGCACGCCGCATACGGCAAGGTCGAGGTGCTTCACGGCATTTCGCTCGAAGTCCCGAAGGGCAAGGTCGTGACGCTGATCGGCTCCAACGGCGCCGGCAAGACCACCACCATGCGCGCCATTTCCGGCATGATCAAACCGAAAGACGGCAAAGTGACGTTTGCCGGCAAGGACGTGACCGGCATGGACTCGTTCCGTATCGCGCGTGCCGGGCTCGCGCATTCGCCGGAAGGGCGGCGCGTGTTCTCCACCATGAGCGTAAAGGATAATCTGTTGCTGGGCGCATTCCCGCGCTTCACGCGTTCGCGCCCACGCGGCGACATCCATGCCGACCTCGAAAAGGCGCTGGAACTATTTCCGCGTCTCAAGGAGCGCCAGACGCAACTGGCCGGCACGCTCTCGGGCGGTGAGCAGCAGATGCTCGCGATGGCACGCGCCATCATGCTCAATCCAGACGTGGTGCTGCTCGACGAACCGTCGATGGGTCTGGCGCCGATCCTGGTTGAGGAAGTGTTCCGCATCATTTCGCGTCTGAAAGAGCGCGGCGTCACGATGCTGCTGGTCGAGCAATTTGCAGCTGCGGCACTGAACGTCGCGGACTACGCGTATGTGCTGGAAAATGGCCGCATTGCGGTACACGGTCCGGCAGAAAGCTTGAAGAACGATCCTGCGGTGAAGGCTGCGTATCTGGGCGGCGGACACCAGCACTGACGACTTATGTCAGTAGTCCGCATTCGATTTCAAAGGCAAGAAAATGGCGACGACCATGAAAATCGATTTCGTATCCGATGTATCGTGCCCCTGGTGCGTGATCGGACTTGATGCGTTGGAGCAGGCGCTGGCCCGTCTGGGCGACCAGATCGTGGCAGACCTGCATTTCCATCCTTTCGAGTTGAATCCCGGCATGCCGCCAGAGGGGCAGGACATTACCGAACATATTGTCGAAAAGTACGGCGCGACCCCGGAGCAATCCGCCGCGAATCGCGAGGCCATTCGCGCGCGCGGCGCGGAACTCGGATTCACGTTCAGCATGGACAAGCGCGGACGTATTTACAACACCTTCGACGCCCATCGTCTGTTGCATTGGGCCGAGCTGGAAGGGCGTCAGTACGTTCTCAAGCGCGCGCTGTTCAGGGCTTATTTCACCGATGGCAAGGACCCGAGCGCACACCCGGTACTGGTCGCGCTGGCGCGCGAAGTGGGGCTGAATCCAGAGCGTGCGGCAGCGATCCTGGCGTCCGATGAATTCGCGGCCGACGTGCGCGCGCGGGAACGCTTTTACCTCGATCAGGGCATTCATTCGGTACCAGCCATTATCATCAATGAGAAATTCCTGCTGCAGGGCGGCCAGCCAGTCGACGTGTTCGAACAGGCCTTGCGGCAGATTGCCGCGCAAGGCTAGAGGCCGGTTCAACGTGCGCCGCGGCCATCCGCTGCAAGCTGAAAAGTATTCGCCTCCAGATGAAATTTATCGTGTTGACGGAAAGACCAATGGCCGCTAGTGTTACCGTAAATTAATTTTCGTTAACCTGAAGGCGCGCAAATGACCGTCATTACCAATATCGAAGACCTGCGGATACTCGCCGAAAAGCGTGTTCCACGCATGTTTTACGACTATGCCGACTCCGGTTCCTGGACCGAGTCGACCTATCGGGCCAACAGCACCGATTTTGGCGGCATGAAATTCCGCCAGCGGGTTGCGGTGAATATGCAAAATCGCACGCTGCAAACCACCATGGCCGGCCAGACCGTCGCCATGCCGGTCGCGATTGCGCCGACCGGCTTGACCGGGATGCAGCACGCGGACGGTGAAATCCTCGCGGCCAGGGCAGCAGAAAAATTCGGCATTCCGTTCACGCTATCGACCATGAGCATCTGCTCGATCGAAGACATCGCGGCGCACACCAGCGCACCATTCTGGTTTCAGCTGTACGTAATGAAAGACCGCAAGTTCATCGAACGTCTGATCGACCGCGCCAAAGCGGCCAAGTGCTCTGCGCTGATGCTGACGCTTGACTTGCAGATACTGGGCCAGCGCCACAAGGATCTAAAGAACGGCTTGTCGGCACCGCCGAGACTCACGCTGGCCAACATCTTGAATATGATGACGAAGCCGCGCTGGTGCATGGGCATGTTGCAGACGCCGCGCCGTTCGTTCGGCAATATAGTTGGGCACGCCAGCGATGTGTCCGACATGTCGTCGCTCGCCTCATGGACCGCGCAGCAGTTCGACCCGGCCCTCTCGTGGGACGATGTGCAATGGATCAAGCAGCGCTGGGGCGGCAAGCTGATCCTCAAGGGCATCATGGACGCGGAAGATGCGCGCCTCGCGGTACAAAGCGGCGCCGACGCATTAATTGTCTCGAACCACGGCGGCCGCCAACTCGACGGTGCGCCTTCGAGTATTTCCGCTCTTCCGGCCATTGTCGAGGCCGTGGGCAGCCAGATCGAGGTGCATATGGATGGCGGTATTCGCTCGGGCCAGGACGTGATCAAGGCGCTCGCGCTGGGAGCCAAAGGCGCGTATATCGGCCGGGCGTTCCTGTACGGCCTGGGCGCGATGGGAGAGGAGGGTGTCGGCAAATGCCTCGACATCATCCGCAACGAACTCGATTTGACGATGGCATTTTGCGGCCTCACCGACATCAAGAAAGTGGATAGCAGGATTCTGCTGCCCGGTACTTATTGAGTAAGTACGGCGAGATTGTCAGCGCTCCCCAAATTGCGGCATGAAAACGCACGACAATGGTGCTTCGCGTCTCGCCTTCTGGCCAGCTGAATAAATTATCCTGTTAAATCAATCGGTTCCAGTTTGCACCAAAATGGAATGGATATTGCTTGGTACCCAATGGTTTGATGCGATGGCGCACTAATATTGGGAGATATTGAGCATGGAAGCACTTAAGAACGGAGCGGACGCCTTATTCATTCTGCTCGGCGGCATCATGATATTGGCGATGCACGCGGGTTTCGCGTTTTTGGAACTTGGCACGGTACGCAAGAAGAACCAAGTCAACGCGTTGGTCAAGATCCTGGCCGATTTTGCGATTTCGACGATGGCCTATTTCTTCGTCGGCTACAGCATTGCGTACGGGATCAATTTTTTTGCCAGCGCCGATATCTTGACGGCCAGGAATGGCTTCGAGCTCGTGAAGTTCTTCTTTCTGCTGACATTTGCCGCGGCCGTCCCCGCGATCATTTCCGGCGGTATCGCCGAACGCGCAAAATTTTATCCGCAATTGATTGCAACGGCCTTGTTGGTCGGGCTGGTCTATCCGTTTTTCGAAGGGATTGCCTGGAATCATCGATTTGGCATTCAGGCTTGGCTCAAGCTCATGTTTTCCGCAGAGTTCCATGATTTCGCCGGCTCGGTCGTAGTGCATGCGGTGGGCGGCTGGGCTGCGTTGCCGGCAGTGCTGCTGCTCGGCGCGCGCCGCGGCCGTTATATGAAAAATGGCGCAATCGCGGCCCATCCGCCGTCCAGCATCCCGTTTCTGGCGCTTGGCGCCTGGATACTGACCGTCGGCTGGTTCGGCTTTAACGTGATGAGCGCGCAAACCCTGGACAAGATGAACGGCCTGGTCGCCATCAACTCGTTGATGGCAATGGTTGGCGGCACGCTGGTCGCCTTGGTGCTCGGCAAAAATGACCCAGGCTTCGTGTATAACGGCCCACTGGCGGGCCTGGTCGCCGTGTGCGCCGGGTCTGACCTGATGCACCCGCTCGGAGCCCTGGTGACTGGCGGCATTGCCGGCGCGATCTTCGTCTGGATGTTTACGCTGACGCAGAATAAATGGAAAATCGATGACGTGCTCGGTGTGTGGCCGCTGCACGGTTTGTGCGGCGCGTGGGGCGGTATCGCCGCCGGTATTTTTGGACTGAAGGCATTGGGCGGCATCGGCGGCGTCTCGTTTTTTTCGCAGCTGATCGGCACTTTGCTCGGGATTTCGATTGCGCTGGTCGGCAGCGGCGTGATTTATGGCCTGCTGAAGAAAATCGTCGGTATTCGGCTCGACCCCGAACAGGAATATAACGGCGCCGATCTTTCGGTGCACAACATCACCGCATCGCCGGAGCGCGAGACGAGCTGGTAATCCGCTGGCGGCAGCTTGCCGCCTCTCAGGCCTGCAGAAGGCGACATTTGCGTTCGCCTTCTGCAGGATTCCGGAATCAGAGCTGCAAGGCAAGGGCCCGCCGGCTTCACGTGTCGCCCAATAGAAATAATCTCTTTGAAATTAAAATTCAATTGTATTAGTCAATGAGCTATATTGATATTGTCAATTTGAGCTTTTGTTCCGGCGCGTTCAAAATACAAGTGAAATCTGAGCTATGCCCCAGGTTTTCAGCCGATTCTCTTCAGCGGGCCAGCGCCCGGCGAGAGGCGTGTCGGACATCAAATTGTTTTATCACTGTATGACCATCAAGGAGATTCATATGGCAAACCTCAAGGGCTCGAAAACCGAAGCCAATTTGAAGGCTGCGTTTGCGGGCGAATCGCAAGCGAACCGCCGTTACCTGTATTTCGCGAACAAAGCCGATATCGAAGGTCAGAACGATGTCGCCGCGCTGTTCCGCTCGACTGCGGAGGGCGAGACCGGTCACGCGCACGGTCACCTGGAATATCTGGAAATCGTGGGTGATCCTGCCACCGGCTTGCCGATCGGTTCGTCGCGTCAAAACCTGCAAGCGGCCGTCGCCGGCGAAACGCACGAATACACCGACATGTATCCGGGCATGGCCAAAGCAGCGCGCGAAGAAGGCTTTGACGAGATCGCCGACTGGTTTGAAACGCTCGCCAAGGCCGAGCGTTCGCACGCCAATCGCTATCAAAAGGCGCTTGACGCGCTGGTCGACTAACGCGCGCAGCACGGTCCCTCTCTGGCAAGCGCCGAGAGGGTTGAGTTGAAGGCGTGCTTCGCGCGCCTTCAACTCAACGTCGCTGTCCATCTCGGGTCGTCGTCCCTGTTGCATGGGGAATCAGTCAAAAGGCAAGTAATGTCCAAAAGCGAAGGCAACCTCGAAGCGCCTACCCGACACGCTCTCGATTGGAAGAGCGCCGATTTTTACAGTCAGGATTCGCTTAACAAGGAGCTGGAGCGGGTGTTCGATATCTGCCACGGTTGCCGCCGCTGCGTCTCCTTGTGCGGCGCCTTTCCGACGCTGTTCGACCTGGTCGATGGCTCATCGACGATGGAAGTGGATGGCGTCGACAAGAAGGATTTTCGGAAAGTCGTCGATCAATGCTATCTGTGCGACGTGTGCTACATGACCAAGTGTCCGTACACGCCGCCGCATTCCTGGAATGTCGATTTCCCGCACTTGATGCTGCGCGCCAAGGCGGTCAAATTTGAAAACGGCGAAGTGCATTTCCGCGATAAATTCTTATCGAATACGGACGCGCTCGGCAGCTTAGCCGGCATTCCGATCGTGACCCAGACAGTGAACGCGGTGAACAAGACCAAACTCGCGCGCGGCATGATGGAAGACGCGATCGGGATTGACAAAGACGCTTGGCTGCCGCAATTCGCGAACAAGAAATTCCGCTCCGGTGCTGCGCAGTCAAAAGCTTATCCGGTGCGAGACGGCACGCTGACCCCGGGCAAGGTCGCCGTATATTCAACCTGTTACGTCAACTACAATGAACCGGGCATCGGGCACGACTTGCTCGCCATTCTCGACCACAATGAAATCCCGTATGTGTTGGTCGAGAAAGAGGCGTGCTGCGGCATGCCGAAGCTCGAGCAGGGCAACCTGACCGGAGTGGAAGAAAAGAAGAAGATAAATATTCCACACTTGGCCAAGCTGGCCAAGGAAGGCTACGCGATCCTGACGCCGATTCCATCCTGTACGCTGATGTACAAGCAGGAATTGCCGCTGATGTTTCCGGAGTGCGCCGATACGCAACTGGTGAAAGAAGCGATGTGGGATCCATTCGAATATTTCATCTCGCGCAATCGCGACGGTTTTCTGAAGACCGACTTCAAGCAATCGCTGGGGAATATTTCGTACCATATCCCGTGCCACTCGCGCGTGCAAAACGTCGGCAGGAAAACCGCGGAAACCTTGCAACTGGTACCTGACACGAAGCTCAACATCGTGGAACGCTGCTCGGGCCACGCCGGTACTTTTGGCGTGAAAAAGGAATTCCACGCAACCGCAATGAAAATCGGAAAACCTGTGTTCAAGGCGATGGCCAATAACGAACCCGATTATATTTCGTCCGACTGCCAGCTTGCTGCTCATCATATCGAGCAAGGCATGGAAGAGGCGGGGCTCAAGAAAGCCGAGATGGCGCATCCGTTGACACTTTTACGCAAGGCCTACTCAATCTGAAAGGAAGAAGAACATGTCGAATGAAGGCTATCACGAACCGATCCAGAAGCTGACGGTCGAAACGATGGACATGCACCGTGCGCTCACGTCCTTGATGGAAGAATTGGAAGCGGTCGACTGGTACAACCAGCGTGTCGATGCCTGCACCGACCCCGAGCTCAAGAGCATTCTTGCGCATAATCGCGACGAGGAAAAAGAACACGCGGCGATGGTGTTGGAATGGATACGCCGACATGATCCAAAAATGGATCATGAGCTGCGCGACGCGCTGTTCAAAACCGGTCCGATCACGGATCACAAGGAATAAATAAAATGGCCATTACACGTGACAGCCTGCTGACCCTCGAAGCGTACGCCAAGGCCCGTCCCGCCATGCGCACTGAAGTAATCGAGCACAAGAAGATCCGCAACGTCCGGCTCGGCAATCACATGTCGCTGCTGTTCGAGGATGAAACGACGCTGCGCTATCAGATACAGGAAATGTTGCGGATTGAAAAGATCTACGAGGAAGAGGGCATCCAGTCCGAACTCGACGTCTACAACTCGCTGGTCCCGGATGGCAGTAACTTCAAAGCGACGATGCTGATCGAATATACCAATGAGACCGAACGCAAGGCGGCATT
>DHXL01000147.1:0-2431 GCA_002415335.1 Oxalobacteraceae bacterium UBA5157
GAGCGCCGGCCGGCCCGCCGCGAAGAGGGAGACACCGCGCGCTCCGCGCCACGTGCGGAAGGTGGTGATCGCAGCGACCGTGGGCCTGCGCCAGCTCGCAGCGCGCCGGCGGGACGCAGTTCGTACGGTCCGCCGCCACGCAAGGAAAAAATCGACCCGTGGTTTCTGAAACCTTATGAGCCGTCGGTGCAACCTGCCGCCGAGCCGCGCAACGAAGCGGCCACAAAAACCACCGGCAAGCCCCAAAAGAAGGCCGCACTGTTGGGTGGCACGCCCAAGCGCTAGCGTCGTACTTCCCGTTTGAATCGGTCAGGCGACGGATGCGATGTTGCCTTCACTTCAGCCTGCAAGCCGAAGCCTCCAGGCAGCAATTGCTTGCCGCCAAAAATCGTCGATGGATCCGGCTTCCGGCAGCGCCAATCCGAGAAATTGTGCGGCGCTGTGCAACGCCGTCAGCGGCCGGCTCACATTCAGCGCCATCGCTCCGGTCTGCTTTGACAACTTCTCGCCGATCGCATTGACCACTACCGGTACGTGCAGGTAGTGCGGCGTCGGCAGTTGCAGCAAGCGCTGCAGATAAATCTGGCGCGCAGTCGAGTCGAGCAAATCCATCCCGCGTACCACGTCCGTAACGCCTTGCGCCGCATCGTCGACCACCACGGCAAGCTGATAAGCCCAGATTCCATCGGCCCGCTTCAGCACGAAATCGCCTACTTCCGTCGCCAGATGTTGTGTCACGGTGCCGACCCAGCGATCTTCGACGCAGATGCATTCGTCCAGCTCATTTGCAGCCGGCACCCGTAATCGAAAAGTGCGCGGTATCTTGCCGCGCGCCAAACCATTGCGACAGGTGCCCGGATAAAGCGCGGCTCCGTCCGCTGCAATGCCGACGCGCGAGTCGGCTATCTCGCGTCGCGTACAGCCGCACGCATAGGTATGCGTATGCAGGCGCGCAAACGCCGCCGCGTACAAATCGGTACGCCGGCTTTGCCACACGGGCTCGCCATCCCACTGCATGCCGCACGCCGCCAGCGCCAGCAAAATCGATTCGGCCGCACCGGTCACCGTGCGCACTTCATCGACATCCTCGATCCGTACCAGCCACTGTCCGTGATGCGCTTTCGCATCCAGATAGCTGGCCATCGCGGCCACCAGCGAACCGGCGTGCAGCGGACCGGTGGGCGAGGGCGCGAACCTTCCGATATAGTCGCTCACCGCGCTATTCCCATAGCAAGGAGTGCTGAACGGCGGGATCGGCCAGGCGTTGCAGGAACCACTTCAGGCATTTGCCGCGCGCGCTCGAACGCCACGCGATCTGGGCGCTGACTTCAGGTTTGGCGTCCTGGGTTTGCTTCTCGATCAGCGCGCCCGATGCAAAATGCGGGGCAGCCATGCTGCGCGGCAGATGACCGCAGCCAAGACCGGCGAGTTGCGCCGCCAGCTTGGCGTCCAGCGACGGCACCGACAGCGTCGGCTGTCCTGACAGCAAACCACTGGTCATGCCCGGTAGAGTGCGGCCGGTGTCGCCGACCGCAACCGCCCGATACTGCTGAATCAGGCTGGCAGGCAGCGGCTCGGCGGCACGGGCAAGCGGATGGTCAGGCGCAATCGCGAATACCCACTCGCGCGCACCAAGCGGCATGGTCTGAAACCCGCCGCTCATGTGCAGCGTTTCGGGTCCGGTATTGGCGGCACCGATCACGAGATCGGCGCGCCCGCTCAGCAGCGCTTCCCACACGCCGGATAATACCTCGTACGAGAAGCGCAGCCGGGTCCCCGATCCTTCGCGGTCGAACGCATCGATCAGCGGCAGTATCTTGTGAAATGGGATGATGCTGTCCAGCACGATGCGCAACTCAACCTCCCAGCCGCTTGCGATGCGCTTGACGCGCTGCTCCAGCTCGTCGGCCGCGCGCAGCAGATGGCGCCCTTCGCTCAATAATTCCAATCCGGCCGGCGTCAGCTTCGCGCGGTGGCCGCGCCGGTCGAACAACAGCACGTCCAGATCCTCTTCCAGCCTGCGGATACTATAGGACAGCGCTGACGGCACCCGGTCCAGTGCAATTGCGGCACCGGCAAAACTGCCTTTGCGGTCGATCGCATCGAGGATGCGCAAGGCTTCCAGGGTCAGATTCATCGCCGGATCAATGAGAGAGACTTATCCAAGATTCATATTCAAAATTATTGAACTACATGCCTGAAATTATGACCTGTTTTAAACTTTTGCGAGCGTATATAGTACGCAGCATAGCCAACAAACTTGTATGACTGGAGCGGATATCATGCTGGAACTACGTAAGGCACAAGAGCGGGGCCACGCCGACCTGGGCTGGCTCGACTCGTATCACAGTTTCTCGTTCGCTGATTATCATGATCCGCAACACATGAGTTTTGGTGCATTGCGCGTGATCAACGACGACCGTATCAACGT
>DHXL01000147.1:2645-4453 GCA_002415335.1 Oxalobacteraceae bacterium UBA5157
GTGCTGGACGGCGAGCTCGCGCACAAGGACAGCATGGGCAACGGCAGCGTGATCCGGCCGGGAGACGTGCAGCGCATGAGCGCCGGCAAAGGCGTGATGCATTCTGAATTCAATCACGCACCCGATCGGACAACGCACCTGCTGCAGATCTGGATCGAACCGAACGTGCGCGGCATCTCGCCGGGCTACGAAGAAAAGCATTTCGATCCCGCTGAAAAGCGCGGACGCCTGCGCCTGATCGCCAGCCCCGACGGGCAGGACGGTTCGGTCAGCATTCATCAGGATGCCAGGGTATACGCCGGCTTATTCGATGGTGCGGAGCGGGCCGACGTCGCGCTGGCGGCGGGCCGGCGCGCTTATTTGCATGTGGCGCGCGGCGAAGCGACCGTCAATGACGTCGCGCTGGCTGCGGGCGATGCACTGAAGCTTACCGATGCAACAAAGATCGAGGTGAGTCAGGGGCAGCACGCTGAAGTGTTGCTGTTCGATTTGGCTTGAAAAGAGTGAGTTGACAGCAGTGACTTGCTTGCGCCTCTTCGATCACTGTGAGGCGGCGCTGAAGACGCCGTGCGCATGTGCGCGCTACTCCGCTTCCACCAGTTTATCTTAAGCAGCTGCCTCTGCCTGCATCGCCTTCTGGCAATGCGGACACGATTTCCCTGCGATGTAATACGGTGACAGCTGTTCACGCGGCGTGACCACGGCGCGGCACGCAAAACACTGCGCGGTCGCGGTCGCCTCCAGCTGCGGATTGAGCGCAGTGCGGTAGTCGAATACAAAGCAGTCGCCGTTGTAATGACTTCCGCCGACATCCTCGAAATATTTCAGGATGCCACCGTCGAGCTGATACACGCTGTCGAAGCCGACATTTTGCATGTGGATCGCGGCTTTCTCACAGCGTATGCCGCCGGTGCAAAAGGTGACGATCGTCTTGCCGGCCAGCGCGTCCTTGTGGCGCGCGATCGCGTCCGGAAATTCCGTGAATTTCTCGATCCGGAAATCGACGGTGCCGGTGAACGTCCCGACATCGACTTCGAAGGCGTTGCGCGTATCGACCATCACCACCGGCTTGCCGGCGTCATCGTGACCCTGGTCGAGCCAGCGCTTGAGCGTCTTCGGCTCGACTGCCGGCGCGCGCCCGTTCTCCGGCTTGATCAGCGGATGCTTCATCGTGATGATCTCGGCCTTGAGCTTGACCAGCATCCGGTTGAACGGCTGCTTGTCGGAATAACTTTCCTTGACCACCAAATCGGCAAAGCGCGGATCGGCGCGTAGCCACGCGAGAAAGCGGTCGATCGGCCCGCGCAAGCCCGCCAGGAACAGGTTGATCCCTTCCGGACTGAGCAAGATCGTCCCTCTCAGGTCCAATTCGGCGCACAGCGCGTGAAATTGCGGACGCAGTTCGACGGTATCGTCGAAGCTGATGAATTTATAGGCCGCGATATTGACGAACGTGCTGGAAGTGCTGTCGGACTGCATGGGTTTAATTCACTAAGTCATTGATTTGACGCTATTATATCTCACGCGTGGACTCGGACTTGCGATCCGCTGGCGCGCATGCAAGATCGTCCGTGCAGGTTATGTACAGTTCGCGATCGATCCAATTGCGTCGATTCGAGGATGGTGCGGCAGGGTAAAATACGGCCATGACTTCTCCGCAATTTATCCACCTCCGTCTCCATTCAGAATTCTCGATCGTCGATGGCCTGGTGCGCATCGATGACGTCGTCGATGCCGCCGCCAAGGACCAGCAAGCGGCGCTGGCCATGACCGATTTGTCGAACCTGTTCGGCATGATCAAATTTTAC
>DHXL01000217.1 GCA_002415335.1 Oxalobacteraceae bacterium UBA5157
CATTCCTTGCGCATCTCGACACTGTCGTAGAACGCGTTCAAGCCATTTTGTTTGACGTAGGCGTCGACCGCTTCCGCTTGCGGACGGTACAGCGCGACGTCGTAGCCGTAGGTCTCCTTGATGCGATCCAGCACGCCCAGCGTTTCCTTGTGCAGACGCCCAGTTTCAAGCGTAAAGATCGTGATCGGCAGTTTGGCGCGCAGAATCATGTCGGTCAGCACCATGTCTTCCGCCGCCAGGCTGGATGCGAATACGACCGGTGAAAAGTCGGCGGCGACGCGTGCCAAGGTCGTTTGTGTCGCCGTCACGAGGTGATTGAAATCGGTCATGTTCTGTCCGTTAGATGCTAAAGTCGGTGCCGCTCTTGCGGCTGGTGTCCTGGCTTTGCACACCCCGGACCTGCCGCTTGAACAGTGGCATCTTCTGATCCAGCGAGGCTTGATAGGCGTCCGAAAAATCGAACAGGCTTTTCAGCGCATCGTGGATGTTGCGATCTTCGCGTGTCGCGAATGCATTGAAGCCGACGCGCTGCATGTAAAACATCTGGTCGCGCAGCACATCGCCGATCGCACGCAGCTCGCCGGCATAGCCGAGGCGCGCGCGCAGGTTGTAGGCAATGGAATAGCCGCGGCCGTCGGAAAATTTCGGGAAATCGACCGCGATCACCGGTAGCTTCGCCACGTCTTCCTTCAAGACTTCCGGACGTTCGTGGCTCGCAATCCAGACGCCGATATCGGCGCGCTGTTGCAGCGCGGCGCGCTGCGCTAGCCAGACCGCCAGCGGTACGATGGTTTTGCCGGCGGGAACGGCGACCGCTTCCGGCGCGCCCCCTTCTATCAGCGGCAGCACGGTCCAGTCGTCGTTGACAACCGCTTTATCCTTGATTATTTCACGCATATTCGTCTTCCCCCACCAGCGCGCCGCCCTTGATCGGCGAGGCATAAACATGTTCCTTGAATGGCTCGACGCCAAGACGGCGCACCGTGTCGATAAAGCGCTCGCCTTCGAACCGATCGCGCACGTAGACCTGCAGCAACCGGTCGATTACGCCCGGCACCTGCAGCGCCGAGAACGACGGGCCGATGATCTTGCCGATCGAACTCGTGTTGCCTTGCGCGCCGCCGATCGATATCTGGTACCACTCGGAGCCGTCCTTGTCGACACCAAGGATGCCGATATTGCCGACATGGTGATGGCCGCAGGCGTTGATGCAGCCGGACATGTTGAGTTCGATCTCGCCGATGTCATGCTGAAAGTCGATATTCTCGAAACGCTCGGAAATGGCCGCCGCGATCGGCAGCGATTTGGCATTGGCCAGCGAGCAGAAATCACCGCCCGGGCAGCAAATCATGTCGGTCAGCAAACCGATGTTCGGCGTCGCCAGATGATGCCCCTTGGCTTCGCCCCACAGATCGAACAGCTCGGACTGCTTGACATCCGCCAGCACCAGGTTCTGTTCGTGCGTGACGCGCAATTCGCCGAAGCTGCGACGGTCGGCCAGATCGGCGATGAAGTCCATTTGTTCCGCGGTCGCGTCGCCCGGCGGCACGCCTGGCTTCTTCAGCGACAATACGACGATCGCGTAGCCGGGAATCTTGTGCGGCTTGACGTTGCGCTTCAACCAGTTATCGAATGCCTTGCTTTCGGTTCTTTGCAGCTTGAGCGTTGCGTCTTCGTTTGGCAGGGTTTGGTACGGCGGTGGCGTGAAGTAAGCGGCAATCCGGTCGAATTCCTCGTTGTTCAGCGTGCTCGGGCCGTCCTTGAGGTCGGCCCATTCGGTTTCGACCATGCGGGCGAATTCCTCGGCGCCGACTGCCTTGACCAGGATCTTGATGCGCGCCTTGAATTTGTTGTCGCGCCGGCCGTACTGATTGTAGACGCGCAGGATGGCTTCGATATAGGTCAGCAGATGCTGCCACGGTAGAAATTCGCGGATGACGCTGCCGATCATCGGCGTGCGTCCCAGCCCGCCGCCGACCAGCACGCGGAAGCCGGTTTCGCCCTGGGCATTCTTCACCACGGTAATGCCGATATCGTGCACGGCGGTGGCGGCACGGTCTTCCGTGGCCGCATTGAATGCGATCTTGAATTTGCGCGGCAGATAAGCGAATTCCGGGTGAAAGCTGCTCCACTGGCGTACCAGTTCGGCGTACGGTCTCGGATCGAGAAGTTCGTCTGCCGCGACGCCGCAATATTCGTCTGCGGTGGTGTTGCGCACGTCGTTGCCGGAAGTCTGGATCGAGTGCATTTCAACCGACGTCAGATGCGCAAGAATATCGGGCGAGTCCTCCAGGTTGATCCAGTTGAATTGAATATTCTGGCGTGTCGTGAAGTGGCCGTAGCCGCGATCGTATTTGCGCGCGATGAAGGCGAGCTTGCGCAGCTGTGTCGAGGACAGCAAGCCGTACGGTATGGCGATGCGATACATGTAGGCGTGGCGCTGCATGTAAAGTCCGTTCTGCAGGCGCAGAGGAAGAAATTCTTCCTCGGTCAGTTCATCGTCGATGCGGCGGCGCACCTGATCGCGAAATTGCGCGACGCGTTCCTTGACAATTTGGTGATCGTATTGGTCGTAGCGGTACATGTTCACATCCTAATTTGTTGGGGATAGTGCGCGTGTCGCACGGCCGGTGCTTTGACGCATTCCCGCAATTGCTAATACACCAGTTTGATGGCCACGCCTGCCAGCGTCGTCGCCAGCAAGCCGCGCATGAGTTTTTCCGGCATCGCGCGTGCTGCCAGCGAACCGATCGTGATGCCGGGGACGGAGCCGATCAACAGGGTGAGCAGCAATTCCCAGTTGATCGAGCCGAGCCACCAATGGCCGAAGGCGGCGATGGCGGTCAACGGAACGGCGTAGGCGATATCTGTGCCGGCGATCTCGGCCGGCGACAGGCGCGGGTAGAGCAGTACCAGTAGCGTGGCGCCGACTGCGCCCGCGCCGATCGATGAAACGGTCACCAGCGTGCCGAGCAGGGCGCCGCACGCGACGGTCGCCGCCACGAGCCGAGCGCCACGCAGCTGCTTTTCCGGATGGGCGTTGAGCCAGGTTTGCATGCGGATTCTAAACAGAAGGGCGACCACGGTCAAACATACCGATACCGCGATCGAATAGCGGATAATCTGGCCGATCTCCTTATCCAGCGCGCCGAAATGCTTCAGTGCCAGCGTGGCGAGAATCGCGGCGGGCAGCGCACCGGCCGACAGCCGCTTGACGATGCGCCAATGCACGGTGCCTCGGTAGCGATGCGCGAAGGTGCCGGCAGTCTTGGTGATCGAAGCGAACGCGAGGTCGGTGCCGACCGCGACAGTCGGGTTGATCCCGAACAGCAGCGTCAACAGTGGAGTCATCAGCGAGCCGCCGCCGACGCCGGTAAGGCCGACCAGCATGCCGACCGCAAAACCGGAAACCACATAAGAAAGAGTCATATCACCTCGCGCAAAGTAGGGTGAATCGTAATAAACTTGGCGCTTATTCCAAACTACATAGTATTTATTTGCTTATATGCTTATTTGGTACAGATAAATTCAGGTATCGCGGGCACAAGCCGCCTGAC
>DHXL01000284.1 GCA_002415335.1 Oxalobacteraceae bacterium UBA5157
CCGCCACCTTCTTTCGATCCCGATTCATCTCGCGCTCTTCCTTCAGCATCTTCGCCTTGATCCGATTCCGCTTCAAGGGCGACAGGTACTCGACGAATACCTTGCCTTTCAGGTGGTCCATCTCATGTTGGATACACACCGCCAGCAAGCCATCCGCCTCAAGTTCGAAGCGCCTGCCGTCGGTGTCCAAGGCGCGCACCTTGACCTGTGCATGGCGCTCGACGCCGTCGTAGATCCCGGGAACCGACAGGCAACCTTCGTCATAAACCTGCATGTCGGCACTGGCCCAGACGATTTCCGGATTGATGAACACCCGCAAATCGCTGCGGGTATCCGAAATATCGATGACGATCAATTGTTCATGCACGTCGACCTGGGACGCAGCCAAGCCGATCCCCGGCGCCTCATACATGGTCTCGGCCATGTCGGCCGCCAATTGCTTCACGCGGGCGTCAAACACGCTCACCGGCTTCGCGATCTTGTGCAAGCGCGGATCGGGATAACGCAGGATATTTAGTAAGGACATACGGCTTTTGCGCAACAGCACCAGTGTGTAAGAATGTATTTTCTCTTGCTAGTTCAAGGATTTATGTGCAGAATTT
Organism: Oxalobacteraceae bacterium UBA5157; assembly: GCA_002415335.1. Classification (GTDB taxonomy): domain Bacteria; phylum Pseudomonadota; class Gammaproteobacteria; order Burkholderiales; family Burkholderiaceae_D; genus UBA5157. Next base: position 603 of record DHXL01000284.1, read on the forward strand.
GATTCAATTTCGCAAGTATTGTCATGCAGAACTACACCGGCGGACAACATGTTGTGGCTGCAACGCCCACTTAATGCCACGCTCAACGGATAAACCATGAAAAAGTTTAGCACAGCTACAGCCTTCCTTGCGTTCGCGTCGATATTGGCGTCAGCATCTGCGATGTCCCGGCCGTTGTCGCCCGAGGCTCACGCACAAATCACGACGCGCTGTGAATTCTTGCCGAACGCGCCGGACCAGCATTTGGTGGTGCGCGGCGATACGCTGTGGGGTATCTCCGCAATGTTTCTGCAACACCCCTGGTGCTGGCCGCAGGTCTGGGGGCTGAACCGCGACCAGATCAATGATCCGCACTGGATCTATCCCGGCCAAATCGTCTACTTCGACCGCGCCGCGGGCCGGCTCCGGCTTGGCGTCCCGCCCTCCGCCGGCGGCAACGGTCGCGGCAGCGCGGACGTGCGCCTGTCGCCGCAAATTCGGATGCAGAATCTGGATAAGGACGCGATACCGTCAATTCCGCCTGGCGACATAGAGCCCTTCCTGTCACAACCGCTGATCGTTGAAGAAGAGGAATTGGCGAATACGCCGCGCATCATGGCGGCCCAGGAGGGCCATGTCAATCTCGCAACAGGCGACAAAGCGTATGTACGCGGCGACCTGCACGGCGGCACCTCGTTCCAGGGCTTTCGTCCCGGCCAGCCGCTGAAGGATCCGGAAACCAACAAAATTATCGGGTATGAGGCGGTATATCTGGGCACGCTGAAGCTGGAGCGTGCCGCAAAGACCGACAACGAGGCGCACACTTTCACGGTGGTCTCGTCCAAGGAGGAAATGGGTGTCGGCGACCGCTTGCTGCCGGTGCCGCCGACACCCCTGCTGAATTACATGCCGCACCCGCCGGCACAACAAGTCAACGCCCGTGTCGTATCCATCTATGGCGGCGTCGCGCATGCCGGCCAAAATCAGGTGGTGTCAGTCAATCGCGGCAAGAACGAAGGTCTCGATCTCGGCACCGTGCTGGAATTGTACCGCTATGGTCCGGTCGTGCAGGACACCACCGACAACAAGAGAGCGGTGAAATTGCCCGATGAGCGTTATGGCAGCCTGTTCGTTTTCCGGGTATTCAACAATATCTCTTACGGTCTGGTAATGCAGGTCAAGGACTCGGTTCAGGTCGGCGACGTCGCCAGGTCGCCGGAGTAAGGGATTGGCGTCAGCAACTGAAGGCCTTGCCGGCTGGCTTCGACTGGAGCAAACCAGCGGCGTCGGACCGGACACCGCACGCAAGCTGCTATCCGCGTTCGGCATGCCCGAGAATATTCTTGCGGCAGGTTTCTCGGCATTGCGCCAAGTCGTATCCGAACGCGTCGCACAGGCATTGTCCGGTCCGCCCACGTCCGACACGCTGGAATTGATCGAACGTACCGCGGCTTGGGCCGAGGACCCGGGCAATCATGTTCTTACGCTGGCCGATGCCGATTATCCAAAGGCACTGCTCGACATCGCCGATCCACCCATCGTCCTGTATGCAAAGGGCCGCCTGGACCTGCTGTCGCGGCCGGCGGTCGCCGTCGTCGGCAGCCGCAACGCCACCGCGCAAGGCATACTGAACGCCGAAAAATTCTCGGAAGCGCTCGGTCAGGCCGGCCTGACCATCATTTCCGGCATGGCGCTCGGCATCGACACCGCCGCCCATCAGGGCGCGCTGCGTGCTCACACCAGCGGCGACATCGGCGGCTCGACCATTGCCGTGATTGGTACCGGAGCCGATATTGTTTATCCAGCCCGAAATCGCAGCTTGGCGCACCGGATTGCCGAAATGGGCTGCATTGTGAGTGAGTACCCGCTCGGCATGCCCGGGATTGCCGCCAACTTCCCGCGCCGGAATCGCATCATCAGCGGTTTAGCGCAGGGCGTCCTGGTGATCGAAGCGGCGGCCCAATCCGGCTCGTTGATCACTGCGCGCATGGCGGCGGAGCAGGGCCGGGATGTATTTGCGATCCCCGGCTCGATCCACTCGCCGCTCGCCAAAGGTTGTCATCAATTAATCAAACAAGGCGCGAAACTGGTTGAGTCGGCGCAGGATATCCTTGAGGAACTTTCGCATTGCTACCCGACGCATGCCGCCGGACCGACCGACGCCGGAACACTTGCAGGCGATCCCGTGATCGACAAACTGCTGAGCTCGATGGGCTACGATCCGGTTGACGCCAACACGCTGGCAATCCGCTCCGGACTCGATGCGGCGGCCTTGAGCGCACAACTGTTAACGCTGGAACTGGCTGGCCAAGCAGAAATGTTGCCGGGCGGGATATACCGGCGCATACATTGATGGTTCGCTTTTGACATCGACGCTTTTAGGGTATGCTTGAAATAGTGGCGGATCTGCCGCCACGACCTTGCGCTACTGATGGAATCATGTTCGACGTCCTTGTTTACCTCTACGAAACGTATTATCGGCCCGATGCCTGCCCCGATTCCGAGGCATTGGTAAAAAAGCTATCGGCCGTCGG
>DHXL01000306.1:0-8015 GCA_002415335.1 Oxalobacteraceae bacterium UBA5157
TGCATGGATTTTCCGAAGAGCGACTCTTCCCCGGGCGCCGGCTGCGGGGCCGGGGAAATAATCGAAGGTCAGTTTGTGTGGCGAAAACTGTTGATCGTTTGTGTACTCGCGGCCCTTCCACTGAGGTGGATTGCCCCTTCTATCGCCGCACGCGGAGCCGGCGTACCGGCCGCGCCTGCGATCACCCGGGCCAGCGGTACCGGCGTCACGCCCGAAGTCAGCCGCGACGCGAATCGCATCGCACTCGTCATCGGCAATGCCGGCTACGCGGATGGTCCATTGGCAAATCCGATCAACGATGCGCGCGCGATGAGCTGGGCGCTGGCGCGGCTCGGATTCAAGGTCTCGCGCCGCGAGAATCTGACGCAACAGGGAATGCAGGACGCGATTCTTGAATTCAAGCGCCACCTGAGCGGCGGCGGGGTCGGCCTGTTCTATTTTTCCGGGCACGGGTTTAGAACTGCGGACAAGACCTTGCTGGCCCCGGTCGACGTCAATCGCGCAACGCCTGCGCGGCTGCTCACGCAAAGCGTCGATCTGGGGACGGTGCTCGATAGCATGTCCGGGCCGCGTTCGGACAAACTGAACTTGATTGTCCTCGACACCTGTTTGAATAACCCGTTCCAGGGCGGTCGCGGCCAGTCCGTGGATGCGCCCGAACGAACCTTGATCGCTTACGCTACCGCGCCAGGAACGGTCGCGGTCGAGGCGACCAGCCACGGCCTGTATACCGCGGAATTATTGAAGGCCATGACGGTGCCCGGCCAGGACGTTACGGAGATGTTCCGGCAGGTCGCATCAGGCGTTCGCGACGCCAGCGGTCAGCGCCAGTTGCCATGGACGTCTTCCTCGCTGCGGGTGGCATTTAGATTCGTCCTGTCGGACCGCCGGGTTCCGGTATTGAAGAGGCCGGTAATGACGCGTTTCGATGCGCAGCCTGCCGGCATGCTCGCCGCGCAAGGCCGCGGAATCCTTCCGAAAGATAGCGCCGAGCAGTACGAGCTCACCTTCTGGGAATCCATCAAGGACAGTACGCACGCGAGCGACTACGAGGCCTATCTGCAAGCCTATCCGAACGATCGCTTTGCGGCGCTGTCGCGCGGCTGCGCGCCGCGGCGCGCAGCCGTCAGCCGCACCGAAAGCGACGCTACCGCAGCCGGCGCACCCGGTGCCGGCGGTCGCACACGCGCCGGGTCCTGCCGCGCCTGCTGCCGGCGAACTTAAACCCTGCCCCACTTGTCCTGTCATGATCGCGTTGCCTGCCGGCTCATTTACGATGGGAAGCAATTCCAGCGATCCAAGCGAGAAACCGGCACATCATATAACCATCAAGACGCCGTTCGCGATCGGGAAATATGAAGTGAGCGTGGCGCAATGGAATACCTGCGTGAGTGCCGGCGCCTGCCCGCACGCCGAGCCCGACGCCGGGCACGCCAACCCCAATGCGCCGGTTCGCAATGTGAGCTGGGACGACGCGCAACAGTATCTGAAGTGGCTCAGCACTGCCAGCGGCAAGCCGCACCGATTGCCGACCGAGGCCGAGTGGGAATACGCTGCCAGGGGCGGCACCACGACGCGCTACTGGTGGGGCAACCAGATGCGCCAGGGCAAGGCCTACTGCAAGGATTGCGGCGCGCCGTGGCAGGCCGCCGGCCCCGCCAACGTCGGGTCATTTGCACCCAACCCATACGGGCTCCATGACATGAACGGCAGCGTCTGGGAATGGGTCAGCGATTGCTGGCACAGCTCGTACAAGACCGCGCCGGCCGATGCACGCGCCTGGGACGAGCCGAATTGCCGCACGCGCGTCATCCGCGGCGGCTCATGGCGCGACGGCGAAAGCTATATGCTGTCGTCCACGCGCTTCAAGTACGATGCCAGCGTCCGCGAATCGCAGAATGGATTCCGCGTGGCAAGCGACCTCAAGTAATGCGGCGAACGCCTTTCTCCTTCTTGCGCAACGGGCTCACGCATCGGACAACGATCACGGCGTGCGCGCCTTGGTCGTGATCTGGACGAAATCAACCGCGATCTTCTCGGGCCCATACTTTTGCCCGCTATCTGCTCAAGCCGCTTTTCGACTGCGTCCAGATAGCCGGCCTTCGGTTCCGACTCGATCACCAGGGGATCGCCCTCGGTCAATTCCGTATTGCGTTTCCTGGTATGCATCGACGCCGCACCTCCCGCCTGTCGATTCGTCAGCCAATAGCGCGCGAACGTCTTGATCACGCTGCATTCGTCATCGCCCACCTCCTGCACACGCAGATCGACGCTGGCCGCACCGGGCACGCCGCTCAACATGTCTTTAAGGCGGTTGCTGCCAACACGCTTCGGAAGATCGCCCTCGACTTGTATTGCATGGCCGCGCGCCGCGGGGTACAGGGCCGAACACGGAACACTCGCCAGCAGTGGCGTAACGGCGGAGACCGAAACATCGGGCGCCTGCGGCTGCGCGCGCGGGACCGCTGTCGTCGGAGAAGTCGCGGGCGGCGTACTTGGAATGGACGCGGTGGAAGCCACCGCCGGTTCTCGGCCTACCCAAGTGCGCGATTGCCAATAGTAGGCGAGGCCGGCCGCGACCAGCGCCGCCATCGTCAGGCCGGACGCCAACAGCGTCACGGACAGCGCGGCCGGGCGTTCGCCATTCATCTCCTTGAGAAAGCGCGCGACCGCGGGCGTGCGCGTCTCCCGGTCCAAGGAGAGCGCGGCCTTCAATGCGCGCCATGGTCCGCGACCCAGGCTTTTTGGCTGGTGCAGCTTCATGCCGGCCTCGCGCGCCTGGATTGCGGACAAACGATCGAACGGATGGCGCCCGGTCAGCAACTCGCAGGTAATGCAAGCCAGCGCGTAGATGTCGTCGCGCGGGTCGGGTTCGCGGTGCTCCAGCATTTCCGGACTGGCATAAGCCGGAGTCAGCGCGCCGAGGCTGCCGGCATCAAAGACCGTGGCATCGGCCTCCCCCCGGGCTTCTGGAACACCCGCGCGATGCCAAAATCGATTACCTTGACGGTGCCGGAATCGGTCAGGAACACGTTCGCCGGCTTGAAGTCGCAATGTACGAAGCCGCGCTCGTGCGCGTAGGCCAGCGCCTTGCCCATGCCGTTGACAATGTGCATGGTGTCGACATACGGCATTCCCTTGAAGTCGGGCATCCGCAGCACCCGACTCAGCGGTTTTCCCGACAAATACTCCATGGTCAGGTACACCGTCGAGCCATCGCGATCGAAGTCGTATACCGAGACGATGTTCGGGTGCACCAGCGTCTGCGCCTTCCTGGCTTCGCGCTGCATGCGATCAGCGATTTCGGATGGCCGCGAAACTGGGCATTGAGTACCTTGATGGCGATGTAGGGCTTGCGGTCGGATGCCTCCAGTTTGCGCAGGTCCAGCGCCTTGTACACGGTACCCATGCCGCCGAAGCCGATACATTCCTCCAGCACGAAACGGCCGTTCAGGGTATCGCCGATACCCTTGATCCGATCCGGACCGGCTCCGGGCTGCTCGAGTGGAGGTGCGCCGGTCGACCCGCGTGCCGACGAAGTCGGCTGCGGCGTGGCACGATCACCGGGCTTTGTCTGTACACAGGTTTCTTCTGCGCCGAGATCGTGCCGCGACTCCACCGTGCCCGCGATCCGTCGCTGTGCCTCCGTATACACGTCGGCCGGCAGCGGCATTCTGGCATGTTCCTCGACAAGAATTTGCAGCAGGCGGGCGGCATCGGCTTGATCCGTTGCAAGGGCACCGTCAACTTGCGCAATAAAATCGCCGCGAGACAGCGCACCGCCTCGGAACAGACTGATTGTGTGAGTAAGGTTTGCCATATGGTTTTACGTCACATTCCGGTGTCACCGTGGAGTTGCGCATTCATTTTAATATTTTCACAATGCGCGTTCTCTTGCTAGACGATCTCATAGAAACTATGACATGTTCGGCAACGGTGAATTCATTGTCCCCCTTATATATAGAGACGCCCGTTGTTGTTTCGTTGGCTGTCTGCAAACAGCGCCGCGCGGCACAGGATCAAGGTGTTGCGTAGCGCCGAACAGGGCATAGTCATGTGTTGGATCGCGCCCGTCACAGGCCACCCGCGCGCGTGGGAATTCACCGGTTAGAAGTTGCAGAAAATTTCTATAATCCATTATTTTTCAATGACTTACGTATTGCTCGCCGCTGCTGCTCAGCGCTGGCACAGGTTTCGCTATATCTCTGTCGAGCGCAAACAAAATGCTCACCACCCAACCAATCTTTAGGAGAACGAAATGAAATCCACTTTAATCATCAAAGACCTGTCCCTCGACAAGGAACTCGCCGGCAAGGAAATGTCGGCTGTGCGCGGCGGCATCGGCGAGCAAGCAAATTCGGTTGGCCAATCGAACGTGCTGGGCATGATTGCTCCCGTGAGCGTCGGCAACGGTTCATCCGTGTGCGGCCCGGTCGCTTTCCAGGTCGATTCCAACCCGACCCAGAGCGCTTCCAACTACAACACCAGCTCGAACGATAGCGGCTTGGGCTTGTATGAAAAGATCCGCGCCCTGTGCTAATAATTTAGCAGTGATCCGGTGGAGACTTCGACCGCCTCCACCGGATTGCGTGCTTGGATAAACAGCCTCTTTCAGGATCGCCAATGGGCACCTTGATCGAACGTCATCCGCTTGCTTTTCTCGGTGTCGCCATGGCGCTTGCCTGCTTGCTCGCGATCGTCTATGTCGCGCTGGCAGACTATATGGTGCCGGACTTTTCCTGGCTCGCGGGAATTCCCGACTCGGGCGCAATCCGTGCCTGTGCGCATTGACGCACGCTTGACAAGAGGATGCCGGAACAGCCGGCAATCGACTGCCTGCAGCGCATGAGTATCACATCGTCGATCGACGGTCAGCGCACCGGTTTCAGCGGAGCGATCTGGCGCGCAAGGAATGCCTCGAACTCTTCGGCCGGCAGCGGCGGCGCGTATAGATACCCTTGAGCATAGTCGCATCCGGCGGCCGCCAGCAGGTCACGCTGCTCTGCCGTTTCGACGCCTTCGGCGACGACCTTGATCCCGAGCTTGTGCGCCATCACAATGATGGCTTCGCTCAAAACCATGTCTTCCGAGTCGCGTGACAGATTTTGCACGAACGACTGGTCGATCTTCAGGTAATCGATGTCAAACTTCTTGAGATAGGACAGCGAGGAGTAGCCGGTGCCAAAGTCATCGAGCGACAGCTGGATACCCGCATCACGAAAACCGATCAGGTGATCGATGACGGTAGCCCTGGCTTCCATCAGTGAACTCTCGGTAATTTCCACGACGATGCTGTCTCCGTGCAGACCGAGTTGGTCTAGGTACGCGGGCCAGGCGATATGCAAGGTGCTATCGTTATGGAACTGGACCGGGGACGCGTTGATGCTGATCTGAAATGCGGCGTGATGCGATTCGCGCCAGCGCATAACCTGGCGCGCCGCTGCGCGAAACACCCAGTCGCCGATATCGATAATCATCCCGGTATCTTCGGCGATCGGAATGAAATCAGCTGGATTAACGAGGCCGCGTGTCGGATGCTGCCAGCGGATCAATGCTTCCGCCTTGTGGATCTGTCCGGTCGACAAGTCCACAATGGGCTGGTAATACACCCGGAGCTGGTTTCCGACGAGCGCGCCGTGCAAGTCGTTGGCCAGCCGCATGCGGGTTTGCGCGGCCTCCTGCATGGCCCGCGTGAAGTAATGATACCGGTTGCGGCCAAGGTTCTTGGCGGCGTACATCGCTTGATCGGCATTCTTGATCAACGCGTCCACGCTGTCCGCATCCGCGGGGTAAAACGTGATGCCGATGCTGGTCGTCAAATAGACCGCTTCGTTACCGAGCTGGAACGGCTTGGCGAGCTTGCGCAGAATCTCCTGGGCGATCCGTTCAACGCAGCCGATGTCGTTCTGTTCTCCCAGGATGATCGTGAATTCATCGCCGCCCAGACGCGCCACCGTGTCGGAGTCGCGCACGCAGTTGCTCAGGCGCTCTGCCGTCTGCTTCAGCAGGACGTCGCCGATGTCGTGTCCGAGCGTATCGTTGACTTCCTTGAAGCGGTCGAGGTCAAGAAACATCAGCGCCAGCGGCAGATCGGCGCGATGGGACTTCTTGATCTCCTGCCCCAGGCGGTCCATGAACATCTGCCGGTTCGGCAAGCCGGTCAGCGTGTCGAAGTTAGCCTGGCGCCAGATGACCTCTTCCGATTTCTTCTTTTCCGTCATGTCGTAGAATTGGGCGACTCGGCGCAGACCTGAAGTGCCTTCACCCGACGTGGTATTGATGGTCAGCCACTTCGGATAAACGCTGCCGTCCTTGCGGCGGTCCATGATCTCGCCCTGCCACTTTCCCGTGCTAATCATGGCCTGCCACATCGCCTGATAGAAGGCCCGATCGTGACGACCGGAGCTGAGGATCCTCGGCGTCTTGCCGATCACCTCGTCCGGCGTATAACCGGTCATCTGCGTAAAGGCGGGGTTCACCGTGATGATCGTGCCGTTGGCATCGGTGACCATCATCGCCTCGCTGCTGACCTTGTACACGAGCGTGGCAAGCTGCATCTCCTCTTCGGCGCGCCTGCGTTCGGTAATGTCGGTAACAAAGCCATGCCACTGTATGCTGCCATCCGCCAATCGGCGCGGCCGCGCATCTCCCTGGTGCCAGCGGATACCTTGCCTGGGCAATATCACTCGGTACTCGAGATGCCAAGGTGTCAGGTTCGCTGCGGATGCCTCGATCGACGCGCGGTAATAAGCGAAATCATCGGGATGAACGGCCTTGTGGATCAGCGAGACGTTATCGGCGACCTGCTCCGGCGAGACCTCGTACGTATCCCGGATGCCTTCGCTGGCATAGGAAAAATAGGCATGACCATTCGGCAATAACCGATACTGAAAAATGAAACCGGGCACTTCATTGGTCAGCGACGTAATCAGGTCAACGCTCTGTTGCAGCCTCTCGGACAACGCACGCATGGCCGTTATATCCGTCGTCGTGCCGATCATGCGAAGCGGCTTGCCGTCGCTGTCGCGGCTAACGACCTTGCCGCGGCTCGACACCCATTTGTAGCTGCCGTCCTTGCAGCGCAGCCGGTGCTCGACCGCATAGCTTTCTGTCTGTTGTTCAAAATGCGCCTGCATCGTCGACTGAACATAAGCAAGTTCATCGGGGTGGACGCGGGTATAACTATCTTCAATCCGATTCGTGACCTCATCCTCCGCGTAGCCAAACAATGCCTTCCAGCCGCTGGAATAGTGGATCTCGCCGGTGGCGACATTCCGGTCCCAAATTCCGGTGCCGCTGCCATCGATTGCCAGCGCCATCCGTGTGAAATCCTCGTGCCGCGATTTCTCGGTCCTGCTTATCCTGGCTTCGTCGGCGCTGCGTTCAATCGCGATGGACGCCAGCGCCGTCATATCGAGTATGGATTGCCGCTGCAGGCCGCTCGCCGGCTCAGCTGTGTGCGAATACGCGCCGAGAATGCCGAGCATGCGCGTTGTGGCAGAGTAGAGCGGGACCGCCAGACGGACGTGCAATCCATGCTGCAGCGCCATTTCGCGAAAGCCTTGCCAGAACTGCGCTTCGTCGACCTGCTCGAGCGCGGCGTCCGCGGCCGGTCGATCGGCCCACGCAGCCTGATCGATCGTGGCGCTGTCGAGCGCGCGAAGGTAGGACGGTGGCAAGCCGGGTGCGGCGCCGAGATGCAATCGCTTGTCATGTTCGTCCAGCAAGAGAATGGCCACCGATAATTCGTGATGCAGCGCTTCAATGCCATTCACAATACTGGTCAATGTCTCGATCAGCGGTGCGCCCCGTGCGATATTCGCCAGGATTGACTTGTTCGCGTCCAATAATTTCCGATGCAAATCAGGATCCATGCCGTTATGAAAGATGTTTCAAACATGCGTTCGACGTCAGTCTCCGCCGGTTCGCCAGGCCAATCGCGTGATCATCGTCGCTCTGCCATTATCCCCCGTGTCGGACTCCTTGCCCCGCTCTTTTGCAGCCGATACGGCTAC
>DHXL01000306.1:8237-10677 GCA_002415335.1 Oxalobacteraceae bacterium UBA5157
GGCTGGCTATTCCTCTGCCATGAAAGCGGCCCCACCAGCGATTCCGCGATGACCCCTACCAGCGCCGCCGCACTGACCGCCGATTCCTGCAGCGGGAAATCCCCTGAGCGTATGCCATCGTCGACCAATTCCTGGAAGATCTCGGCGTAGGCGTGGCGATACCGCAGTCTTTCGGCGTCTACCAGCGCGTCCACCGGTTCGGCGATGAGCGCATAGGCCAGGCGCTGGCCGCGCAGCGCGCGCAGCGCGAACGATTCGATGGTATCCAGCAAACGGGTGGCAGGGACGCCTTGGCGCAAGGCAGTACTCCGGACCACGGCGACCTCTTTTTCCGTGGCGATTCGAAAGACTTCCGCACAAAGCTGCGCCTTCGATTCGACGTGTTTGTAGACCGCGCCGGTGGCCATACCGGCCTCCAGGGCAACCGCACTGACGGTGAGCGAATTGAAGCCGCCGGTCGATACCAGATGCAAGGCGGCATTGAGCAGCCGTTCTTTCAGCGCCGCCTTGCGCGCCGTAGTCTTTTCGGTGGGCCGGTAAGCCATAGGGTAAGCAATTTCAGCAGATTCGTTAGCCAGATTCTATACGGCATTGCTTGCACCAGCCTTTCGCGATGCACCGGAAACGATATCCTTGACACGCCCTGCCGGCCGTGATGTACTTCGTCTAATACTGTGAATATACGTTCATATGTTTGTTCCGGCAATCTGCGCGATTGCGTTGGCTGCGGCATTTTCAGGAGGCTGGTCGATGATGGATACCAAGACGAAGGATATGTTTCTGGCGGAAACGCATCAGGTCGAGAACCAGCCGCCGCCGTTGCAGGATTACAACCTCTACCTGCAGGATCAGGCCTTGCGGGAGGCGGTGGTACGCGAAGGAGCCGCCTGGGCGGAGGACGAACTGAGCGCGTTCGGCCTCGTGACCGGCTCGCGGGAGATGATTGAACTGGGCTTTCAGGCCAATGAAAACAAGCCCGTTCTGTACACGCATGACAACTACGGGCACCGGATCGATGAGGTCCGGTTTCACCCGGCTTATCATCGCTTGATGCAGGTCTCGCTCGAGCACGGCTTGCACGCGTCGCATTGGAGCGATCCGAAAGCCGGAGCCCATGTGGCACGCGCGGCGAAATGCTATTTGCAGAATCAGGTGGAAGCCGGGCACGGTTGCCCGGTCACGATGACCTCGGCAGTCATCCCCGCCCTGCTTCAGCAACCGGACATTGCCAGGCTGTGGACGCCCAAGATCCTGGCGCGTCATTACGATTACCGCAATGTCCCGATCGAACAGAAGCAAGGCATCACCATCGGCATGGCGATGACTGAGAAGCAAGGCGGGTCCGACGTGCGCAGCAATACCTTGCGTGCCTATGCGCTCGGAAATGGCGGGCCCGGTCAAGCCTACGAACTGGTCGGGCACAAGTATTTCGTTTCGGCCCCGATGAGCGATGCCTTCCTGGTGCTGGCACAGGCGCCGGGCGGCTTGTCGTGTTTCCTGTTGCCGCGCTGGCGACCCGACGGCAGCAAGAATCCGATGCAGATTCAGCGCCTGAAGAACAAGATGGGCAATGTCGCCAATGCATCGTGCGAAACGGAATTGCGGGGCGCCTACGCGCAGCTGATTGGCGAGGAGGGGCGCGGCGTCGCAATCATCCTGAAGATGGTCACGATGACACGCTTCGATTGCATGGTCGGCTCGTCGTCCGGCATGCGTCAGGCAGTCGCGCAAGCCGCGCACCATTGCGCCCATCGCGCGGCGTTCGGCAAACGCTTGTCGCAGCAGCCCCTGATGCAAAACGTGCTGGCCGACCTGGTGATCGAACAGGAGGCTGCGTTGGCCCTGACCATGCGCATCGCCAGCGCCCTGGACCGGAGCGAGCACAGCGAATCAGAGCGGCTGCTGGTGCGCATGGGCACCGCAGTCGGCAAGTACTGGATCTGCAAGCGAACGCCGGGACATGCCTACGAAGCCATGGAGTGCATCGGCGGCAGCGGCGTGATGGAAGATTGCATCATGCCGCGCCTGTTCCGCGAATCGCCGGTGAATTCGATTTGGGAAGGCAGCGGGAACGTGCAATGCCTCGACATGCTGCGCGCCATGCGTCGCAACCACGGTTCGGTCGAGACCTTCATGGCCGAAGTACAGGCGGCGGCGGGAACCGACCAGCGGCTCGACCGTTACGTTGCGCAATTGGGCCGCGAGCTGGCCGACCCGGACGACATCGAATATCGGGCGCGCGGCGTGGTGGAAAAAATGGCGCTGGCGCTGCAGGGTTCGCTGCTGGTGCGCTTCGGCAATCCGGTGGTAGCGGATGCCTTTTGCGCTTCGCGCCTGGCGGAAAATAGCAGCGGTCTCGTTTACGGCAATTTGCCGCGCGCACTCGATTGCGCGGCGATGATCAAGCGGGCGACACCGGTACCGGGCTGACCGACTGGAG
>DHXL01000306.1:10824-13436 GCA_002415335.1 Oxalobacteraceae bacterium UBA5157
TCGATCAGGTAGGAACTCGCATACAGCACAAGGCCGATAAAGCCGCCTACGATCGTCCCGTTAATGCGGATGAACTGCAGATCCTTGCCGATATTCAGCTCAATCTGCCGGGACATTTCCACGGGATCCCATTTCTTCACGGTGTCGCTGATGTGCCGCGTGAGAAACTGTGCGAAATCCGGCGCCATTGCGCGCGCCGCTTCCTCCATGTGATCGTTCAGCGACTGGCGCAATTCGGAATTCTGGGCCAGTTCGCGGCCGATCCATTTGCCCATCGCGGCGACCTTCTCGTGCATCCTGGAATCGCTGCGAAGCAGATCCTCTTTCAGCCAGCTTCGCAATTGGGCCCACAGGTTCTTGATGTAGGGACCGATTATTTCGCCGTCCCTGACATAGCGCTTGATTTCCTCGCCCTTTTCCAGGAAGGCGGGATCGACCTTGAGCCGATCGACGAAGCGCTTGACTGCTTCGTCAAAATTCTTGCGAAGCTGGTGCGCCGGATCTTCACTCACCTGCATCAGCACCTTGTCCAGCGCATTAGCGATCAATTCCGCGCCATTCTCGCCCAGCCAGCTGGTCGGCAAGACCTTCTCTTTCATCGGGTGTTCACGCTTGAGCCAGTCGGCGATATGCTGCGCGATAAAGTCCCGACTCGCCGGCGCGCGCAGCAGCGACACGAACTGCGCGATTCCCTGGTCCAGCAGCTCCTGGTGGCGACCGTTCTTCGTCAGCGTATCCAGAATCGCCGCCATCGATTTTGACACGTCCACTTTCTCAAGTGCCGCGTAAAGCGCATCCTTCATGAATGCCTGGATTCGCGCATCGTCGGTGAAATCGAGAATGCTGCCGATCATCTTCACCACGTAACGGCCGAGCAGGTCGGTGTTGGCGGGAGCGGTCAGCCAGTCCGTGACCTTCTGTGCCGGATCGTGTCTTCTGATCAGCCCGACGATGGATGAAACATCGAGAAATTTTTCCTGAACGAAAATCGCCAAGTTATCGCCGATCTTGTCTTTGTTGTTGGGGATGATGTTGGTGTGCGCCGAGATGAATGGAATCGGTACTTTCCTAAAGAGTGCCACGACCGCGAACCAGTCTGCCAGTGCCCCGACCATCGCCGCTTCCGAGACCGCTTTGAAACCGTCAACCCACAAACCTCTCGGCAGAAACGCCGTGGTCACGAAAATACACATCGCAGCCAATAACAGCAGCAGGGCCCGGTGCTTGATCCGTCTTAACTCGATTTCTTTTTCCAGCATTTCACTCTTCTTCACTGATGTGGTGCCGGTTGTGGATAGGGACTGCGTGCCGGCAATCCAGCGACGATGCGATTCAAGTGTTCAACAGCATCTTCGGAGAGGCCGCTTATGGGTGCTGCCGGGGGTTCCGGCGGCCACGACGAGTAGCCGAGCAAGTTCTATATCGTCGTGCGAACGCTTGCGCTGGCAGCGGCCCGGGATCGTCCTGCCTGCCGGCCGCTCTGCCGCGATTACCGGCCGTAGCGTCCGATGATGCTCTGGCCTCCGAGCGCGTGGCCTTTGAGCGCAGCGAACAGGGCATCGCGCGTCAGTCCCGGCGGCATCGCGGCCGGCTCCAGATCGCTCGCAATCACCGTCATGACGTAGTGGTGGGGGACGTCGCCGGGCGGCGGACACATGCCGCGGTAGGCGGTCGCTCCGGCGACGTTCTTGCCGACCGTCGCACCGCTGTCGTCGGTCTGCCCCTGGCCCTGCTTCAACTGGCCGCGGCCGGCCGCGATGTTGTAGGCGACCCAGTGCGACACACCCAAACCGTTGGCACCGTCGGGATCGAGAATCAAGACGGCGACTGACTTCGTGCCGGCCGGCGTGTTTGACCACGACACTGGTGGAGAGAACCCTTTCCCCCCGCACTCGCCCGTGCCGCCATGCAGCGCCGGAATCGCACCGCCGTCGACGAACGACGTGGAAGACACCTGCATGCCCGCTGCGCCGGCAAATCCGACTGTCATGCAGAGCAGTCCGCCAACCATCGTTACCGTGAGTCTTCTTGCTTGTTTCATGAAAATCCTCCGCGATTATTTGTCGAGTGCGAAGCAGGGACGTTCACTGCTTGCGCAGCGAAACTGCCCTCGCAGACTTCATGCGTTGACCATCAGTCTCCCACGAAAATCTTGTCCAATACAGATGTAAGTTATTATTTTGTATATTCTCTCGCGTTCCATGCACAGAAGATGCCGGCATGCGCAATCGAGAAGTATTTTGCCGAGCGCCCGCAGCGCAACGCACAACCGAAAACCCGAAAGGAATGACCATGATCAAGATACTTCGCAGACAATTTGTGTCAGTGCTGGCCGTGGCGGCAGCCTTAACGGTGCTGGTCCCCGCCGTATCGATCGCCCAGACCAGTCCCGCGAAGAATAAAGTCGTGTTCCAGGTCAGCGATGGAGACTCCCAGAAATGGGGCCTGGTGCTCAACAACGCCAGGAACATGCAGGAAGCTCTCGGCGGCAATAACGTCAAACTTGAAATTGTGGCCTTTGGCCCGGGAGTCGCCATGCTGAAGGTGGGTTCTTCCGCGAGCAGCCGGGTGGCGGAGGCACTCAAGAGCGGCGTCAAGATCGTGGCCTGCGA
>DHXL01000306.1:13660-18206 GCA_002415335.1 Oxalobacteraceae bacterium UBA5157
AAGCAGCAGGAGGGCTACGCCTACATTCGCCCATGAGTTTTCCTGTGTGGACCGACGGCACTGCAACCGGCGTAGCCGAGAAACCTGGGCACGACGCGCCGTCTGCGAGCGAGAGCGAGAGTGCGGCTTATTCGCCGTCCGACACCATGATCGAGGATTCGCTGAACACCCACGCAACGCCAATTGCCGCAGTCAGCGCGCTGTGTCGTTTAACCAGCGGACTATCCTGGAACACCGCGCCCTTCAATGTGTCATAGCGCAACAGTGCGCCCACCCAGTATCGCTGGAAACGTTTGGATACCTGCAAGGAAATTCGCGAACCGGCGTACCCGCCTGACGCGGCGTAGGCCGGGCGGAAGGCATTCACGTCGGGCGCCGTGACCGAATAAAAATGTGCGTCATAGCGGCGGCTATTGAAAATCGGCCCCGCCTGGAGCGTGGCGTGCCAGTCCTGCAATCCGCCTGGATCGCTGAGCGCAAGTTGAAGGTGCGGAGAAAACAGCCATCCGATCAGTTTCGGCGAAGACTCCACCGTGATCCCCGCGCGCACCGGCATGCGGAAATCCAGCTTCGCTTTCTGGTCCGATGCCTGCCAAAGCGTGAGATCGACGGTCGGTCCAACTTCTCCCGTCGGCTTCAGATCGGCCATGCCTTGGCGAGCCGGATTGTCGCGACTGCTGCCCCCCAACGCCAGGTTCATGCTCACATTAATTTCCAGCAATTCGCTCTGAAAAAAAAGTCCGCGCAGCCCATTCCGGTCCACGCGAAAGAATTCGCCGCGATACGTGACATAGGGAATCGGTAACAGATGGGTCTTCGTGACGTCCGATCCCAGGTAGTCGGGCAGAGTGATGGCGCCCGCACCGGCGCCAAGTTCCCACAAGGGCCCCTGTTCCGCGTGCGATAACCGCGCAGCCGGCATTCCCGCCAGAGAGGCCAGGCCCGCCAAGCAAAGCATGCGTTTTTTCATGAACGTGTTTTCGATACTCGCGTCTGGAAAATGACGGCCTAACGCCGGTGACGGGCCTGCCAGCATTATCACCGTGCGCCTGCTCGAACGCATTGATCGTTGTCGTCCTTTTCCCATTGAATCTTGCCGGTAAACATCAACAGCGACGCAGCGGCGCACACAAACCGCGATTCGGGGAACGGCTTGGATAGTGTTGCGAAAGAGAGTCATTTCTTCTTGAATGTTCGTTAACGAACAGAACGGTCCTGTTGAAACCGGGATAACGGATGCACGGCGAGTCGTCGCGCAAAGCTGTTCGCGGGATATTTCGCAGACGGTGCTGCAAACCCTGGCTATTAAAAGAAAAGCGACAGAACCTGCCGGTTCCATCGCTCCATTTACCTTTCCTCACATAGGATTTACCCCATGAAAAAAGCAACCCTCGCGCTCGCCGTACTGAGCGCACTCGCGGCCGGCGCCCACGCGCAAAACGTCGATTACAATCCGTCCTGGTACATCGCGCCAAGCATCAGCGCGCTTGATCCCGACGCACGCTTCGGCGTGGACGAAAACGGAGTCGGCGCCGGCCTTCGTTTCGGCAAACCGCTCTCCCCTTCGTGGGATCTGCAGATGGGCACCACCTATGCGCGCTCCCGCAGCGATACCGCTCGCTACCAGCAGAACACCTTGGGCGCCGATGCGCTGTACATGTTCTCACGCAAGACGGTGCGTCCATTCCTGTTGATCGGAACGGGCGTCGAGCGCGACAAGGTGAATTCTTCGCTTGGCGAAAGGTCGCGCTCGTCGCCGTATCTCAGCGCCGGAGTAGGCGTGCAGGTCGCGTTGAACGACCGGTGGTCGCTGCAAGCTGACTATCGTCGGGTCCACGGTTATTTGCGCGGAGACACGTTTGGTTTCGATCGCAGCAATAACAATTACCTGACGGTCGGCTTCAACTACGCCTTCGACAAGCCAGCCGCCGCACCTGTTGCGCAGGTCGAGCCGGCGCCGGAGCCGGTTCCTGAAGTAGTTGCCGCGGCCCCGGCACCTGCGCCCGCGCCGCATGTTGAAAAATACACGTTGTCGGCCACCGAGCTATTTGCGTTCAACAGCGCCGATTTGCGGATGCCGCAACCGAAGCTGGATGAAATCGCGTCTGCGCTTGGCAGCAACAGCGACATAAATAACGTGGTCGTTACCGGATACACCGATCGTATCGGCTCCGACAAATACAACCAGAAGCTGTCGCAGCGCCGCGCCGACGCGGTAAAGAATTACCTGCAAAGCAAGGGGATCGATGCAAATCGGCTGAAGGCCGAAGGCAAGGGCGAAGCCAATCCGGTTGTCGTTTGCACCGATAAAAAGCGTCCGGCGCTGATCAAATGCCTGGAGCCAAATCGCCGCGTCGAAGTCGAACAAATTACAATCGAACGCCGCGTGCAGTAATCCAGCGTCCCAGCGGAAGCCGCAAACGAATAGCGGACTTCCATAAAAAATGGGCGCATGGTTTGCGCCCATTTTTTTATCCATTTCTTGCGCACGAATGCGAGACCAGTATGAACACCAAGACAATGCGCTACATGTTGTTTTCCTGCGGTTTGCTTTGTGCACTGCGGTGCTCGGCCGATGACGTAACTGAAGCTCCTGATCGGTCCGACATCATGGTGCATGCGTCCAAGGCCGGGGACGATATCGTCACGGACGTCAGCTTCACGGTGGTTGCTACGCAAAAACAGGTGTGGGCCGTGCTGATCGATTACGATCACATGCCCGAATTCCTGCATCACCTCGACGAGAGCAGAATTATCAAGAAAAGTGGCGACACGCTGACCGTTTCCCAACACGGTAAAGTGGCATTCGGGCCGTTCTCGTCATCCTATCAAACGATACGAAAAATCGACCTCGTTCCCATGCGTACGATTCGCTCACGGGTTATCAGCGGCAACATCAAGAAATCCAATGGGATGACCACGCTCACATCCGAAGCCGGGCGAATACTCGTTGTCTATCATAACGAATCCACACCTAACATCAATCTCCCGTTCGCGTTGAGTAGAGATGCCATCGAAAAACAGGTCCGGCAGCAGTTCCAGGACTTCAGAACCGAAGTCCTGAGACGCGCGCTGTCAGGTTAACCGCCGATCAGATGCGGTGGAGCAGAGAGCAGCGAGTTGCAGATCGGTCGACCGGCCGATGCAAATCCTCACGGGGAATCATCCGCCGCACGACTTGATTCGCAGCTCGCCCGGCGCGTAAAATGACGACAACCCCGCTTGGACCAGGCGCTGCTTGCAATAGGAAAGCAATGCCGGCCATGGCGTGGCACGGCCGTTTTCGGCCGCCATGCATTGCCCGCTGCAGGCCGCATCAATTGCGTCGATCGCGCACTTTGCGGTTTGCCATACCAAGGAGAATCCCCATGCAATTAAGCTACGTTCACGGCGCCCATCAAGTGCCGTTGATCGGTGAAACGATTGGTTCCTATCTGGACTCGGTGGCTGAACGCTTCGGCGAGCAGGAGGCGCTGATCGTCGCGCACCAGGACGTGCGCTGGACTTATCGCGAGTTCCATCAGCGGGTCAATGATTTGGCAGCAGGCTTGCTCAGGCTTGGCCTGAATCCGGGAGACCGCGTCGGCATCTGGTCGCAGAATTGTGCGGAATGGGTGCTGACCCAGTTTGCCACTGCCAAGGCCGGATTAATCATGGTCAATATCAACCCTGCGTACCGCCGCACCGAACTCGAGTATGTACTCGACAAGGTGCAATGCAGTGCGCTGATCCTGGCACCCTCCTTCAAGTCGAGCGACTATATCGCGATACTGCAGGACGTCGTGCCCGAAATTCACCATTGCCAGGCCGGCGCCTTGCGCTCCGGCCGGCTGCCGCATCTGAAGCAGGTGATCCGCCTCGGCACCGGCAAGACCCCGGGCATGCTCAATTTCGATGACTTGCTCACATCGCTCGGCGCCGATGACCGGGCGCGCCTCGCCAGTATCGCCGCCACGCTGCAATTCGACGACGCCGTCAATATCCAGTTCACCTCGGGCACCACCGGCACGCCGAAGGGAGCGACGCTGACGCACCACAATATTCTGAACAATGGGTTCTTCATCGGTGAGGCGATGCGGCTGACCGAAAAAGACAAGCTGTGCATTCCGGTACCGTTGTATCACTGCTTCGGCATGGTGCTCGGCAACCTGGCTTGCGTGACACATGGCGCGGCGATGGTCTATCCGGGCGAAGGTTTCGATGCCGTAGCCGTGCTGAACACGGTGCAGGCCGAACGCTGCACCGGGCTGCATGGGGTTCCGACGATGTTCATCGCGATCCTCGATCATCCCGACTTCGTACAGTACGACCTGTCGAGCCTGCGCACCGGCATCATGGCGGGCTCGCCCTGCCCGACCGAAGTGATGACCCGGGTCATCAAGCAGATGCATATGAAGGAAATCACGATCGCCTACGGCATGACGGAAACCTCGCCAGTCAGCTTCCAGAGTTCGGTCGACGACCCGGTCGACTTGCGCGTCTCCACCATTGGCCGCATTCACCCGCATCTCGAAGTCAAGATCGTCGATAGCGACGGCCGGATTGT
>DHXL01000306.1:18387-18769 GCA_002415335.1 Oxalobacteraceae bacterium UBA5157
GCGATCGATGCGGCGCGCTGGATGCATACCGGCGACCTGGCGGTGATCGACGAGAACGGCTTCTGCAGCATTGTCGGCCGCTCCAAGGACATGGTAATTCGCGGCGGCGAGAACATCTACCCGCGCGAAGTCGAGGAATTCCTGTACCGCCATCCAAAAGTGCTGGACGTACAGTGCGTGGGCCTGCCGGATCCGAAATACGGCGAAGAGCTCTGTGCCTGCATCATCCTGCGCCCCGGCATGCAAGCCGATGCCGAGGAGATCCGCGCCTTCTGCAGTGGCCAGATCGCCCACTACAAGGTTCCGCGGTATGTCCGGTTTGTCGATACCTTTCCGATGACCGTCACCGGCAAGATCCAGAAGCTGTCTCTTATACACATCT
>DHXL01000363.1:0-3480 GCA_002415335.1 Oxalobacteraceae bacterium UBA5157
TTCAAAACCGGCAGCAGCTCAGGTAGATGTCCTTGATCCAGAAGGTAAAGAGAAGGCGGAGCAAGCTCAATCGGATGGGCACGCGCAATGACTGGTCGCGCGTCGCAAGAAGATACTCAAGCCGACAGGGAGGTGCGGACCTGCATAAATAGCTCCCCGCCGCAGAATTTTGTTATGACCGCCGGTGCTGGCTCAGGAAAAACCACTTCGCTAGTTAAAGCGCTCAATAACATCGTCATTGAGCACGGTGACATGTTGAGGCGGAAGCGCCAGCGAGTAGCTTGTATAACTTATACAGAAATCGCTGCAGAAGAGATTTGGTCGGAAATTGGAAATCCGCCTTTGGTACATGTCTCCACAATTCACAGCTTCTTTTGGACGTTAGTGCGACCTTTCCAGAGGGATATAAAAGTATGGGTGGCACTTCGCGTTAAAGAAAAGATCGAAGAATTGCGAGAGGCGGCGTCCAACTTTGGCCCACGCGTTCAGCAGCGAACTAAAGATAAAAACCAAAAGGAGATCGACCGTTATTCCCAGATCGCGGGCAAGATTGCTGCAGTTCCAGCTTTTACATATGGAGTTGGTAGCGACTACACGAAAGGCGTACTTGGTCACGACGACATCGTGAAAATGGTCCCGCACCTTATTTCGGATCGGCCACTCTTTCAAAAATTGCTCGCGCAGCAGTTCCCTTTCATTTTCGTGGATGAAAACCGCGGCCCCGGTCGCTGGATTGGAGGGCGCTCAATATTAAAGGGCCCACCTCCGGCAGTGCCACATCTTCCAGATAGACATGGTGGTGATAACGAGTTGCCACTTCGGCCAAAATAACGTCATCCGAGACATGACCCTTCGGCCCTCGCTTCGAAGCCTTGCCGCCCCCTACCAACAAAGCAACTGCTTTGCCCACACGCTGGTCGGTCCGTGATCGGATTGACCGCCCCGCACCGACAGGGTGCGATGCCGCTATGGCGGCTAGTATGATTTCAAGTGCTGTTTGTTTGTTGCAGAGATCATCCCGCACCCTAGATGCATTCCGCACGTTCCCTAGATCGTCCGGATTCAATCTCTCTAGTTTGTGCCCGAGGGTCGTGGTCTTCAGGTATTGTGGCAGGTCTTTCATCGCATTGTTCTTGTCAGCCTTAACCTTAGCCTTTTTTTACCTTAGCCTTCTTGCCCATCCGACCCATTTACTGCGCCTTCGGCGCCAGGATGATTTCCACCCTCTGAAACCCAGTCCGGCCTGTCTTCGCTTCGGTGGTTGGTAGTGGCGCTCTCGCGATGAGCTGTTCCCGCACCCCGCGGGACACGAGCCCGGTTCGGACAGCCTGGTAGCGCGGTTCGGATAAAGCCAGGTTGTCGCCCTTATCAACCCCCGCGGCGATAACCACAGACGGCGGGTGAGCGGTGTTTTTGATCGCGGCGGCCGCAGTGTCGAGCGCAGCATTTGCCTCAGGGGACAGCGCTGCGCTCTTGGCGTGGAAGAAAACCAAGAACGTAGACGGCGGAGGGCCCTGCATGGTGGAAGCGTTTCTGCACAGTCTGGCGTAACCTCATCAAATTCGCTCGCCAGTACTAAAGTGGGTACCTTAGATCGTCCGCGCGCAGCCAGTTCGCGGAACAGTTGCATCCCCGATGCCGCGCTCGGCCCAGCGCACGAAGCGATTGTAGATCGGGGCCGTAATCTGGGGGGGGCAGAGGGTGTGGGCTGGCCTGTTGATGGATAGCCAAGGGTCGATGCCCTAAGCCGTTGCTGGCGCTTGGGAACCAAGCAGATCGTGGGTCGTTGGGATTATGCGCCACCGGAAAAACCATGACCTCCACACAACGGTACATCGGACTCGCGGCCCTAGGGCTAATCCTGACGTGCGGGGCCGCCTATCTGGCGCTCCACACAGGAAAGCAGGAAGTTTCCCCTGAGAGCCAGTCCCACCTTGCGCGTGCCGTTGCATCAGCGGTTGATAGACAGAGTCAGGCAGGCCTGAGCTCGCTGTACCGGGATCGCCACGGCAAGCCGGTCTGGCTGGATGCCAATGGTACCAGCAGCGATGCGCGCGCGGTCATGGCCCTGCTGCAGACGGCGGACAGGCAAGGGCTGATGCCCGCGCGTTACAAAGTCGGCATCATTCCCACCGCCAATACCGACGATGCGGCGCGCGCCGCATTCGAACTTAGTCTTTCGCGCGCGGCAATAGCCTATGCCCATGACATGGAGTTCGGTGCATTCGAGCCGGGCAAGTTGTTCTCGGACGTAAGTCTTCCCAAGCGCCAGGACGATACCGTGGCACAGATTAAAGAGGCGGCAGGCCGAGGCGCTATCGCAGCCTATCTCGTGTCCTTGGAGCCGAAGGTTGCGGAGTATGCGATTCTGAAGGCGGCGCTTCTTCGCTATCGCGGGGCCGCAATTCACCCCTGGGCGCCTCTTGCCACCGCAGACAAGGCTGCGCTGGTCCAAAGGCTGCAGACAGAAGGCTTCACGGCGCCGCACCCGACGGATGCACTCAAGGCCTTTCAGACTGCGAACGGTCTGGACGCCACGGGTCGTCTGGATGACAAGAGCCTCGCCTCGCTGAATGTCTCGCCACGCGACCGTATGGAGCAGATTGCCGTGAACTTAGAGCGGTGGCGCTGGTTGCCTCGTGACCTGGGACGACAGCACATCATGGTGAACGTTCCGTCAGCCTCACTTGTTCTCGTGAAGGATGGGATCGCGGCGGTCACCTCGCGCGTAGTTGTGGGCGCGCCCGACAAGCCGACGCCCATCCTGGTGGCCAATGCAATAGCCGTGACGATCAATCCCGTGTGGCATGTGCCCAAGTCGATTGTTGACAAGGAGATCAAGCCCAAACTGGATGCGAATCCAGACTATCTCGAAGCCAAGAATATGGCAGTGGCGGATGATGGGGGCATCATCCAACGGCCAGGGCCGTCCAATGCGCTAGGCGTTGCCAAGTTCGAGATGCCCAACGGATTTGCTGTTTACCTGCATGATACGCCGTCCAAGCGGGCCTTTTTGTCTGACGAACGCGCCCTCAGCCACGGGTGCGTTCGTGTCGAAAGAATACAGACCCTGGCAGAGACTGTGCTGGAACTCACGGACGAGGAAATGGCGCAGAAGATCGCCAGCGGCGAAACCTCCCGTCAGCCACTCAAGCATGTCATACCGGTCTACATTCAATACTGGACCGCTATTCCCGGCCCGCAGGGCGCCATTGGGTTCCGCAACGACGTTTACGGGCGTGACGCGAAAATGATTGCTGTGCTGCGTGGGAACTCCCAGCGTTTCGCCGCCCGATAAAGGTTCCCTGCTGGCGGCCATTTGTAATCTAGAGCGCAAACATTATATTGTTGGCTGTCCCTAAAGAGATAGAAACCAATGACGATTGCGCGGCGCGCTTTCCTGCGCGCAACGGGAGCCGCCATTCTTATGGCTGGCCCGATCGGATCAGGCTTGGCCTTGGCTGCTCCGCAGACCGTGAC
>DHXL01000363.1:3648-5818 GCA_002415335.1 Oxalobacteraceae bacterium UBA5157
CCTGAAGCTTGAAAACCTGCATACCGGCGACCGGCTGGCGCTCGATTACTGGGCTGACGGCGCTTATGAGCCGGGGGCGCTGCAGGAGATCAACCACGTGCTGCGCGATTTTCGCACGGGCGAGGCCCATGTTATCGATCCGGGTTTGCTGGACCTCTTGCACGATCTGAATTCGAAGCTGGAAACCGGCGAAGCTTTCAAGGTGATTTCAGGCTATCGCTCCCCGCAAACCAACGGAATGCTGCATGAACACAGCAGCGGCGTCGCCAGCAAGAGTCTACACATGCAGGGCATGGCAATCGATATCCGCGTGCCCGGCCGCGCCCTGACGTCGCTGCATGATGCGGCGCTGCAGCTGGGCCGCGGCGGGGTCGGTTATTATCCTAACTCCGACTTCGTCCATGTGGATGTGGGTCGGGTGCGCAAATGGAACGGTGTCTGAGTACGCACGTCTCGGTCGACGGTCAGATGTGGAAATCCGGTCTGCATTGATCGCTGTCGGCAACCTATCTCAGAACCAGCACAACTCCAGCCCACTGCGCACGTTCTTCTGCTGATATGGACAACTTAGCCGAAATCGGCAGAACCTTTCTTGCTTGGCTGAAACACCACGGCGACCGCCATATCCGGGCGGTTGCTATCGTGCTTGGCCTGATCGCGGTTCCTTCGGCCATGCTGTGCTTGGTTCCGACCGCTCTTAAGGTTACCGCCAACCCAATGGACCTGTCCCTGGAACTTCTGTCCGTCGAAACCGGGTCGCTGGCCTTGACCTTCCTCGACAGCGAAAACCATGTCATCGGCCATCAGGGACCCGTGTTGGGCCGACATCTTGCGTTGGCTGAAATGCCTTCCTACCTGCCGGCCGCCTTCGTCGCCATGGAGGACCGGCGCTTCTTTGCGCACCAAGGTGTGGATTTTGTCCGCCTGGCGCGTGCGCTGTATGCGGACCTTCGCGCCCAGCGCTTCGTCGCGGGCGGCTCGACCATACATACCGCGACGAACGTCATGATCGCGGCTACAACAAAAGCGGAATTTGGGTTCAGTTTTAGAACTTAACCAGAAATTTGTAGAGGTCGTCGAAAAAGCCCGAAGCAGAAAACGCTTCGGGCTTTTTTCCTACTTATTCGGGCCCAGGGGCCTCGCGGCAGCAGCGATCATCGATGACAGCAGGATGTTAAACGTGGAGAGCGTGCCCAATTGGCACGGCGTTCGGCGAGAAGCACAATTAGGTGGATGACCGTCTAGCAATTTACCGCCCCTTTCTACTAGAGAGGCAATACCGGCGGTAATGTGGTGTTCGCAGGAATCGCAACGGAGTAACAAGAGTGCCAATGCTTTCGTATCGCCTGTCACAGCGTCTGCTGCGCCATCATTTGCCGGCAGGGCTTTTAACAGTCGCCGGCGCATCTTTTCTTTTTTTCACGCGGGGCTATTCGGACGTAATCACGCGGCTGAGTTTCGCCACCGCTTACCCGGCATTACTGCTGGTCGGACTTAGTCTGATGATCGGGCCTTGGAAGCTGCTGATGCGACGGCGTGGTCGGGCGATTTCGATGGATTTTCGCCGCGACATCGGGATCTGGGCGGGCCTCGCCAGTGTCTTTCATGCTGTGGTGGGGAATTTCGAGCATCTGCGGGGGCGCCCTTGGCTCTATTACATTTATGAGAATTGGCGAGATAAACACGTCCAGCCTTTTCGCCATGACGTGTTCGGGCTCGGTAATCTCACCGGCTTGTTCGCGGCGCTTACCCTGCTGGCTCTGCTGGCGACCTCGAACGATGTCTCGCTGCGTAAGCTGGGCACACCGGGCTGGAAGCAGCTGCAGCGCTGGAATTATGCCGCATTTGCCCTCATGGCGGTGCACACCTTCACCTATCAGTGGGGTATCAAACAGCCGAACCTGCCATGGGTGATGCTCGCCTTTGCGGCCATAGCCACCACTGGAGTGCTGCAGTATCTGGGTTACGAGCGACGCCGGGGCTCACGTATAGGTCCAGTCTCGCGCGGGCTTGGTCGCAGAGAGCGCGTCTAAGCCGTCCATTGAAGGTAGACGACCGCAAGCGAAAGCCGTCCCAGCGGGCAATAAGTCTGGTCTCAGCATCCGGTCTTAGCGAGGAAGGTGGGGCTGTCAGGCGGCACAGTTCATGCCATAAATCCTCAATGACAGAC
>DHXL01000363.1:5900-6851 GCA_002415335.1 Oxalobacteraceae bacterium UBA5157
CCATAAATCCTCAATGACAGACCGGCCCACTCAGATTGAACGCGCCTTCGCCCTCGCCGCCAGCGGGACCGTGAGTGATACGAAGGAACTGAAGAACAAGCTGCGTAGCGAGGGCTATCCCGAAGATGGTCAGCTGTATGGCCGGACGCTGATGGCACAGCTTATGAAGCTGATAGCCGAAGCCAACGCTAAGTCCAACAGCTAGGCGCGCAGGGCGAGATCGTCGGACCGGGGAAAGACCGAACCGCGAGGGTCCAGTACTTCGATCCGCAGGATGGCCTCCAAGTCCGGTAGCTGATCGATTGACTTCCACTGGGTCCGCCCTGAGCGTCTGGGCCAGCGCAGGAAGCTGCCACAGGGGCGGGCGGGACTGTCCATCAAGCCAAGAGCGGACAGCGATGGGTGATCGGTAATCCAGAAGTTACTGGAGTTCGTCGGCGCTCATCTTGCGGTCCCGCAGGATGTCGTTGAGCCAGGTGCTGAAGAGGATGGACTGCGTAATGTTGTGCTCGCTTTGTTTGCGAGAAAACATTACCGATCGCTTCATCGGAAGACACTTGGGAAACTCCCCCAAGACACAGGACGGTTGGATCGAACCAGTTCGGCTTAGGCCGCGACTACCGGTTTTCAGATCAATGTGGCTAGTCTATCAGACAGTCGGTTACAGCTACGGCTTCATCGCCATCAGCATTCCGCTTTATCTCTCACTTGGGATAGGCTGCGGGGATAAGCGGCCTCCCATCTTCAAGCGCAGTACAGCATCTGAGCGAAAGCCACTTGCACCGCCTGCAAGGTGAAACCAAACCACTCCGGCGCGCGCAACCTTTTTGGGATCAAGCTGTTCACTGACTGTCCAGCAGACCGGTAACGGCGCTGCCGGGGCATCAACATCCCTGGAGGAGATCAAATGGCCCATCATATGCTCGCTATCTACGACAACCCCAATGAAGC
>DHXL01000363.1:7036-7896 GCA_002415335.1 Oxalobacteraceae bacterium UBA5157
ATCTACGACAACCCCAATGAAGCGTCTCTGGCGGCCGAACGCCTGGTGGCGAACGGCATTGCTCTGGCGCAAATCAGCCTAGTGGTGAGTGAAGGATCGCGCGGCCAGTATCTCGGCGTGGTGGGTGGCAACCAGGGCGCGGAAGGCGCGGCCACCGGCGCGACGGTGGGTGGCGTACTGGGGGCATTGGCCGCCGGGCTACTGGCGACAGGAACCGTGGTGGCCACAGGCGGCGCGGGTTTGCTGATGGCGGGGCCAGTCGTAGCCGCTCTGGCCGGCGCAGGCGCAGGCGGTGCAACCGGCGGTGTCTTGGGTGGACTGATCGGCCTCGGGGTGCCGGACAATCATGTGAAGTCATATGAGAAGGCAATAGGGGGAG
Source organism: Oxalobacteraceae bacterium UBA5157 (assembly GCA_002415335.1). Classification (GTDB taxonomy): domain Bacteria; phylum Pseudomonadota; class Gammaproteobacteria; order Burkholderiales; family Burkholderiaceae_D; genus UBA5157. Next base: position 7,416 of record DHXL01000363.1, read on the forward strand.
CCGGCATGCTGTTGGGCGTCGAAATTAATGACACCAACAAGGCCAAGGTCCACGAAATCCTTAAGTCCACCGGCGGCAAATCAATTTCGACTGAGTGAGATATACCTTATAGGAGGTTCCCCTCACATAACGGCTCGTACAGCCTAACACCATCGGCGGCCCCAAAAGACTGTCGCCGATGGTTCGGCTATACGCCACTGTGTGATGGCGTCTTCGACGATGGCCTCCATTCTATGTCTCAGCTGCCCACCAAATCCACTGACGCCCGCGCCCAGTTCGCCCGCGCTGGGCGCTTGGTCTCACGCCGGATGAGAAATTGCCAACAACCCGCCCGCGCACCCCGTCACCGGAGTTGAATTGGGGTATCAACGAAGCGAAACCGCCAAAAGCGAACGGCCCCGCTAAAACGGGGCCGTTCTCTCGGAGATCGAAGATGCAAGCGTCAGCGGCGATGTCCGCCACCGCCATAGCTACCACCGCC
>DHXL01000274.1 GCA_002415335.1 Oxalobacteraceae bacterium UBA5157
AAGAGACAGCTTTCATACTGATAGCCGCGCAGGTCGGCCAGATCGATCGTCACGCTGGCACTGCCGGCCAGATCGATCAGTGACTCGAGGTCATCCAACGCCTTGCCAATTCCGGGCAGTTGCGGCAATGTCGAACGCGCGCGCGCCAGCACCTCCACGTCGCCATACAGGCTCGGCAAGGCCAGCAGCGCAGCGCGCGTGGCGCCATCGTAGCCGGTTGTTAACGCCTGTAATCCGGGCGTGTCCTTGGCCCGCAGCAGAGCGTACAACGCGGCCTCGTCTCGCCCGGCCTTGCCGTCATTGGCAATAATGGCGCGCAAGACCCCGACGTGACATAAATCGAGCCGCACCTGCGTAAAGCCGGCCAGCGCCAGTGACGCCAATGCCAGTTCCTGCACTTCCGCGTCCGCTTCCAGCCCGCCATGGCCATAGATCTCGGCACCGATTTGCAGCGGTTCTCGCGTGGCATGGAGGCCAAACGGACGGGTGTGCAGCACGCTGCCGGCGTAACAAAGGCGGGTGACCGACACGCGGTTGAGCAAATGGGCATCGATGCGCGCGACTTGCGTGGTCATGTCGGCGCGAAGGCCCATGGTGCGGCCGGACAGTTGGTCGACCAGCTTGAACGTCCGCAGATCGGTATCCGGCCCGGCGCCGGCCAGCAGCGACTCCAGATATTCGAGCAGCGGCGGCATCACGAGTTCGTAGCCGTAAAGGCGGAAATTGTCGAGCACGATGCGACGCAATTCCTCAATCTTGCGCGCTTCGGACGGCAGGACATCGGCGATATTTTCAGGGAGAAGCCAGTTGGGCATAGCAGGAGGAAAAATACGTCAGAAAAAATGGGCCAAACCTATTGCCGACAGCCCGCATAGCAGTGAAATTGATCCGAATGATCCGAAACGGCGGATCCGGTCATCGGCAAACGGCCGATGCGGTTAGGTGTTTCGCGCCAATGCAGCAATATGATGCGCTCGAACTGCGGCCTCAAACCGGACGCATCTATCGGTGCGCCGGTCACGGCCGACCCGCATCACTTCTGGCCCTTGGCGGTCCCGGAACTCTTGAGGTATTTGAAGAACTCAGAATTGGGATCGACGACCATCACGTCGCTGCGGCTCTTGAAACTGGCGCGATAGGCTTCCAGGCTCCGGTAAAACTTGTAGAACTCGGGATTCTGACCGAATGCCTGTGCATAAATCTGCGAAGCCTTGGCGTCGCCTTCGCCACGAATATTTTCGGCATCCCGATACGCTTCGGCCAGCAGGACGGTACGCTGGCGATCCGCGTCGGCGCGGATTTTTTCCGATTCGGCCGAACCGGTTGAACGCAGTTCATTCGCGACCCGCGTACGTTCCGCCTTCATGCGGTCATACACCGACGCATCGATCTGTTCGACGTAATCGACGCGCTTCAGGCGCACGTCGATGATTTCGACACCGATCTGCTTGGCCTCGTCCGTGACCTTCTGGCGAATCGCTTCCATCACCTTGCCGCGTTCACCTGAAATCACTTCGCGCACAGTACGCTTGGTGATCTCGTCATTAAGCGCCGCCTTCACGATTTGCGACAGCCGATCTTGAGCGCGCCGCTCATCGCCGCCGAAGCTGACGAAATACAGCTTGGGCTCGGTAATGTGCCACTTGACGAACGCATCGACCAGGATATTCATTTTCTCGGCCGTAATGAAACGGTCCGCTTCCGGCGTGTCGAGCGTCAGAATGCGCTTATCCAGGAACAGCACGTTCTGAAACGGTGGCGGCAACTTGAAGTGCAAGCCGGGTTCGCTGATTACTTGCTTGACCTCGCCCAACGCGAACACGATTGCGTATTGCCGCTGGTCGACCACAAATAACGTGGAAAACAATATTGTCAACGCGATCAACGCGACGATGGCATAGGAGATAATGCGGTTCATTAACGTGTCTCCCGATCGCGCGAATCGCGTCCGTCACGACTGCGTGCATCTCTTTGGCGCTGCGAGTCGAGCGATTGCAGTGGGTCCGGTGCCGGGTTGACCATTGGCACCGCCGGCGTTGCAGCGCTCGGCTTGGCCAGTTCACCCGCTGCAGATTGGGCAATCAGCTTATCCAAAGGCAGGTAAAGCAAATTGTTGCCCCCCTTGGCGTCGATCATGACCTTGGTCGTACTCGAAAAAATCTGTTGCATGGTTTCCAGATACATACGATCGCGGGTTACGCCCGGTGCCTTTTGATATTCGGCCAGCACCTGCTTGAAGCGCGATGCGTCGCCCTGCGCGTTGGCGGTCACGCGTGCCCGATAAGCTTCGGACTCTTGCATCAACCTTGAAGCGGCGCCGCGTGCCTTTGGTATGACGTCGTTGGCATATGCCTGTCCTTCATTTTTTTGGCGCTCGCGGTCCTGGCCGGCCTTAACCGCATCGTCGAACGCAGCCTGCACCTGCTCGGGAGGCTGGACGCCCTGCATCGTGACGTTGGTGATTTGCACCCCGGACTTGTAATGATCAAGTATTTTCTGCATCAATTGGCCAACATCGAAGGCGACTTTCTCGCGTCCTTCGTACAGTACAAAATCCATTTTGCTCTTGCCGACGATTTCGCGAATGGCTGTCTCCGATACTTGCCGCACCGTGTCCTCTTGGTCGCGATTAGTGAACAACCAATCGGACGCGTTCTTAAGTGTGTATTGCACCGCAAACTGGATGTCAATGATGTTCTGGTCATCGGTCAGCATCAGAGCTTCCTTGGCCTGCTTGTTCTTGACATTCGAACGATAGCCAACCTCGACCGTGCGCACCTGCGAGACGTTGACGATTTCGTCGCTTTGAATCGGGTACGGCCAACGCCAGTTGAAGCCTGCCGGCGTCGTATGGCTGTATTTGCCAAAGCTCAATACGACGCCCGTCTGGCCCTCTTGCACGATAAAAAAACCGCTGACCAGCCACAGGAAAAGCACAATCAGCGCGATCACGCCTACCCCGATTCCGGCGCCTCGCATGTCGGGTTTGAAACCGCCGCCACTGGAACTACCGCCCCCACCGCCATTGCCGAACAAGCGATTCAGGCGCTGATTGAAATCCCGCCAAAGCTGATCGAGGTCGGGCGGACCGTCGCTCGGCTTCCTGCCGTCCTGATTCTGATGCTGACTATTGTCTTGCGAACCGCGACCCCAGCGGGGGTCTTTCAGGGAAAATCTCAGGCCAAGTTTTTTGAATAAGGGAACAAGCATTCTGTCGCAATCCGGCTTAAGAGTAATGGGTAGAAGGCAGGTGATTCTGTCATGCGTGCGTATCGTGGGACTCGGCCAGCGGCACGTCGTCCAGACACACCGTACTATTCATCTTCGCAAACTCGGCAACTGCCTGACGCAACAGATCCAAGCCGGCTCCAGTCTGTGCGCTAATAAAAACACGTCGGATTTTATCATACTCGTCACGCTCCAAGCCCGGCTCAAGGCCTGCAGCATCAATCTTGTTCCAGACCAGAATCTGCGGAATATGATCGGCACCGATTTCCTGCAGTACCAGATTGACTTGCTGGATCTGATCCATGCGCACCGGACTGGCTGCGTCAACGACGTGCAGCAGCAAGTCGGCATGGATGGTTTCCTCCAGCGTGGCGCGAAAGGCAGCGACTAATTGATGCGGCAGCTCGCGGATAAATCCAACGGTGTCGGACATCACCACATTGCCGGCATCACCAAGGTAAATCCGGCGCGAAGTCGTGTCCAGCGTCGCAAAAAGCTGATCAGCCGCATACACCCGCGCCTTGGTCAGTCCATTGAACAAGGTCGATTTTCCGGCATTCGTGTAGCCAACCAGGGACACGGAAAAAGTCTGGCTGCGTCCTCGGGCGCGCCGCTGGGTGGCACGCTGGCGCTGCAGTTTCTCGAGTCGCGCGCGTAGCGCCTTGACCCGGTCACCCAACAGGCGACGGTCGGTCTCAAGCTGCGTTTCGCCCGGTCCGCGCAAGCCGATACCGCCTTTCTGGCGTTCCAGATGAGTCCAGCCGCGAATCAGACGTGTCGCCAGATGCTGTAATTGCGCAAGTTCGACCTGCAGCTTACCCTCATGGCTCTGGGCGCGCTGGGCAAAAATATCGAGAATCAGGCTGGTGCGATCGACCACCCCGATCTTCAGATGCCGCTCGAGATTACGCTGCTGCGCCGGCGACAGCGCATGATTGAAGATGACGATATCGATCTGGTGATCGATCACTGCATCGGCGATCTCATTCGCTTTGCCGGAACCGACGAACAAGGCTGCATCCGGGCTGGAGCGTTTGCACGTCACAGTTGTGACAGGTTCTGCCCCGGCAGATTGAGAAAGCAGGGACAGTTCTTCGAGGCTGGCGGCAAAGTCGCCGTTGCCGAAATCGACGCCGACTAAGGCAGCGCGCATGCTAGAGATAATGCATCAGATTGCCCGCAATGCGGACTTTACTCCGCCTCGGATTCGACGTTCAGATTGACCGCACGCGCCGGAACGACGGTTGAAATCGCGTGCTTATAGACCATTTGCGTCACTGTATTGCGCAGCAGGACGACGTATTGGTCAAACGATTCGACGTGGCCTTGAAGCTTGATTCCGTTCACGAGATAAATCGAGACGGGAACATGCTCTTTTCTTAAGGCGTTAAGGAAGGGGTCTTGTAACAGTTGCCCTTTGTTGCTCATGGCAGCTCCATTGTGTTGTTGTGATTAGGAGTTGGAGGCGACTTGCGTATTATTCAAGTGCCTCGACTAATGGATGTATGACGAATGTAATCGATTTTTACGTTCGCTGCCAAACTAAAGAAAACTTCTAAGGCTATTTCTCTTGCTTGGCAAATGGATTCTTACCCGAACGTAACTCGATACGTAATGGAGTGCCAATCAGCGAAAAAGTTTCGCGAAAGTGTTTTTCCAGATAGCGTTTGTAATTGTCATCGATCGCGTCCAGCGCATTGCCGTGAATAACCACAATGGGTGGATTCTGCCCCCCTTGATGGGCATAACGCAATTTGGGGCGAATCGATCCCTTGCGGCGAGGTTGCTGATGCTCAACGGCCTCGATCAGCGCACGGGTCAGCCTCGGCGTGGACAGGTTGATGGTCGCCGCCGCGTAGGCGGAGTCGACTGACTTCATCAGAGGGGCGATGCCCGTCGATTTCAGCGCAGAGATGAAATGAAACTTCGCGAACGACAGGAAATTCAGCTTACGCTCCAAATCGATCTTGATTTCGTCGCGCTTGTCGCTGACCAATCCGTCCCATTTGTTGACGCCGACCACCAGCGCCCGGCCCGATTCCAAAATGAAACCGGCGATATGCGCATCCTGTTCGGAAATATCCTGCTGCGCATCGAGCAGCAACAACACGACATTCGCTTCCGAAATCGATTGCAGCGTCTTGACTACCGAGAATTTTTCAATCGCCTCGAAAACCTTGCCGCGGCGACGTATGCCGGCGGTATCGATCAGCACATATTGCTTGCCGTCGCGCTCGAAGGGAATCTCGATCGAATCACGCGTGGTGCCCGGCAGGTCGAATGCGATCACGCGTTCCTCACCCAGCAACGTGTTGACCAAAGTTGATTTTCCGACATTCGGTCGGCCGACGATGGCGAGCTTGATGCTATTGTTGAGCGGCTCGGGCGCCTCGTCGACGGCGGTGCGTTGCGCGAGTGCCAGCGTCAGCGCTTCTTCGACCAGGTCCATCACGCCGTCGCCGTGCGCGGCGGAAATGACGTATGGGTCACCCAATCCGAGCTCGTAAAAATCGGCGGTGACCGAGGTGTATTTCATGCCCTCGGCCTTGTTGACGACCAGCATCACCGAACGTCCCGATTTGCGCAGAAAATCGGTAATGGTCTTGTCGTGTGGAGTCAAACCCTGCCGTCCGTCGACGATAAAAATGACGACATCGGCTTCAGCGACGGCCTGCTTGGTCTGCTTGGCCATCTCGTGCATGATGCCTTCCTTGGCGACCGGCTCGAAACCGCCGGTATCGATCACCAGGAATGGTCGTTCGCCCATGCGGCCTTCACCATAGTGGCGATCACGCGTCAATCCCGGAAGATCGGCGACTAGCGCATCGCGCGACCGGGTGAGCCGATTGAACAGCGTGGATTTGCCGACATTGGGTCGACCTACAAGTGCGATAACCGGCTTCATCAAATTGTTACTCAATCGCTAAAGCGACCACTGTCCCTGATTGTGTTTGAAAAACTACTTGCGTATCCGTCACCAGCGGCGGGGCATTGATCGGGCTGCCATCGGTGCCGACACGCGCCAGGAAAGATCCGTCTTCGCGCGACAGGAAATGGACATAGCCCTGTCCATCGCCAACCGCAATCGCGCGACCGAATGAAACCGGCGTTGACAGGCGGCGATTAGCGAGCTGTGTATTGCGCCATACGCTGGCACCGCCTTCCCGCGAAAATGCCGCGATCGAGCCGTGCTCGTCCGCCGCAAAAATGAACCGCTCATCGGCACCCAGGCCGACATCGCTGGACAAGTCCTTGGTCCAACGCGGAGCGCCACTGGCGGCGTCGAAGCATCCGACCCGGCCCTGATAGGAAACCGCGCAAACATCACGTCCAATCGCGACCGGTGCACCGGCAATATCCGCTACACGCTCCAATTCCGTGGCGCCCTTTGGATCACCGACCGAAATCTCCCAGCGCGGGCCGCCATTACTCAGTGCCAGCGCGAGCAATCTGCCTCCCGGCAAGCCGACAAATGCAGTCGGACCCGCGATCACGATCGCTGAAGCCGTGCGCAGCGTCAAGGCGGGGGCGGTGCGCTGTACGGTCCAGCGTCGGGAGCCTGATTCGGCGTCGAACGCCTCGATACGATCGTCCACACTGCGCACAATCACGAGGCCCTGCCCGACCGTGGGCGGCGCCAGAACTTCGCTGGATGTCTGCGCTTTCCAGCGTAACTTTCCGTCAGCATCGAATGCCAGGACGGCACCCTTTTCGCCGGCGACGGCAACCGTATGCCCGTCACTGCCGACTCCCGCAGTCAAGTGCGTATCGGCATTGATGCGCCACACTTGATGGCCGTTGGCCGGGTCCAGCCGTGCGATGGTGCCGTCGGCGGCGGCCACGAATACGCCCCCATCGGCGAACGCAGGCGAAAAGACAAAAACGCCGGCTCCGCCAATGCCGGTTGACCATGCGGTGCGGACGTTCAAAGTCGTTTTAAAATTGACCAACGCGGCCGGCGGATTGCGCGGTGGACTGGCAAATGGGTTCAACGATGAACATCCGGCCAGCAACGCCAATGCCACACCGGCCCATGCGAGTTTTCCTGCGCGCTTGACTGCATTCCGCATTTTTTTCCTTTTACCTGGTTGAGCGCTTGATCCGCGCCTAAGAAGCAACTAAGCCGTGGCTTTCGAGGCCGTGCCGCCGATCGCGTCCAGTTTCAACTGGATAAGTTGGCGGCCCGGATTCTTTTGATCGGTCTTGTCGAGCGCCGTTTGATACGCGTTACGCGCCTCGGCAATCTTGTTTTGCGCGACCAGGATGTCGCCCTTGCGATCGGCAGCGGCACTCGCGAACTGGGGCGGCAAGTCGGCCGACAGCACCTTCAAGCCTTCGTCGTAGGCTTTTTCATCGAGCAAGACGCCGGCCAGACGGATC
>DHXL01000033.1:0-4997 GCA_002415335.1 Oxalobacteraceae bacterium UBA5157
CAGCCCATGAAACCCGGGTGTGCATTGCCGATTACATACGGCAGGATATCGTGCATGAAGCTGGCATGAACTGCTGCCAGCTCGCTTGGTTGCCGCGGCAGAGTCTGGTGAAACGATTCCCGCACCGGTGGCGGAATCGGTTGCCAGACCGGGCGCTGACGCAGTTGTTCGAGGTAATCCATCATGTCGTCGAGCATGCGATGACCTTGCGCGCGCATTGCCTGCCAGTCCTGCGGATCGAGCGAGTCTTCTGTGGTTCCCGGCATTGCCTCTCCTTGATGATTGAATTATCGGCGTCGTCCGGGAAATCAAGAGGCAGAGCAGGGCGCTTTTCTTCCTCTTTTTTCAATGAAAAGCCGGTGCCTGGAAATGAGCTGGCGAATGCGACCGGTTTCGCCAACCGCTGCTTTTCTACATGGCCGGACGCGGGGCTGCAGGATCGGCTAGTTGGCCGCAATCACGCGGTTCTTGCCCGCTTTCTTTGCCTCGTACAGCGCCTTGTCGGCGCGTTCCACGACCGCTTCCTGGGTTTCTTTCGGCGCGCGTAATGCGACCCCGGCGCTGAAGGTGATCAGGAGTCGTTCATTGTTATGCATGAAGATCCGTTTGGTCAATTCCCTTTGCAGCCGGGTGATGGTCTGTTTGGCATCTTTCAGCGGCGTATCGGGCAGCAGGATCAGGAATTCTTCGCCGCCGAAGCGTGCGATGACGTCCATCGTGCGCAAGGTATCCTTGATCACACGCACCAGGTGCACCAGCGCCTGGTCGCCGGCCTGATGACCATGCGTATCGTTTAACCGCTTGAAGTCGTCGAGGTCGAGCATCGCCACGCACAACGGCGATACGCGCCGGTCCGAGCGCGCCAGCTCGCGTTCGAACACATCGTCCAGCCCGCGCCGGTTAAGGCTGCCGGTGAGCTGATCTTCGCGCACCAGTTCGCTCATCTGTTCCAGTTTGGATTCCAGGTCGAGGATGCGGGCTTCGGCTTCCTGCACCTCCTTGCGGGCAGCGATCATTTCGTCGCGCGAACGCAGCGCTTGAGATTGCGTCGCGCGCGTGTCGCGCATCACATGATTCAGAATTTCATTGAGTTCGCCGATGTCTTGTGCTTGGCTGATTTTTTTCGAATACTGGTTGATTTTTTCATGGTAGTCGCTGGTCGTGGTCGCCACCGCGCTCAGTCGGTCGACGAAGGTAAGCATCATGTTTTTCACGGTGACCTTGGCTTCGGTCAGGCTGTGTTTGAGGATGCCTTGCTTGTAGATGACTTCCTTCAGGCTGCGCGTCGCGTCTTTCAAGGCGCTGTGGCTGATCGGTCCGGCCAGTAGATTTTGTACGCCGGCGATCTGTCCGCTTAGCCAGGAGTCGTCTTCCACCAGTTCGCTGACGTTTTCCAGCAGCAGCTTGAACAGACGCAGCAGCAGCTCCTGCTGCTCAGCGATATCGCCGCTTTTCAATTCGATCTTGAAGCATAGTTGTTTCAGCCGTGCGGCAGCCTCCGTCAGCGCTGTTTCGGTTAGTGCATCCTTGATCGACAAGGCCAGCGAGTCCGCTTCTTCGGCCAGCTCCGGCGCGCCTTGCAGCAGCGAGGCCACGGCAAACGTCAGCGTGCGTGTCAATAGTTCGCGCAGCAGGCGCGCCTGCGGGCCGTCGATCAGCGCCGCCGGGGTGTGTTCGCCGGAGCGCGTGACTGGCGTCGCCGCAACGGCGGCGGCGGTCACGGTTCGTGCGTCCTGCTGGTCGAGCGCAGGAGTACCTGCTGTCGTGCTGCTTGCGGCCAGAAATTTTTCGAGCAATTGGACCAGATGCTCGCCGTAGTCTTGCCAGTCGCGCGCCAGCAGGGCGTGATTCAGGCGCTGGCCGATGCCGGCGACATCACCGGGGGCGCCGGCCACGCGCGCCGCAAATGTGCCCAGCATGGCGTCCGCGCCCGGTTCGGCGACGGTGCCCGTGATCTCATCGTAGATATCGCGGTAGGCGTTCGGCGTCGGCGCGATGCGGCGTGTCGCGAGCCGGCGAAAGGCCTCGCGCGCGATGTCGGCGGGGTTCTGCGGAGGCGGTTTTGCGGGGTGGTCTGCCATGGCAACGCGTCTTAGCGCATAGTTTTCATATCCCTATGCTATTACGGGCAAGGCGCGCGCGATGGGTGGATTAGAGGCGGAAAGCGACGCTATTTTTTTGCTTGAGCTGCGCATATGGATCAAATGGCCGGCGCTACTCTTCCACCAGGTGGTTCTTGATCGCGTAGTGCGTCAATTCGGCATTGTGGCGCAATTTCATCTTTTGCAGGAGCCGCGAGCGATACATGCTGATGGTCTTGACCGACAATGCCAATTCGATCGCGATGTCGCTCACGGTCTTGCCGGAGGCGATCATGGTGAGGGTTTGGTATTCTCGATCGGACAGGGATTCGTGCAGCGGCGCTTCGTGGTCGTCGCCGATCTGGTTGGCCAGTTCCTGTGCCAGCGCCAGGCTGATGTATTTCTTGCCCGATGCGACCTGGCGAATCGCATTCACCAGTTCGGCCGGTGCGCTCTGCTTGTTGAGATAGCCGGACGCGCCTGCCTTGAGCGAACGGATCGCGTACTGGTCCTCGCGGTGCATCGAGAGCATCAGCACCGCGAGTTTGGGAAATTCCTTCTTGAGTTGCTTAAGCACTTCGATGCCGCTGCGATCTGGCATCGAAATGTCGAGCAAGAGCACGTCGCAATGCCCCTTGCGCGCCAGATTGATGGTATCGACGCCGTTTTCCGACTGGCCGGCGACCACGATGTCCCTGGTGTCGGCCAGGATTTGTTTCAAGCCCTCCCGCACAATCGCATGATCGTCCGCGATCAATACCTTAATCATCTGTCTTGCTGTCATGACATCGCCCTGGATCGTTTTTTTTAATATGCTGTCATGAATCCGACAAAGGCATCTTGATGGACACCATGGTACCGCCTTCCGGCACCGCGTTGATCGTTAGATTTCCGCCCAGCGCGAGCGCGCGCTCAACCATGCCGCGGATGCCGAACGATTGCGGCTTCAGGCGGTCCTTGGCGGCGATACCGCGCCCGTTGTCGCTGATTTCCAGGCGTACATTGCGATTCGTGCGCACCAGCCGCACCATCACACGGGTAGCGTGCGCATGTTTGCTGATATTGGTCAGCGCCTCCTGGACGATACGGAACAGCGCCGTGGCTTGATCGGGCGACAATTCGATCTCCTTCTTGTTCGACGTAAACGTGCAGGGCATGCCGACCTGTTTTTCGAATTCCTTGGCCTGCCAATCGATCGCGGCAAGCAGCCCGAAGTCGAGGACACTCGGCCGCAGATCGCCCGCGATCCGGTGCACCGCCTCGATCGTGCGATCGACCAGCGAATCGACATAGCCGGCTTTCTCGGCCAGCACCACATCCGCCGGCAGGCGGCGCGTGAGCAGGGCCAGCGCCATTTTTATCGCGGTCAGGTTGCCGCCTACGTCATCGTGGATCTCGCGCGCAATGTGCGTGCGTTCCTTTTCCTTAACGGTTTCGACGTGCGCGGATAGTTCCGCCAGCTGTGCACGTGAACGCTTGATTTCGGCTTCCTCCAGCTTGCTTTCGGTGATGTTGGTCATGATCCCCTCCCACAACACGCTGTCGTCGGCCAGCATGCGGGGCGTCGCGCGCAGATTGATCCATTTGGTATCCTTCCACTCCTCGATCCAGATTCGCCCCTCCCAGTTCCAGCCCTTCATGTCCCCGGCCGATGCATTCATCGCGGCGGTCCAGGATGGCCGATCCTCCGCCAGGATCAAGGCGAGAAACAGCGACGAATCCGCGCGCAGCCGTTCGACCGTGATGCCGAGCAGGGCCTGGCAGCCTTCGCTCAGGTAGGGGAACGACACGGCGTCGTCCGTCACCCGCAGAAACTGGAAAACCAGGCCAGGGGTATTCGACACAATCGCCCGGAAACGCGACTCACTGAGCCGCAACGCCTTGGCGGATTCATAACGGGAACTGATGTCATTGCCGATGGCGATGAAGACCGGACGCGTAGCGGACGGACAATAGAAAAGACGAAATTCGATCGGATACGTGCTGCCGTCCTTGCGGACGTGGATCGTGTCCAGTGCGGACTGCGTCGCCTGGCCGCCGCGCAGCGGCCGCAACACCAGGTCCATGATGTCCACCGTGAGCTTTTTCGCGATATCGAGCGGCGTCTTGCCGATCAGTTCGCCGGCCGCACACTGCAGGTTGTTGCATGCGGCCTGATTGACCTGCAGGAAGCGCAGCGTGTCGCAATCCATCACATAGATTTCGCTGAACGAGCCTCGCATCACAACCGGCAGCCATTCGGGATGCATCATGTCGACTATTCTTCTTTAACGGTGATCAAGCCAGGCGCGCAGCGGCGTCCGGTTCTTGCGTGCCATGCGGCGGCAGCCATTGCGTCTTCCATGCGATCAGTTGATCGGAAGGGATCGGCCTGCTCATGAAATAGCCCTGTCCCTGATCGCAGCCCATCCTGACCAGGATGTTCCACACAGCTTCGCTCTCGATGCCTTCGGCGACGACTCTCAATCCCATGTTGTGGCCGAGGTCGATGGTGGAACGCACGATCTTCGCGTCGTCCGCATCGCGCTCCATATTCATGACGAAGGATTTGTCGATCTTCAACTCGTCCACCGGCAGTCGTTTTAGATAAGCCAGTGACGAATAGCCGGTGCCGAAATCGTCGATCGACAAATCAACGCCCATCGCATGCAGGCCTTCCAGTGTCTGCTGCGCGCGCTGCGGATCGTCCATGATCGCGCTTTCCGTGATCTCGAGGCAAAAGGATGACGACTCGACATGATGGCGCGCCAGGATTTCAGCGAACTTCGCCGGCAAGTCCAGATCCAGCAAATCGCGGGCGGAGAGGTTGATCGATATTTTCAGCCGGACGCCTTGCGCCGCCAGCTCGCTGCATAGCGCTGCCGACCGGTCGAGTACCCAGCGCGTCAGCACGCGGATAAAGCCGGTCTGCTCGGC
>DHXL01000033.1:5193-10454 GCA_002415335.1 Oxalobacteraceae bacterium UBA5157
TTCGGCTGCACGTACAGCCGAAATTGGTTGCCATCGATCGCCGCGCGCAATTCAGACAGCAGCGACAGGCTCTGCTGGCTCACCTTGTCGAGGATCGCGTCATACACCACCGCCTCGTTACCGCTGCGTTTGGCTGCATACATCGCCACCTCGGCGCGGCTCAGCAGCAATTCGGCATCCGCGCCATGCGCTGGATAACCGGCGATGCCGATTCCCGCACCGAGGTCGACGGTCTGTTCTTCCAGGGAAAGCGGAACTTCGAGCGCTTTGAGGATACGGACTGCCACTCGTTGCGCATCATCGATGTTCGTATCGGGCAGCAGGATCGCAAACTCGTCGCCGCCCAGGCGCGCCAGCTGATTCCCTCCATTCGGCAATTGCAGGGCCAGCCGCTCGGCCACCAGGCGCAGCAGCGCATCGCCGAAGCGATGACCCATCACGTCATTGACGGTCTTGAAGCGGTCCAGGTCCATCATCAGGATGGTGCAGGCGCTGTTGCTTTGCCCGGCTTGCGCGATGGCGTCGGTGAGCATGATCGCGAACTGTGCGCGGTTCGGCAAATCGGTGAGCGTGTCCCAGTACGCCAGCCTGCGGATTTCCAGTTCGCGATTGGCGATGCCATCGCGCATGCTGGCAAAGGCTTTGGACAGTTCGCCGATTTCGTCTTCCCGCTGGATTTCGATCTGGCCCTCATAAGTTCCGGCACCCAGGCGCTTGGCAATTTCGGTCAGCCTGCGCAGCGGTCCGGTAATGCGTTTGGCGGTGAAAATGCTGCCCGCGACCGCAATCGCGATGCCGAGCGCGGTCAGGATCAGCATCTTGACCTGGAGCCGCGTGTAGGGCGCGATCGCTTCGCTGATCGAACGCTGCAGCACGACGATTGCGCTCTGCGCGGAATCCGGCGCCAGCGGCACGATGCGGGCGCTAAACTCATTGCCGGAAACCGCGAAGTTCGAGAAGGAGGTGATGTTCGCAGACGAGCCGTTCAACTGGCCGGTCAGGCTGGCGACGTCGGCCGCGGCCAAGGTCGAGGCATCCGCTGTCCATTGGCCGGTCTTGCCGCGCGTGAGGATCGAGACCTGGAGTCCGGACAACGCGTTCATATCCGCCGCCAGCCGTTGGTCGATCGGAAAGACCATCGCCACCCAGCCGATCGTCACCGGCGCCTTGATAGGGACGACCACGACCTGGTAAGGATCGTTGTCGACGATGCTGATTCCGTTCGCGCTGCCGCGCTGTTCGGCCTGGTCCACCAGGTGCAGAATCGTTTGAGCCAAATTGGCCGCCGGAGGGGCGGTGGCCGCCTTGATCTGATGGTCCGGCGCGACCAGCAGCGCGAGCGAGGCGCCGATGTCGGCACGCTGGTCGGATAATGACGATGCGATCGTTTCGTCGTCATTGGTTCCGATCGCCTGCAAAAATCCGTAATCTTTGGCCAGCAGTTGCGCGCCCTGCGTCAATCTGTTCGCATTCTGCTCCAGCAAACGCTGGAAAATCTTTTGCCCGAACACCAGTTCGTCACTGATGGCGGCATGGGCGTTGTCGGTGATCCCATTGTGGATCGCGAAAAATCCAACCAGCTGAACAAGTAAAATAAGGACGACAAAAAGGGCGACGATCCGGCTTTCAAGACTGTGGAATCGCATCGAGGATTCCTAGTTGGGGGCCATGCCGGCCTTGACGTTGAGCCTGAACGTCGCAGTGGTGTCGGCACCCGAGAAGTCGAGTGGCTGCTCGGGAATCCGCGTGCCGGCCGGAAGATTGAAATGCCATGCCTTCAAGTTGTATTTGCCCGGAACGAGCCCGTCGAGTGTCGCCTTGCCGGTCGCATCCGTCTTCGCGAAGTAGGGCGTTGACACGACCTGGATATACGCAACCATCTGGTCGTGGATGTTGCAGCCGATCACCACGGTTCCCGGTTTGTCGAACAAAATCGGCTTGCCCGGCACGCCTGAATAAAGCTTTATATCGAATATTTTGGCCGGCGAGAACGAATACACATGGTGCCGCACGGTGTCGTTATTGGGAAACGAAATTTCGGTGCCGGTCTGGACGACGGTCACCAGTGGCGAGAATTTTCTTGCCCTTTGTTCGATTTCAGCAGTGCGGACCGCCTTCGCCGCAAGATGTCCGGAGGCCGGCTCCGCATAAACGGCTGTGTCCGCCAGCGGCTGGCCGGATGCATCGCTGACCTGGACCGTAACCGGCGCGGCGCAAGCGATCGATGTCAGCATAGCCAGGGCGGGCATCGTCATGCCGCGTATTGCAACTTCGTGAAAGTTCATCGCCGAAATCCCATGTGTGCAAAATAAGTCATCGAACCGATCAGGCACACAAAGCAGTCGTGCGGTATCGTCACTGCGGGCACTCGCGCCTCCCATGAATGCCGTGGCCAGGAAAGCGAACTTGCAGCGACTTTATCATAAGTATTTCGTAAAGCAATGTCCTTCGAAGAGAACGCCGCGCGCGGCCCGATGCGATCGCCTCTACGCCGGACTATCGGCGGCGCTGTGGAACCCGTGCGTAAACGAGAAAGGGGTTACATGCCTGAGCCTGTAACCCCTCGATATTGCTGGTGCGGTTGGCTGGAATCGAGCCGGCGAGCGCTTGATTCGTAGCCGCCTTCTGACACACATACTTATTTATGAATCATTTGCTTGCAACGCTTTCCCACGCCGTCAGCAAGCACATCCAGTCACAAATAGGTCACGTCCAATTGCGCAAACCGCAAATTAATCGGGATTTGATCCATGCCGCGTGAGCTGTTCTTTCATCTCTAAAAATCAACGCCGCTCTTCCAACAGACACCATTAGACGGAGTGCCGGTGGTTTTATTGGAAGAATTTGCAGTGGTGGAGCACGCATAACCATTTGCGATAAATTTATTTCCCCACGCGCTGCAATCACTCGAGGCACACATCGGACCGGCGGAGCCAGAAGATCCTCCCATCAAGTTCGCACAGGCCGCAGTAGATCCACAACTCCAATTTGCCCAATAATAGGTACCGGATGAGGGCGGCGGCGTCGTCGCTATTGGCGCTGTGACGGTCATTTGTATCTGGGTGCACGACGATGCGCCTACTAAATCAACAGCGCAAACCCCAAAGTGATAAGTCCCTGCCACGGTCGGCATTCCATTCAGTTCGCCGGACACCAGATTGACGCTTAATCCAAGAGGCGGGCTACCGTTTGCGAATGTGTCGAACTGATAGTGGTAAGGCGGAGTACCACCTGTCGCAGTGATTGGCAGACCATAACCCATCCCTGAACCTGTCGTGTTCGTCGTTATGCTTTTGGAAGCATAGTTTGCCTGCGTTGTCAGTGCACCTACCGCATTCCCGTGCGCCCCGCAACGGCAGCGTTTTTTCGGTATGTGCGATTCCCGTCCGTCAACCGCTCCGACTGGAAGCAACCGGAGTAAGCATGGAGATTACGAAATGCTTGAAGCCTTCGAGTAAAGCGTGTCACACAATACTGTAACAGCCAAATGCGAAGGTCATCGGCGCCACATGCGGCCGCAATCTCGAAATACTTGAGCAATTTCTACGAACTGGATGACGGAGATGGGTGAGGAGCACGAGATTGTCGCGCACGAAGACATCTACGCCGCCAATGGCATGAAACTGTTTGCCAAGGGCGCCCGCATCAACCGCAGTCAGTACGATCGATTGAATCTCCACAAACTGCGCGTACCGCTTGATCTTGTGCTATCGACTGAACGGCCCGTGGACGCGGCGCAGCTCGCCAATGAAGCCAACAAGTTACTTGCCAGTGACTCGGCGACGGCACGGCTGGCCGACCGAACCGGCGATCCGCTGGGCTTCAGGCACGGATTGGGGGCATTGGCATTGCCACGACCGCTTGCCTTCCGCCTGACAGTGATGCATGAGAAGCGCCTCGCCCTTTTCCAGTACTCGCTGCGCACCGCGCTGGCCACATTTGCACTGGCAATACGACTGGGTTTATCGAATCGCGACAAGCATGACTTATTGTTGGTCGCACTGTGTCACGACCTCGGCGAGATGCACACCGTCCCGGCGCTTCTGGCCCCTGGCCATCGCATCACGCCGCAAGAGCGCCGCTACATTCATGTTCATCCGATCACCAGCTATGTTGTACTGCGCGATCTGCCGGGACTCTCCACTGGCACACTGCGCTGTGCGTGGCGGAAGTCATGGAAGGCGTGGTGCGCCGTTTTGACCTGCAACGGCTAGACGTGTTGCTGCGCCTGAATCAGCGGCGCCTTGATCCATCGGTGGTCGGTGCGCTACGCGACTTGCTGCGCGCCGATACGAATGAAGCGCACAGCACGCCGGTCGAACACGATGCGACGGTGCAGCTGATGCATGTCGCCGCAGTCCTCGCGAGCTGGAAGATATTGCGCGTCCGCCTCGATGAGCAGGCGGTTGCGGCACCGGAACTTGATTTCCTCAAGGAACGGATGGCGATGCTGCGTTCGCTGGTGCTGCAGGCAGGGATCGATCCCGAGCATGTGGACGCGCTGCTGGAAATGGCGCGCGAAGAAAGCATGGTACTGAGTGAACTGCAGGCGACCCTCGATGAATTGGGCTGGTTGATGATGGACATCGCCAACGAAATCGAGCGCCGCACGGTCGGATTGGATGCTCAACTTCGCGGCACGCTGGAGGAACTTTTGGTGCTGTTGCGTGTTGATGGTCGTCAGGAAATGACCTAGCTGTTGACGATCGTCGGAAAGTGATCCAGCATTTTCACGATTAATTACCCATGTTTGTCCTGCTGGACCGCTGCTATGTTTTCTACGTCATTGAAGGGTCAGGTATCGGCGATAACATTTGCAGAAATTGGCGCAATTCCAAGCGATCGGCAACCGATAACGTGCTGACGATTACCTACTTTGATAGCCTGGGCGTGCCCCGACTCTCATAACTTCAACTACTCGAACCGCCCGGTGCGGACCCGCATGCCGGGTGGTGTGACAGGGGACCGCTCAGATATACCGGCGGCCCCTGTGCCGATTACAAGATTCAGTCGTCGCAATAATGGGATCAGTGAGAATAGGGAAATCCCGATCGTCATTCGAGCGCCGGGCCGACACCGAGCGGCGCAGGTGTGATCGCGGTAATCAGCGAGAACAGCTTGTCGAAGTCATTGCGGTGGTCGACGTCTGAAAGAGGATCCTTGTTAGCGCCAAATGCGCTGTTGGCCGCTGTCCAGTCTTCGACTGTCAGATACTTCTTTGCGGCCGGAAAAATAATTTCCTCTTCCAGCGTCATGTGCTC
>DHXL01000033.1:10676-13015 GCA_002415335.1 Oxalobacteraceae bacterium UBA5157
TGCTGCGCTTCCAGTTTCGCAATCGTGTCGTCGACTTCGTGCGTTCGCGCGCGCAGCGGCGCGAACAGGTAATGATCTTCTTTCGGATGGTGGATCTTCTCCGGGTACTCGCTGATATAGAGCAGCATCGCCCGGAATACCTTGAGGTCAGGCGCCTTGCCGCCGGCGGCGATCACGCGCGTGAAGTGTTGCATGCCTTTGATGACCGCAGCCAGGCAACTATGCTCCTGCTGGATCACGCGGATGGCGGTGTTCGAAGAAGCGTTGTCCATGATGCGGTGTCCTTTTTCTTGTGCCGGCCATACTTGATCTATCGGCCGCTTGCCACCGGCGCGTGCGCGGCGAGCGGTCGGTTGAAACGCTCTGCTAGATATCGAAAAACACGGTTTCGTCCTGGCCCTGGATATGTATGTCGAAACGATACACCACCTGCCCGTCACGTTCGCTGCGTTCGGCGATGAGCGTCTTGCGGCGCACTTCCCATTCGATCAGGTTGAGCACCGGGTCCACCGCATTGGCGGCCGGCTCATCGGAAAAATACATGCGTGTATTAAGTCCGAGATTGATGCCGCGCGCAACGATCCAGAAATTGATATGCGGTGCCATCAGTCTGCCGTTGCGTCCTTCGACCGCACCGGGCTTGATCGTTTCGAAGCCGTAGACGCCGGATTCGAAGTCAGAGCAGGCACGGCCCCAGCCGCGGAAATCCGGATCAAGTTCCTTGTCCTGGTGGTCCGCCGGATGATGGTAGCGACCAGCGGAATTGGCTTGCCATATTTCGATCAGCACGTCGCGCATCGGCGTGCCGGAGCCGTCGATCACGCGGCCCTCGATGCGGATACGTTCGGCACTGGTGTTCGGGCCGGTCAGTACGTTGGTGAAGTTCTTTTCAAAGATGTCGAAGCCGGCCTGCTTCGGCGCCAGCCCGATGTGGACGTATGGACCGGCCGTCTGCGATGCGGTTTCCTTCAATTGGTTGAGCTGGTTCAGCATTACTTGGCTCCTTGAATCTTGTTTTCGAACAGGGTGGCGCGCGAGCCGCGCAGCACGATATCGAAGCGGTAGGCCAGGCTGTCGAGCTGGATCGCGGCGGAACGATCGAGCGGCGCGATCAGGCCGCGCACCGCTTCTTCATTGTTGATCGATTTCACGATCGGACAGGTCGCGATCAGCGGGTCGCCTTCGAAGTACATCTGCGTAATCAGGCGCTGCGCCCAGCCGGAGCCGGAGATCGAATAATGGATGTGGGCCGGGCGCCAGTCGTTAACCCGGTTGCGCCACGGGTACGGACCCGGCTTGATGGTGCGATAAAAGTAGTAACCGTTGTCATCGGTCAGCATGCGGCCGCAGCCGCCGAAGTTCGGATCGATCGGCGCGATGTACTGGTCCTTTTTGTGGCGATAGCGGCCGCCGGCATTGGCTTGCCATACTTCCACCAGCGCATTGCGTACCGGATGGCCGTTTTCATCGAGCACGTAGCCATGCACCACGATGCGCTCGCCGATCGGCAGGCCGTCCTTCGCATAGTTCATGATCAGGTCGTTGTCGAGCGGCCCGAGTTCGTCGCGGCGGAACACCGGTCCGGTCACTTCCGACAATGAGTTCTGCAATGAAATGAGCGCGTTCTTTGGCGAGCGCAATACACTGGTTTTGTATTCGGGCGTATAAGCAGGTGGATGCACGCTGCGGTCGCGCTGGTGGAACTCTCCGATTTTCTCGGTCATTGGAATCTCCTGTCGGTACTGGTCGATTACTGAAAGCCTCAGTGCTTAGCGCTACTTATTCGAAGGCGCATACACTTTATACGTGAGAAGTATTCACGTAAATTGAATTTTTACGGACAAATTGATAACCTGTGGTTATGAATAACCCCATTATTAAGAGCCGGGTGCAATTGCGTCATCTGGACTGCTTCGTGTCAGTCGCGCAGACCCGCAATCTCGGCAAGGCTGCGGCGAACATGCGGGTGACGCAACCCGCGATCTCGAAGACGCTGACCGAGCTGGAAGGCATCGTCGGCGTCAAGCTGCTGGAAAGGAACCGGCTCGGCACGCAACTGACGCGCGACGGCGAAACCTTTTTGACACATGCAGTCGCCGTGCTGGATGCGCTCAATGTCCTGAAAGGAGCGGTTGGCGTTGAGCAGGAGCCGCAAAGCGAAGTGGTGTACGTCGGTGCGCTGCCCACCGTGGCGCCCGATTTGCTGCCGCTTGCGCTTGCCGAATTTCGCGGCAGGCATCCGCACGCGCGGGTGGTGGTACAGACCGCGACCAACCCCGGGCTGCTGCAGATGCTGAAGGCCGGCGAGGTCGATTTCGCCTTGGCGCGCATGGCCGATC
>DHXL01000157.1:0-1293 GCA_002415335.1 Oxalobacteraceae bacterium UBA5157
TAGCGGGTGTTTGGGTATCGCATCTTGTTCCTTTTTTTAAGCGAAAAAAAAGACCGACTTTCTGCCGGTCCGGTGGTTTTTTCGTGCTCTACAAGTTCGTATAATTTATATTATGTCAAATTGCAGAAAGAAATTACGCGCAATACGGGCATGGCCGAAACGACTGATTCTTTGCCCTGCTGTAACCGGCAGCAAGCTAACAAATCCAATATTTCACGCCTCTCGACGCCTGCAACACGTTAAGCGCCTGGCAAGAAGTAGCAGCATAGGCAACCTCCGTCTCGATAAAGGATACGGGCACCAGCCCGGCAGGTTCAGGGAATCAACAGGCTTTCGTTCAGCAAGGACTGTACGATAGCTGCTTGCTGAGCGTCGCGCCGGCGCTTGATGGCAGGCCGGTCTGGTGCACCGGTTGCCAGCCAGGTTTTGAATTCCACGAAGACCGTGGGGTCAATCGTGCGCATCAGCGCCATGCGGCCCGTCGCCGAAACGACTATGTGCTCGAAATGGCGTGCGTCAGTCAGCACATTGGCCCGGCGGGCTTGGACCGGCCTCAAATCCCCTTCGTCAGCAGTCAGCCGTAGCGGATGCGGGTCATCGCCTTCGGGCACTCGTCGCAAAAAATCAATCTCGAATCCCTTGTCGTTGATGGCCGTGCTGAGTTGGTCTTCCCTGCGCCGAAAGCTCGGGTCGGCTTTTTGGAGAATGGCCAGAACGGAGGTGCTGAGTCGAGCGATGTCCGCCATGAACTGCACCCTGCGCCGCGCATCCCATAGCAAGTCGACGTCCTGCGTTGCCAGCGCGCTCTGAACAATGCGAATTCTGGCCGCACTCTCATATGCGTAGAGCGCATGGGTCCCGACTATGGTGAAGTACTCAGCCAGGCCTGCCTCCTCAATGGCCTGCAGTACGGAAATGACAACGCTCGGTACGCGGCCTACCTTTAGTGCCTTATTCAGCCGTTCAGATTCCCGTAACGAACCGGCCAACGACGCCAGGCGTGCTTCGGTCTCAGTTTTGCGGGTAACAAATTCCTTGTAGACGACTTCAGTCTCGGGACAGCGCGGGCCGATACGCCTTTGCCGGTTGTCCGGCCTGGTCTTGATAAGATAGCAGTAGCTGTCCTGCTTTTTCCAGTACATGCCACCCTGGTATTGCCGGGCCGCCGCACGCGCGCGACAATATTCCCCGAACACGGTCGAGGAATCAATGAATTGGCGTGCGGCATTGTCTGGTATCGGATAGTAGTCCATTGGCCGTATAATATTAAAAATATAAATATATACGGCTAAT
>DHXL01000157.1:1478-7245 GCA_002415335.1 Oxalobacteraceae bacterium UBA5157
AATACGCATTTTTGCGCAAAGGTAACCCTTTGATTTCTATAGCCATCGGCTACCAAGATTTCGCGGGGCTGACAACAACGCAGTGGCTGTTAAAAATCACATGAAGCGAGAGGTGAAAAACGGTGATGAACTGGAGAAAAAAGGTGGGCCAACCCGGTGTGTCGGCGGCGCTTGGCGCTGCCTTGCTATTCGGCGCCGGTACGCCGTTCGCAAAACTGTTGCTGAACAGTGTCAGCCCTTGGTTGCTTGCGGGCCTGCTCTACCTTGGCTCGGGCAT
Source organism: Oxalobacteraceae bacterium UBA5157 (assembly GCA_002415335.1). Classification (GTDB taxonomy): domain Bacteria; phylum Pseudomonadota; class Gammaproteobacteria; order Burkholderiales; family Burkholderiaceae_D; genus UBA5157. Next base: position 1,756 of record DHXL01000157.1, read on the forward strand.
CGGCCTGACTCTCTATCGCCGCTTGAGGCGTAGCGCAGCCGTCAGGCTGCCGCGCTCCGAGGTGCCGTGGTTCGCCGGTGCGATAGTGGCAGGCGGCGTCATCGGCCCGGTGCTGCTGATGCTGGGTCTGACCGGCATGCCTGCATCAGGCGCGTCGCTGCTGCTGAACGCCGAAGGCGTGTTCACCGCATTGTTGGCATGGTTCGCCTTCAAAGAAAATTTCGACCGCCGTATTGCATTGGGCATGGCCGCCATCGTTGCCGGTGCAATCGTACTGAGCTGGCCGGGCGAAGCGCGCTTCGCGGGTCTTCGGCCGGCGCTGGCCGTGCTCGGCGCGTGTTTTGCATGGGGTATCGATAACAATTTGACGCAAAAGGTATCGCTGTCAGACGCCAGTTGGATCGCCTCTATCAAGGGGCTGGTCGCCGGCTCGGTCAATCTGAGCTTGGCATTCACGTTGGGTGCAACATGGCCGCCGCTGCCGAACCTCGCTGGTGCGATGATCGTGGGCTTCCTCGCCTACGGCGTCAGTCTGGTGCTGTTCGTCGTTGGCCTACGCCACCTCGGCACGGCGCGAACCGGTGCTTACTTCTCGGTCGCGCCGTTCTTCGGCGCGGCATTGGCAATCGCGATGGGTGAACCGGTAACTTTGCCGCTGCTCGGTGCCGGGGCGCTGATGATGCTCGGCGTCTGGCTGCACTTTACCGAACGGCATGGACACGAACACGCGCATGAGGCGCAGGAACACGAACACGAGCACATACACGACGAGCATCATCATCACGCCCACGACACCCCGGTCGCACCCGGCACGAAGCACAGCCACCGGCATCAACATGAAGCGCTGATCCACACGCATACGCATTTCCCTGATGCCCACCACCGTCACCGCCACTGAGTGCAGCCGACGCCAAAGGCCATACTGCCGCTTATCGCCGCAGTCGTGACGCAGCCCTTAGAGTTTGTTCATGCTTCAAGCCAGGCAGACAATTAGGCAGGAATAACACATACGCATCATTCAGATCATCAAACCATTCATGGGCGGTAGCGGAACGCGCATGAGCGCAATACGCGAATCGCCCCGACGGGGTATTACGCAACACCCCCAAACCGGAATCTGCCGGAGATAAACCGCCGATCGGCTCCGGGCACCGCTGCTGCGAGATATCAAATCAGGTCACACGTCAGATTGTGCGTGCCAAGGACAAAACGGCATTTGAATCTGGGTCAGGTTGAAGAATACGGGTCGTCTCATTTCACCCTCCTCAATGTCTCGGCCGCCACGCATACGCCATAGCCCCGCCGGCGGTAAGTGGAACGCATCCACGCAAATCCCTGGCTAAGATGTCGCGACTCAGGCACACTTCGCCGCACGTTCCGGAATGAAACGCCCACCAAACAGCACAGTCACCAGCGCCGACACGATCAGCGCGATCCCGGCCCACTGCCAGCAAGTCACCACCTCGTCGAGCACCAGCATGCCGCTTGCCAGACCCACCAACGGCACTCCGAGACTGAATGGCGCCACGCGATTGGCCGCATGCCGCTTCAGCAGGCCGGTCCAAAGGGCGTAGGCCAGGATCGTTGCAATCCAGCCAAGATAGGCGACCGCCACCCAACTGCTCCACGGCGCTGCCAGCCAGCGCCAGTGCGTCGTCGGGGCGTCGAATATCGCCGACATGAGAATGAACGGCACGATCGGAATCACACTACTCCACACCATGAAGGGGATCACCCTGAAATTGGGCGTCGATTGCTGCGCCCGTCGCACCACAATATTTGACGCGGCCCACATCGAGGCTGACGCGATGCTGAGCACGAATCCAAGCGCGGTGGTACTGGACGCAGCCGCACGATGGGGCGCTACATAGTTCATCGCAAAGCATCCCAACCCGACAGCCGCGAGCAACAATCCGACCTGCAGCGCGCGACTCGCACGCTCACGAAGCATGATGAATCCGAGCAGCGCAGTAAAGAACACCTGCGTCTGCATCAGCACCGACGCCAACGCGGCGGTCATGCCGACGTGAAGCGCGACAAACAGCAGTCCAAACTGGCCGACGCCCTGAAGCAACCCATACAGCACGACCCACTTCCAGTGCAGCTTCGGCGGCTTGATTACCAGCAGTAGCGGCAAGATCGCAAGAATATAGCGCGCGGCGCCGAGTTGAAACGGGGTAAAGTCGCGCAGCGCAAATTTCATGGCAATGAAATTCGATCCCCAGATAAGGACGACGGCAAGAGCAGCGGCTAAATCTCGGCCGCTCAAAGAATTGTGATTAATGATGATGGAGTCTTTATTTTCTGTGCGTTTGGATGAGTATAGAGCCTGCCGACGCCGGCAAACGATTTTGGCAAAGGTGCGGCCTGCTTCGCATACACGGATTCCAGAATCGTTTGTACTGCCGCTCCATCCTTGTCAATCAAAGCTTGTGCCACGATACCGGTTTGCTTCCGCAGGAGATACGAGCTGTGCCCGATTTCCCCATGAATTGCGCATATAAGACACCACGGCGGCGACTTCAGCGTCGTTCAATGCATAACCAAACGGCGGCATGCCAAATGGGCGGGGGTCGCCACCCGTGCTTGGAGCATATCCGCCATTCAGAACCATCCGAATTGGGTTGACCGCAGAATGCATGGTGACGGCGCGATTGCCTGCCAATGGCGGATAGTAAGGAGGATGACCCGCTCCATTCGCTTGATGGCATTCAGCACAGTGCTTGTCGTAGAGTTTTGCGCCCAATTGCATGACGCTCTCGATGTCCTGCGAATGCGAGACGGCATGGGGTTCCGACGGCGTCTCGGTTTGCGGAAGTGATTTCAAATATATTGCCATGGCTTTGATATCGCTATCGGCAAGGTACTGCAAGCTTTTCCCAACGACTTCCGCCATCGGTCCAAAGACCGCTCCGCGGGCGGAGACCCCCGTCTTCAAAAGATCGACGATATGTTGCTCGTCCCAGTTCCCCAAACCGGCCTCGACGTCGGACGTCAATGATGGCGCATACCAGTTCAGCATCGGGATTAGACCACCGGCCAGCTCCGCGCTGGTATCGGTGGCACCGACGCTGTTGCGGCTGGTATGACAAGCGCTGCAATGCCCCACCCCCTGCACGAGGTAGGCGCCACGATTCCAATCAACGGACCGCCTCGTCACCTGTACGTAGACACCGGGGCGAAAATACAGAGCGCGCCACCCGGCAAGCAGAAACCGCTGGTTGTAGGGAAACCGCAATTCATGTTCCCGATTTGGCTGATCAACCGGCTCCAGCGTCTTTAAATAAGCGAAAATGGCATCCGAGTCCGCGCGCGTCACTTTCGTGTAATTCGGGTAAGGAAAAGCGGGATAGAGAAAACTGCCGTCCCTTGATTTCCCATTGTGCATGGCGCGCCAAAAGTCATCGGCCGTCCATTTGCCAATGCCAGTCTCTGCATCCGGGGTGATATTGGGTGTAAAAATATTGCCGTATTGCGTCGGAATGGGCCGCCCGCCCGCGTAAGATTTTCCACCGCGCGCAGTGTGGCAGGCCATGCAATCGCCGGCGCGCGCAAGATAGGCGCCTCGTGTGGGTTGTTCGGAGCCACTGGCAACCGGAATACCGGCCATGGCGCGACCGGGCTCGTTCGCGAACTGGAATCCGATTATCGCGGCAGGAATAGCGACGACAACAGCGAGGACGACGATTAACAGTATTCGTTTCATGGCTGACCTGCCCTTCCCTGCGAAATGCTGCCGCATGACATGGGACGCTTTCCCGGCAACGACGTCGCCGGTGCGCTATCAGTTGGCACTGTCTGCGAAGCAAGCCAGGCAGTCGCGGCGGCAATGTCTTCCGGACTCAGGCGCGCAATGATTTTTGCCATGCAGTCCGGCGCAACCGTTCTGCGTGCCTTGTTACGCCAGGAGCCGAACTGGGCATTCAAATAATCGCGCGGTAAACCGACCAATCCAGGGGTCGATGGGGCAACGCCCGTCAGCTTTTCTCCATGACAGGCAATACAAGCGGGAACATTTATTGTCATATCTCCTTTCATGACGAGCCGCTGTCCCCGTTGCAGCTGTGCCCTGCTCGCAGCAACGGCTTGAGGCAGCGGATACGGCAGGCGCAGCGTGGAAAAATAGGTCGCCATTTCGCGCAGATACGCATCCGACAGGTGGTCAACCATGTAGGTCATGGGCAGATAGTGCCGGCGCCCATCACGGAAATTGATCAGCTGGCTGTACAGGTAATCGGCCGGCTTTCCCGCAATGCGGGGGAAGAAGCCTTCGCTGGTCGCGCGTCCTTCCTTGCCGTGACACGCGGCGCACGCCACCGTGCGCTCGGCAATGGTATCGGGAATTGATTCCCGCGCGATTGCACTGATGCCAGAAAGCGCAGCCACACAGGTCATAAGAAAAAATCTCACATGTCGCGTCAAAGACCTATGAGATGAGGCGAATGGTGCGGAACGCTCAAGGACGCATGGGAAGATTTTTTTCATCGTATTAATTTCGATTCACTTATTTCACTTATTTCACTTATGTAACCGTTCAAAATCGAACCTGCCAGGATGCGCTAACATTATGACCGTTGGTCGACAATTAAACAGATGCAGAACTGTTTTAAAAACCATATCAGATCTACTTCTGCTTATCAGCTCCACTATCGATATCATTGAGTTGCGACACCAAGCCCGTGTGCAAATAGGGCTGTTGAATAGTCCGTACGGTTTTCGGAACAGATCCCAACGGCGATTGATGAAGGTGTTCGCCACTTCCAATCTGGATCGGTACCGGCCACAGACAGAATGAACTTTGCTCATGAAACGTTATGAAACGCTTGCCGAGGATATCGCCCAATCGATACGAATCGGCGTGATGAAGATCGGTGACCGGCTGCCGTCCGTTCGTCAGGCAAGCGCAAGTCGCGGCGTCAGCCCGTCAACAGTGTTCGAAGCGTATTACCTGCTGGAAGCACGTGGCCTAATCCGCGCGAAAGAACGTTCAGGTTATTACGTCATTGCCGGCATCAAAACGCTGCCGCCTGAACCCGAGATTGTTTCCCGACCGGATGGGGATCCGACTCAGGTCGACGTCAGCGAACTTGTGTTCGACGTTCTCGAATCAACGCGCACGCGCGACGTGGTGCCGTTCGGGTCGGCTTTTCCCAGCCCCATGCTATTTCCGTTCGCCAAGCTGGCGCGCGCCATGACGTCGAGCATGCAGCACATGGATCCGTGGAGCACAGTCGACGATTTAACCCCCGGTAACGCCAATTTGCGCCGGCAGATTGCACTGCGTTATCTGATCGACGGACTTCATGTGCCCACCGATGAGATCATCATTACCAACGGCGCGCTTGATGCATTGAATCTGTGCCTGCTTGCGGTAACGCGGCCAGGCGACTCCGTCATTATTGAATCACCTACCTTCTACGGCGCGCTGCAGTCGCTTGAGCGGATCGGGCTCGAAGCCATTGAGGTGCCGACCCATCCACGGGAAGGCAT
>DHXL01000157.1:7591-20994 GCA_002415335.1 Oxalobacteraceae bacterium UBA5157
GCGCTGGTCGAATTGCTGACGCAACATGATGTCCCGCTGATCGAAGATGACGTCTACGGCGAACTCTACTTTGGCAGCAAGCGGCCTGTCCCCGCCAAAGTTTTTGACACCCGCGGCATCGTCATGCATTGCTCTTCCTTTTCAAAGTGTCTGGCGCCCGGTTACCGGGTCGGCTGGACCGCTCCCGGACGCTATGCGCAAGCCGTTTCCAGGCACAAGCTCACAACGACCTTGTCCGCGTCGGTCCCTGCCCAAGCAGCCGTTGCCGAATATCTTGCCAGAGGCGGCTATGACCGACATCTTCGAGAATTGCGCCACACCCTGTCGATGCAGCAGAGCGCTGTCATGCAGGCCGTCGTCAAATATTTTCCAGCCGGCACACGCGCCACGCGGCCCCTCGGTGGTTATTTTCTATGGTTGGAACTGCCGGAAAAAGTGAACACGCTGGTTCTCCACCAGCAGGCGCTGTCGCTTGGCATCAGCATCGCACCGGGCCCGATGTTCTCCGCACAACGTAGCTTTACCAATTGCTTGCGGTTGAACTACGGCCACGCGTGGAATGAACGATCCGAGGCCGCCTTGGCATCCCTGGGACGGCTGGTGTCTGCTTACAGCGACGGTCGCAGAGCGCCAATAATAAAACCGGGTCTGTTGAAAACGCCCTGACCCGCACTGTGCAGGCAACGCGCCAAGTTGGTGCTAGGCTTGGTTATTCCTGCCTAATTTTTTCGGGGTTCTCTGCCCCCGATGCTGGACTATTTTCCGCTACTCCGGAGTGATACCGCGAAGCTTCATGCAGTTGACGCACATCCAGTATTTTCTTTGCGCTCCTGGTAGCGGCCCGCGGATGTTGCTGCAGAAATTCGGTCGCTCTTGAGGAGTGCGCACGACAGGACATCACCTCATTGCCAAACTCTGTGGAAATTTTTCAAACGTTTGGCCGAGAAGAATTAGCCAGCCAATAGCAGCAACAGATGCAGATGCAAATCACAAGAGTTTTTGGCCAGCTTCAAATCTCGTAGCTTTCATGCAGGCTGGGCATTTCCACCTGCATGCCAGAGAGGCATTCGGCGAAGCGCGTCATTGCCTCCTGTTCGCCGTGGACCAAAAAAGTACGGGTCGGGCTGCCGGTCCGCTCATGCCATGTCAGCAATTCCTGTTGGTCCGCATGTGCTGAAAAACCGTTGATGGTGTGAATAGCGGCTCGCACCGGAATATCTTCGCCGAAAATGTGTACTTGTTTGGCACCATCGATGACTTGCCGCGCGAGCGTTCCCTTGGCGGCGAAGCCGACAAAGACAATGCTGGATTCGCGACGCCAAAGATTGTGCTTGAGATGATGGCGCACCCGTCCACCTGTGCACATGCCTGCCCCCGCCATGATAACAGCGCCCGCGCTGATGCGGTTTAATGCGATGGAATCGGCGGTTTCGCGGACGAAATGCAGCCCTTGGAAATGAAAAGGATCGCGTCCCTCGCCGAACATCGCCATCGTTTCCTTCGCGTAGCAGTCCGCGTGACGCTCAAAAATTTCGGTAGCGGATATCGCCATCGGCGAATCGAGAAATACCTGCGTGGAGCCGGGAATACTATTTTTCTCCACACCGGAACGCAGGAAGAATAGCAATTCCTGAGTGCGCTCCAAGGCAAACGTGGGAATGATTACGTTGCCGCCACGCCGGAACGTGTCGATGACAGCCTGATATAGCTCCTGCACTGAGGGCTCCAGAGCTTTGTGCAAGCGATCGCCGTATGTGGTTTCCATCACCACGATATCGCATGCGGCAGGCACATCCGGTGCGCGTAGCAACGGATGACCCGCGTTACCAATATCCCCCGAAAACAATACGCGGCGCTTTCGCCCGGACTCTTCCAGCTCGAACAGAATACTGGCGGAGCCAAGTATATGGCCGGCGTCAAAGAAAGTGGCGCGCACGCCCGCGCCCAGTTCCACCGGGTTGCCGTATTTCGCCGTGCGTCCGAACATTTCAAAACTGTTCAGCGTGTCGAGCATGGTATAGAGTGGCTCGATGCTGCCGTGTTCACCTCCTCGGCGGGCAGCTTTTCGCTCCCGGTATTTCGTCTCCTCTTCCTGCAGATGAGTCGAATCCAACAACACGAGGCGGGCCAGTTCGCGCGATGCGGCCGTGGTGATAATTTCGCCCCGAAACCCGCGTCTATACAACAACGGCAGGCGGCCGCAATGATCCAGGTGCGCGTGCGTCAGCACCACAAAATCGATGGCGGCGGGATCGAAGCCGAACGGTTCATTATTTTCCTCGTCGATTTCGCGGCCGCCTTGATAGAGTCCGCAATCGACCAGTATCTGCTTGCCGCCGCTCTGGAGCAGATGGCAGGAACCGGTAACGCCTCGGTCGGCGCCGTGAAACGAAAGCTTCATGACTTTTTCCTTATGTATTTCCGGTCGATCCCGTGCTCTTCACGTTCTCTGGCAACAGCGGTGCGCCATTCAATTGATGCCACAATAAAATGCCATCCCATATTTCTTGCGCCGTTTCGGCATACCAGAAAAGCTCGCGATCCTCAATGTCTATGACACCTTCGTCGACCAGAAAATCTACATCGAATGCGCGCCGCCAATACTCCTCGCCGACCAGAATGACGGGCAGCGGGCGTATTTTGCGCGTCTGTACCAATGTCAGAGTTTCAAACATCTCGTCCAAGGTGCCATAACCACCCGGAAAAACGACAAGTGCCCGCGCGCGAAGCAGGAAATGCAATTTTCGCAGCGCGAAATAATGAAAGCGAAAGCACAGATCTGGCGTGATGTATGGGTTCGGATATTGCTCGTGCGGCAAACTGATATTCAGCCCGACCGATTTGGCTCCGACGTCATAAGCGCCGCGATTTGCCCCTTCCATGATGCCGGGGCCGCCGCCGGTCATGATCACGATCCGTGCGTGCGTCTTGGCGACACTTGCGGTGCCGACTAGACGCCCGAGCTCCTGGGCAATCGTGTAGTAACCGCTTTTCGCGACTACCCGTTCGGCGATCGCGAGTCGGCATTGCAGGTCGGCGTCGCTGGGACTCGCCGCGGATGCGACTCGCAATGCCTCCGCGTTGCGAACGGCAGCGGCTGGCTCGGGAATTCGTGTGCTGCCAAACACGACGATCGTATGCGCGATGTCGTGCTGTTCGAGTAACAATTCAGGTTTTTGGTAATCAATCTGGAGCCGCAGGCCGCGCGTGTCGTCGCGATTGAGGAACTCCACATCCTGATCACCCTGCCGATAGCTGGGGCTCTTTTGAATCTCGGCCACCTGGCGCATCGCATCGGGATCTTCTTCGATCGCTTTGGGGCGATGCCAGGGCAGCGGGTCTCGCCGCAGATGGGGATGCGCGGGGGCAGCGATGCGCGGACAAAAGGGTAGATCTTCTTCATCCTTTTTCCTGTCTTGCCGGTTGTCAGTATCACTCATGATCTTCTGGATATAGCGCCGTCAAGAGCCGGTGATCAAGATGAACCCGTTACGAGAATTTTTATCGGATCGTGTATGCGCTCTTAATATGATCGTGAGCGGCCAGAACGCGAACGCGACGGAATAGACGGAATGGAATGGGATGCGGGCGGAGCCTTGTAAGTATGTGGACGTGGATGGCCACCACCGTGGCTCAGACGATGGCCACCATCCCGAAACGGCCCAACACGGTAGCCAGGTCCCCACCCACCGTAGACACCGAACGGTTCATAGTAATCAACCCCGATGTCCACGCTGCCGCCGTATCCGTACCCATATCCGTCTCCACTTACCACGCAGCCGGGCGACAGCGCCATGAACAGACCTAGCATGAAGGCGATCGCTGACCAGCGCACAAATAAAATAATCATTTGCTCACCTCTTTTCTCTCGGTATCCGGCCATTCCAGTAAGCCAAATGGTGCGCCGAGAGGGTCGGCGACGACTGCGACCTTACCGCCTTGGCGATCAAGTCGCGGTTCAACCAGCATGCGCCCACCGAGGGCCACTACTCTTGCGGCTGTTTTCACCGCATCTTCAACGCGTACGTAATTGAGCCAGTGGGGATGCATATTGGGCTTATTCGCAGGCAGCGCGTTAGCGCTCGCGCGAGCAATATTTTCCGATCCAAGTATGAGATGTTGGGCGCGATCCTCGTTCGTCAAATCGAAGACTTCGTAACCAAAGAGCGACTGATAGAATGCAGCATCGGTGTCCGGATCGCTAGTGATGAGCGAACTCCAAATCCATTCTCCCGGTGTGGCCAGAACGTCGGGCGGATCGCCGCTACTGGAATCGAGGATAGCAAAAATGGCACCCTGGGGATCCGCGAGCACTGCTTCCCGCCCACGGTCGGGGATATTGTGCGGCTCGGACAGGACCTTTGCGCCATGTTGTAACGCAGTCTTCATTGCTGCATCGACATCGCGCACGGAGATGAAGCTCAGCCACGCTGGCCGCCGTCGATCGCCTGCCGGCAATTCTTTATAAATTAGTCCGGCCACCGGACGCCCATTGAGAGATACCTCGGCGTATTTTGTTCCGCCATTCTCAATATCGCGAAATGTCCATCCAAACAATTTCCCATAAAATTGCTTGGCAACGACGAGGTCTGGTGTCACCAATTCAACAAAGATCACTTTGCCGGCATGGTGCTCTGAGCTGGCTAGTTTCAGAAGAGCAGGCAGCTGGAGCGATGAGGCCACAGCCGGCGCCGCACTCGCAACGCCGAGAAGAGCCACAAGCAACCCTTGCAAAAACAAGTGTCGTGCTCGAGTGCATGGAATTTTTTTTGGCCTAATCTTATTTTGTGCGATCCGGCCAATCGGACATGAGCTGCGTTGCAGATGCATAGTGATCTCCAGTCTAATCGAACCGAATAGACGATAGCCGGCATTGATCCTGCCTGAATAAGTCGACCTTAGCACCGCTTGGCCGCCATCGAATTTGACATTAATCAACCTATGCTGATGAATGGCGAGCAATATTGTAAATTGATGCAGCTTTGCGAAGGGAGCAGCGCAATGGATCTCGATGAGGCGATTATCGTCGGGCACCCGAAGGCTATGCCGCCGCCAGTCCCTCGCAAGGATCATCCCGAGGTTCGCTGGGTTGGCTAAGGACGGCAATCGTGCAATTTCACACATATTCACCTGGCTCAAGACGGATCAATCCCGGTTAAGCTCGAACTTGAAGGAACAGGGGTGGGTAATCGGAGGTAATTACTTCATCGCTCGCACGGTTACATAGTCGCATCCGGCACCGCTTCGCGTCCCAAGTCAATACCGGACATACGGCACAAGATGGCAATGTCATAGAGCGCTTCTTCGCACGCAAAGTCGGATAGTTTGATGGAAGCCGGGTGTGTCGTGAAGGTCGCCAATCGCATCGCGATCAAGAGATACGAAGAAATCGGACACAAGGCGATGAATTGTTGTTGCGTCAGATCAAAGTGATCTCGCGACCGCGTGGTATTTTTAAATTTTCGAGAAAAGGACAATCGCCATGGAGCTGATGGGCCTCCTTACGGGGCGGCGCGCAATGTGTGCCTCTACCCAGAAACCGGTGACCAAGTCAGTCTTGGAAGGACTCATTGACGGCGTGGTTCACGCACCGAGCGCCGCGAATGAACCGCGGAGCGGCTTTAGTACTATTTAAAAGATGCATCTTCTTCGCTGGATTTCGGCGTCAGCCAAAACATCGATCCAAGGTCATGGCGAGTGGCTCATTTCCATGCGCGAAGATCGGCGCCAGATGACGCGATTCAACAGCTTCGACTTTCGGAAAATATTATCGAGATCGGATAATTTATGATGGAAACTGAACAAGAACGCAGCCATGATCCAGCGTCTCGCAATGAAAATGGATCTGCCATGAAGACAGAAGCGACACAAATGTCCGCGCGTAGCCAGTGGGTACTGCCGGAAGATGCGCTGATCATTGTACCGGTGCGTAACATGGTCCTATTTCCAGGACTGGTGGTGCCTATCAGCATCGGACGCGAGCGCACAATCGCCGCGGCGCAAGAGGCAATGCGCACCGAGCACCGGGTCGGCATAATACTGCAACGCGATCCTGGCGCGGAAGAACCGCAACCAGAGCAATTGCACCAGATCGGCACCGTGGCAAGCATTCTGCGCCATGTCGCAGCTCAAGCCAACAGCCATTACATCGTGTGCCAAGGGAACCAGCGCTTTCGCGTTGTCGAATTTCTCGAAGGTTATCCGTTTTATGCGGCGCGCGTGCAAATCTTGCAGGAAGGCGATGAACAGATAGCAGAAGTCCAGGCGCTGCTGCTCCAACTAAAGGAGCGCTCGACAGAGATCCTTGGGTTGTTGCCCCAAGTGCCCGCGGAACTGGCGAGCGCTTCGCAAAATATTACGTCGGCGTCGACCTACGCCGATTTTGTCGCGGGCTTGCTCGATATCAGCCTGGAAGAAAAGCAGGACATCCTCGAGACAGTTGACTTGGCGAAGCGGCTCGACAAGGTTCTGGGCCTTCTGGTGCGTCGTATAGAAGTATTACGCCTGTCACAGAAGATCAATCAACAGACCAAAGAACGCATGGATGAGCGGCAGCGTGAATTCTATCTGCGCGAGCAATTGAAGACGATCCAGAAAGAGTTGGGCGAAACTGACGGCGACAAGGCCGAGTTGGCCGATCTGACCGAGGCCATTGCCAAGGCGAATATGCCGTCGGAGGTTGAGGCGCACGCGAAAAAGGAACTGAAGCGGCTCGAAAAGATGTCGGAAGCTGCCGCCGAATATTCAATGCTGCGCACTTATCTCGAATGGCTGGCCGAACTGCCATGGTCGACCGTGTCCGAGGACAAGATCGATTTGCCGGAAGCCAGACGCATCTTGGATGAAGATCATTTCGGCCTCGACAAGGTAAAGCGGCGCATTCTCGAATATCTCGCGGTGCGCAAACTCAATCCACAAGGCAAGAGCCCAATCCTGTGCTTTGTCGGCCCACCAGGCGTCGGCAAAACCTCGCTCGGGCAAAGTATTGCGCGTGCGACCGACCGCAAGTTCGTCCGCGTGAGCCTCGGCGGCGTACATGACGAAGCAGAAATTCGCGGCCACCGCCGCACCTATGTCGGCGCATTGCCGGGCAACATCATTCAGGTAATCCGCAAGGCCGGTATGCGCAATTGTGTGATGATGCTGGACGAAGTCGACAAGCTTGGGGCCGGCATTCACGGCGATCCAGCCGCAGCCTTGCTCGAAGTGCTGGACCCCGAGCAGAACGCGAACTTTCGCGATAACTATCTAGCCGTGCCATTCGATCTGTCGAAAGTGCTATTCATCTGCACCGCCAATATGCTCGACACCGTACCCGGACCGTTGCGCGACCGCATGGAAGTGATTTCACTGCCAGGTTATACCGAGGAAGAAAAGGCACAGATTGCGGGTCGCTATCTGGTGCAGCGGCAGCGCGAAGCCAACGGCCTGAAGCCCGGACAATGCGACATCGGTGACGACACCATCCGCGCCATCATCCATGATTACACCCGCGAAGCGGGCGTGCGCAATCTGGAGCGCGAAATCGGCAGCGTATTTCGTCATGCTGCGGTGCGCGTTGCTGAAGGCACGGCATTGCAGGTGCATATCGATGCGGCGGATCTGGCGACGATTCTCGGGCCAAAGAAATTTGAAAGCGAGCTCGCGATGCGCACCAGCTTGCCCGGCGTGGCAACCGGGCTCGCCTGGACTCCAGTTGGCGGGGACATCCTGTTCATCGAAGCAAGCCGTACCCCAGGTTCCGGAAGACTGATCTTGACTGGCCAACTTGGCGACGTGATGAAAGAAAGCGCGCAAGCCGCGCTCACGCTGGTCAAGGCAACTTGTGCGCAATGGCATGTCGCGCCGGACCTGTTTGAAAAGAGCGATATCCATGTGCACGTGCCGGCTGGCGCGATTCCGAAGGATGGTCCCAGTGCCGGCGTTGCGATGTTTATCGCGCTCGCCTCGCTGATGATGGAACGGCCGGTGCGCAACGATCGTGCGATGACCGGCGAGATCAGTCTGCGCGGACTGGTGCTGCCAGTGGGTGGCATCAAGGAGAAGGTATTGGCTGCATTAAGGGCCGGGATCACTACCGTCTTGCTGCCGGAACGCAATCAGAAAGACCTCGAAGAAATTCCGGAGGAGGCGCGGCGGCAGTTGAAGTTTGTGTTGCTGACGACAGTCGATGACGCCGTACGCGAGGCGATTGGCGAAGCGTTTCCGCAAGTAAGTTGAAATTTTTGGATAGCCGCTAGCGTTGCCCGGCCAAACCAGCCATCCGGTTTTGTCGCGCCAACACGGTAATGGTAACGACCAGGCCTGTCGCGCCAATTATTCGCCGCAGCCAGATTAACTTGGCGAACCGCCGTGGCCGAGGTGGTGCCCGACGACGTCGCGTTTCTAGGGATTTCCACCCGGCTCAACCTGTTCGAGCCTACGGTAGTCGATTGCCAGGAAAGTGCGGAGAATATGCTTCACTGGCTGCATTCTTTACTACCCCACATCCCTCATTACGGCTATGTGCTCGTCTTCATCGTCGTGTTCTTGAACAACATCGGCTTCCCCTTGCCGGGGGAAACGATTCTTTTGGGTGCTGGATTTATCTTGGGCAAAGCTGGGGGCTCGTTGTGGCAACCCATGGCGGCTGGAACATTGGCTTGTTTCCTGGGCGGCATTTGTGCCTTTTGGATGGGGCGACGATTGGGGCATAGCGGTTTGGAAAAAATTCACTGGCTTCATCTCACGCCCCCAAGGTTAAGGTGGCCTGAGCGATTTTTCAAACGTCATGGTGCGAGGGCGGTATTCATCGCGCGATTTATCGCATTGTTTCCGCCCGTGGTGCCCAACTTATTCGGAGGCATGTCAAAAATTTCATGGCGGATTTTTCTGTTCTACAACCTCACGGGGTCGGCGGCCTATACCATCAGCTACATCCTGATCGGGTATTTCTTTGGGAAGAGGTGGCATCTTCTCAAGGTCTGGTTGGGTCCCACGGTGCTTTACCTGATTCTTGCGGGAATAGTCCTCGTGGTTGCAGGTGTAATTTTCAGAGATTCCGTATCCAAATTCTGGATGCGTTTCTTTCCGACAAAAGGCAAGTAAGAACGCAAGCGTAGTCTTAAAAATCAATGACTCGGCCAATAGATTTCATCTTAATTCGTGGGACAACTATAACTTGACCGAACCCTCGCACCATTGCACTGGGTGTGTCGATTCCCTCACAATTAATTTGGGGGGCGCAAAATACTTTTTCGGTGCAGCGGAGAGCTCCTAATTGTTTATCCGGGTCAGCAAAATATGGCTTGCGATTTCACCGAGATGCGACGGCTCGATGGAGACCATCGACGATACCGTGGTTTTCGGCGTACTCAACGAGCTCGATTTTCACGGTCAGCGGGCGGGACATGACCTGGCCGTCGTCGGTTTCGATGATGTCGTGGCTGCCGCCCGAAACTCGCCGCCGCTGACGATGTGCCGCTCGACAAAAAACAGATTGGTCAGATACTGAATCACCAAGCCGACGACGTTGCTCGTTTTCTGCCGGAGACTCGCGGCGCTGCGGCTATACACATAGCCGAGTATCGTAATCAAGCAAGTGGCCGGCCTCGACGCGGCGGCGTGATGATGCGGGTATCAAAAAAATCGTATCATCAATCACTCCTGATGCCGGGAGCGCCACTAAAGGACACAAGCGATGAATGAAATAAGAGTCGGACTGATCGGATATGGCTACTCAGGCGCCACTTTTCATGCGCCACTGATTCGCGCCGCAAAGGGTCTGCAACTGACCCGGATTTGTTCCGGAAATCCTGAAAAGGTGCGGCAGGATTTCCCCCACATATCACTTGTCGACGATCCAGGCGCCGTGAGCGGATCCGATGATATCAATTTGGTCGTCATCGCGACGACCAACACCACGCATCACGCGCTGGCAAAGCAGGCGTTACTGGCAAACAAACACGTCGTCCTCGAAAAGCCGTTTACCGTTACCGTCGCCGACGCCGAAGAACTGGTCAACCTGGCGCAGCAAAAAAATCTGGTGCTCAGCGTCTTTCACAACCGGCGATGGGACAGTGATTTCCTGACAGCCCGCCATTGCATCGAGTCCGGCTTGCTGGGGAAGATCAACACCTACGAAGCACATTTTGACCGCTATCGGCCTACTATTCGGCAACGCTGGCGAGAGCAGGACAATCCGGGATCCGGCTGCTTGTATGACCTGGGGTCCCACCTGATCGACCAGGCACTGGTGCTTTTCGGCAGTCCGGATACGATCGCATGCGACATCGGAATACAACGTCCAGGGGGCGCTGCCGCCGATTATTTCCATCTTGTATTAAGTTATGGCACGCAGCGCATCATTCTGCATTCAAGCGCCATCGTCAAACAGCCGGGGCCTCGGTTTGTGCTCCATGGTGACCAAGGCAGTTTTACCAAGCATGGACTGGATCCGCAGGAAAGCGCGCTGGTTCGTCGCGAATTGCCCGGCTACCCCGGATGGGGGAAAGAATGCGTTGAACAGCATGGCGAAATCACTTTTACCGCAGGCGGCCTGAATATTACCGGGGCAGTGGAATCCCTGCCCGGTAGTTATGAATCGTACTATCGAGGCATTGTCGATGCCATTGCGCACGGCAGTCCACCGCCGGTGGCAGCACGCGACGCGCTGGCGGTCATCAAGATCATTGAACTCGCCATGCGAAGCAACGCGGAAAAAAGAAGCATTGCATTTGAGTGAGCCGTCCTTGTCTTAACAACCCTGAGAAAACCATGGAAAATCACCCCGATCTGTCGAAGACTTTGCTGCATCAGGAACAAGTGCTTCAGTTCACAAAATTCACCAACGAGATGGCGCTTGAGCTGGGCCTTCGCCTCATCGCATCGGCCAAACGCGCTGGCAAGGCCATCGCCGCAAATATCAGCAGGAACGGCCAAATTCTGTTTCATCACGCGATGTCGGGTATGTCGAACGACAACGCGGAGTGGATCCGACGCAAGAACAACGTCGTCGGCCGATACGGCCACAGCTCGTTTTATGTGGGAACCGATTACAAAAACCGTGGCATGGACTTTGATGAAATCAAGTCCCTCGACATCAAGGATTTCGCGGCATATGGCGGCGCGTTCCCGCTGATCATCAAGGATGTCGGCGTCGTGGGAACGATTACCGTATCCGGTCTTCCGCAGGCGGAAGACCATGCTCTCATCGTCGCAGAACTGCAAGCCTACTTGAACGTCGCCGCAGATATCTGAATGGATTCAGCAGGACGTACGTCAAATGCGTCACACAATCTTCCTCAAAAACCATGACCACACTGCCCGACTTCCGTTCAGCCGCCACGATAAAAGACCATATAGCGCACACGATGGCGTTTTACCATCCGCGCTGCATCGACGCCAGCGGCGGCTTTTATCATTTTTTCAAAGATGACGGCAGCGTCTACGATCATGCCAATCGCCATCTGGTCAGCAGTGCACGCTTCATCTTCAACTATGCGATGGCCTACCGCCAGTTCGGCAATGTCGAATACCTTGAACAAGTGCGCCATGGGCTGCGCTTCCTGCGCGACGTGCACCGCGATCCGGCCACCGGCGGCTACGCATGGCAATTGCGCTGGAGCGAGTGCCACAAGACCATCACCGATAGCGATAACCACTGCTATGGCCTGGCCTTTGTCCTACTTGCCTACGCCCACGCACTGATGGCGGGCGTGACCGAGGCGCACGAATATCTCGACGAAACCTATGCCTTGATGGAAGCACGATTCTGGCAACCGGAGCATGGACTGTATGCCGACCAGGCCCGTGCGGACTGGTCCAGATTGGACTCTTACCGCGGCCAGAACGCCAACATGCACGCCTGCGAAGCGCTGCTCGCCGCCTTCGACGCGACCGGCCAGGTTCATTATTTGCATCGGGCCGAAACGCTCGCGCACAACATCACGGTGCGCCAGGCCGTCTGCTCCGGCGGAATGATCTGGGAGCATTACCATGACGACTGGAGCGTCGATTGGAATTACAACCGGGATGACCCGCGCAACCTGTTTCGTCCCTGGGGCTATCAGCCGGGCCATTTCACCGAATGGGCCAAACTGCTGGTGCTGCTGGAGCGCCATGCCGGGCACCTGCAGCGTGGATCGGATTGGCTCTTGCCGCGTGCGGAATCGCTATTTTCGTGCGCCGTGACGCACGCCTGGCACGCAGATCACGGCGGCATCCATTACGGATTCGCGCCCGATTTTGTGATTTGCGACAGCGACAAATATTTTTGGGCACAGGCTGAGACCCTGGCTGCAGCGGCACTACTTGCGGAGCGCACCGGCAACACTGCCTATTGGGACTGGTATCAAAAAATTTGGGCATACAGCTGGCAACACTTTGTCGATCATCGCCATGGTGCCTGGTACCGCATTCTATCGTCCGATAATCGCAAACTCAGCAACGATAAAAGCCCGGCCGGCAAGACCGACTACCACACGATGGGTGCCTGCCATGACATCTTGCGCGTGCTTCAAGCTGAATGGCCGCGCGTCGTTTGCGCCGGTGAAGCGCTCACCGACCTGATCCATGGTCAGGCGCACCAGTGGCGCAGCCAGGTTGGCGGCTCGAGCTGGAATGTCGCGCGCGTGCTATCCGGGCTGGGGGTGTCGACCGCGTTTGCCGGGGCTATCAGCCGGGACATCTTTGGCGACACCTTATGGCAAGCTAGCGCCGACGCCGGACTCGACCTGCGCTTCCTGCAGCGGAACAGCAAGTCGCCCTTGCTCGCGATTGTCGCCCAAACCCATCCGCCCGATTATTTCTTTGTCGGCGACGATAGCGCGGATCTCCAGTTCGATCCGCAGCAATTGCCGTTCGGATGGCAGGGCCACGTGCAGTGGGTCCATTTTGGCGGGATCAGCCTCGCGCGTGAGCCTCTGTCCACAAGCTTGCTCGCTCTCGCCGCGCAGCTGAAAACGGCTGGCGTGAGGGTCAGCTACGACCCGAATTTTCGCAAGCTGATGGATCGCCGCTACGACTCAATGTTGCAGCAGATGACGGCGTTGTCCGATGTCGTCAAGGTGTCGGATGACGATCTGCGCGGCTTGTTTCGCACCGATGATCTCGATGCGGCCCTCGCGCAGTTGCGCAGCTTCAATCCACGCGCCGCGTATCTCTATACCCGCGGCGACCAGGGCGCCTCGCTCCATGTGGGAGCAGATTCGTGGCACGCGCCGGCGCCCGCAATCACGGTCGCCGACTCGGTCGGCGCCGGCGACGCCAGTATCGCCGGTTTTCTGTTCAGCGTGATCGAGGGTGCCAACCATGGCTGGGATGCACATTTGCGGTTCGCGGTCGCCGCCGGGGCTGCTGCTTGCCTGGCCGCTGGCGCCAGTCCGCCCACATTAGGACAGATCGAATCTCTACTTAATTCGTAA
>DHXL01000246.1:0-937 GCA_002415335.1 Oxalobacteraceae bacterium UBA5157
AGGGGAATCAGATAGACAAATATTATTATATATAAGAAATAAAAATGTGTTGTAATACAGCGCAAATACTCACTCACACCATAAATATTATATTTTTTACTCTACATACCTTTAGGGCGGGGAGGATGTCAAGGTCCAGTCCTCGACGGCGAGGACACCACCTGGAACAAGGGAAAAAGCCTTGTCGTGCGTTACGAGAGTCGCTCTAGCCGCAACCGCATGCGCGGCAATCATCATATCGAGCGCGCCAAGAGTGATGCCGGAAGCGGCGCAGGAGGCGCGCAAATCGCCGTAGACCGTTGCGGCCTCTCCATCCCAAGGCAACACCTCAACACGTAGCAAAAATTCGCGTATGAGACTTGCAAAGGCCGCTGGATGCCCCTTGCGCGCTAAGCCGTAAAACAGTTCGGCCTGCGTGACAACGGAGATGACGACGCTTTCCATCGGCAGCACAACCAGTCGTTGGCGAGCCTCCGGCGGGTGACCCTTGATGACATAGCTTGCCATGTTCGTGTCTAGCATGAAACGGCTCAAAACAAGTTTCTTTCTTCGGCCGGCAGGTCTTCGCGGTCAGTCATGAAGTCGGCCGGAATGTCGGTGCGGTCGGCAAGCTCGAAAAACTCTTGCCAAGATGTTGGCTTAGGCGATAGAACGACCTCACCCGTTGCCGGGTCGCGACGAATGAAGACTTCCGTTCCCTGAAACCGGAATTCCCTTGGCAGTCGTACCGCTTGGCTGCGTCCAGTGGTGAAAAGCTTGGCGGTGGATGGCATTTGAATCTCCTTTTTGATACATATCCAAAGTATATACTATTATATGATACATATCAATGGTAGATATTCTCTTGCCAGGGTGAATTTGTTCTAAACGTAAGTCTTTGATTTTTCAGGTAGTCTTGAGCAACGATATAAGCTGACTTCCCCTTGGCTGCGGGTAG
>DHXL01000246.1:1116-4814 GCA_002415335.1 Oxalobacteraceae bacterium UBA5157
GGTCAACCGTCGCATGGACAGCGACACCCGCCCTCCGACGCGCCAACGGTGGTGACCTTAAATGTAAGCATGCGACCTCCTTCTATATAATAAATATTATATATACAAAGTGATATCCCTTCGCAAGCGCGTTGATTGGCTTGCAAGGTAGGGGGTGTACGCCGGAACCCCAGAAAATTCTGTCGGAAAACGGCACACGCAAGGTTTCCGGCTGCTGAAGCTATCCGACATGGTTTGTCGTACATGTTTTGGCTTTTCAAGCCAGGTGTTTTTACCGCTGGCGTCCATGCGCCGGAAAACAACTGTTTTGCGACAGCTTGCACCAATGCTGGAACCCAGCAGTACAGAGCCTTTTCTTCACGCAGACGCGAGTTCACGTGATAGTTCAGGATGCTTGACAATCAGACGCAATAGGCAAAGCACACCACCAGGCGGCGCGAAGCGGCCTTGTTCCCAATCCCGCAGTGTTGCTACTGGCGTTTCAATCCGTTCTGCAAACGCTGTTTGCGTCAAACCGGATTTTTCGCGTGCCTGACGCACGAGTATTTGTTCGTGCGTTGTGACACGTCCGGTCATACCTGCCTTGGCTTCCTTCAGAGCTTGCCGCAGGTCACGGAGAGCTTCGCCAGCGTCGGCCTCGATAGCCTCGGCAACAGCGTCAATATTCATTTTCTTGATGTCCATGTCACACCGCCTTTCTGATTTGGGAAGGCGTCATGTTGCTTCTGTCCGCCTTGGCATATACAGCTACAAGCAAAACAACTTCTTCTTCGGTCAGGTTGAAGTAGATCACGCGTGCACCGCCAGATTTACCTGTTCCTGGACGGCTCCAGCGTACCTTGCGTGCGCCTTCGGCACCCGGAATCACATCGCCAGCTTGCGAGTTAGCCGCAATCCAGGCAATGAACTCCAATCGCTCATCTTCCGACCACAGTTTGTCAGCCTGTTTTTGGAACGTTGGGGTTTCGATGACGGTACGCATGGCGGCGATTATACGGGAATCCCGTATTCTGTCAATGACTTGACGGAAAAATCCGGGGTTCCGGCGTAGAACCCCAAGGTATAAAGCTTTTTACCGTATCCTCTCCAGGAATCCCGAAAGGCAGTTTAGAATCGGAAACGTCCTTCCTCAACATTGTGCAGCGGCACGCCCCGTGCGCCGCTCAATTTTAGTCGTCTTGTATTTCATTCTTACGCATCCATGACCTTTTACGCTATTGGCGATTCCCAAGGATGCCATTCCCCGGTCGTCGCTCTGCTCGATCGCATCCGGGCCGACTGTCCCGACCCAAAATTGATCTTCGTCGGCGACCTGGTCAATCGCGGGCCCCGTTCGCTGGCTACGCTGCGCGAGATCCGTGCCTTGGGCGATGCGGCGCAAGTAGTGCTCGGCAACCATGACCTGCATTTGTTGGCGGTCGCCCATGGTATCCGCGCCGCGCATCGGTCCGATACGCTGGATGACATTCTGAATGCCCCGGACCGCGACGAGTTGCTGGACTGGGTGCGCCGGCGTCCGTTGGCCCTGCTGCAGGACGGCTATCTGCTGGTGCATGCCGGCGTGCTGCCGCAGTGGAGCGCGCAACGGACCTGTGATCTGGCACAGGAAGTCGAAGCGGCATTAAGTGGCCCGAACTGGGTCGATTTCTTGCGCAAGATGTATGGCAACGCGCCCGCACGATGGGATGACGCGCTCACCGGGGCCGATCGCTTGCGCTGCATCGTCAACGCCTTGACGCGCATCCGTTACTGCAGCAGCGACGGCACGATGGATTTCTCTTCGAAGGACGGCGTCGGCGGGGGGCCAGCCGGTTACCTGCCGTGGTTCGATGTGCCGGGCCGCAAGACGGAAGACGTGACGGTGGTGTTCGGCCATTGGTCGACGCTGGGATTGACGATGCGGCCGAATTTGATCGGGCTCGATACCGGCTGCGTGTGGGGCGGCCAGCTGACGGCGGTGCGGCTCGATACGCGCGCAGTGTTGCAAGTGGATTGCCCGCGGTCTCTGCAGCCGGAAGGTTGACGGCTAATTGGCTGCGGGGCTAGCGGAATACGGGGTCCCACGGATGGCAATCGATAGGGCTTGCGTTGGACGCTTTCCCATAAACGCATAGCCTAACGACAGAGCGGCAAGGGTCGAACCCCTTGCCGTTCGCTTTTTGTCTCAAGGCCATTTCTGCGCCGCGTGTTTGACGCGCAGCACTTCGGGAACCTTGGCGACAATTCTGTAAATCAATATGTAATTCGGATGCACGACAAGCTCGCGCGTCCCCTTCACTCGCCCCACACGCCCAAGCGTTGGATGCTGGACTAGTTTCTCGGCCTTCTGTATCAGCATGTCACCCATTTCAATTGCAGCCCTTGGGTTGTCCTTGGCGATGTATTGGGTAATGCACTTGCGGTCGGCAATGGCGGCGGGTTTCCATAACGGCAAGATTAGTTCCCCATGCTCTCGGCCCGCTTGAGCAAGGCGGCGCGCTCGGTTGCCCATTCGGCGGCAACTTCGCTATGCGGCACACTGGGCCGGGGGTCGTCGATCGCTTCTTGCACCTGTTGGGTAAGCCAGCCCTTGTAGGCGGCGGCTTCGTGCGCGTTCTTCATGCGCTCGGCGGCGTCGGCGCGCTTGCGGTCGGTCTTGAGCGCGACGGGGTCAAAGTGGCTTGCGTCTACGTGGTACTTGGTAATGCCAATGTCCTTGAGGTAGGAAACCAACGTTTCAAATTTGCGGAAGATTCGGATAGCGCCACGCTTGGCCGCTAGAACGCGCTCGGTCATCCCGTACTGAATGACCACGCCCCAGCCGCCAGGCTGGCCCACAATGTTGGCCCCGCGAACGGCCCCGGCTTCAACGAGTCGTTCAAGGGTCACATGGTCGATGGTGTCAGCAGTAATAGCCATTTCGTCACCTTATGGGGTGATTGTCAATAAGTAGAACGATACCCGAATAATAATAAAATGGGAACCTCTGATAAATAAATTTTGCATGTTGCTTGACATAACGCCCGTTGCACGTAGTTCGCTTGTTACCGCCCAATAGAAATGTCCGATTTGGCGAAATGGCGCATGCTGTCAGGCTCCTCTTTCCCAGGAGTCGCATCATGGCCAGAATCCTCCATCGCGACAATTTGAGCGTATCAGCCAATCTTATTGCCGGTCTTTTCGGCGCGGTAGCCGAGCGCCCGGGCGATTGCGTCGCGCGCGGCGCCGGCTAGTTCGCGGCGATGCGCACCCTCGGAGCCGATGACCGGCAAGACGTTTAATTGCGCGATGATCGGCGGCCCTTTCAAGATGGCGATCATGCTTTGCGCGAACGTCATGTCGCCGACGAAATCCACAGTCGGATGCAGGCCGCCGGCAGCGTCCAGATAGCGCAACGCGTATGGCTGCACGGGTACGTGGGCGTCGATCGCCGCTTCAAATAGATTGGCATGAAACGGCAGCACCGTGCCTTGTGTCGCAGTGGTCCCTTCCGGAAAAAACGCGACATGTTCGCCGGCCCGAATGCTGACGACCAGGCTTTCGAATATCCTGCGCACGTCGCGTACGCGACCGCGCGCGATGAAGATGGTGCCGGACCGGTCGGCTAGCCAGCCTAGCAGCGGCCAGTCGCGAATATCGGATTTCGCGACGAAGCGGCAAGGATGCAGGGAGTTGATGACGAACATGTCGAGCCAGGAAACATGATTCGCGACGATCAG
>DHXL01000246.1:5024-6317 GCA_002415335.1 Oxalobacteraceae bacterium UBA5157
GCCGCATCGGTCAGCGGGAAAACGATCGCGCAAGTCCACAGGCCGACGATCAAATGGAACAGGACACGCGCCAGCCTGAAGATGAGCATGCGGTCAGCGCGTGAAGACGATATGCCCGGCGACGATCGTCGTCTTGACTTGGCCCTGCAATTCATAACCGAGGAAAGGCGTGTGCTTGCCCTGGCTGGCGAGCGCCTTGGCTTCGACTTTCCAGCGTGCCGCCGGGTCGAACACGCAGATATCGGCCACGCTGCCGAGCGCCAGGTTACCCGAAGACAAGCCGGCCACTTTGGCGGCATCGCCGCTGATCTTGGCGATCGCCTTCGCGAGCGGCTGCTGCGACTGATCGACGCACTCGTCGGCCCATTTCAGCGCCAGCGACAAGAGTAATTCGAGGCCGGTGGCGCCGGGCGATGCCTCGCCAAACGGCAGCAGTTTTTCATCGTCGTCGACCGGCGTGTGGTCGGAACAGATCGCGTCGATCGTTCCGTCCAGCAGACCCTGCCGGATCGCGTCGCGATCGCGCTGCGCACGAAACGGCGGCATGACGCGTGCATTGGAATCGAAATACCCGATGTCGATATCGGTCATGTGAATATGGTGGGCGCCGACGTCGCAGCTGATCGGCAAGCCTTCCTTCTTGGCCGCGCGTACCAGCTCGACGCCGGCGGCCGACGAGATGCGGCATAGGTGCACGCGTGCGCCGGTGGCCCGCACCAGTTCGAAAATCGTGTGCAGCGCAATCGTCTCCGCCATCACCGGCACGCCGGCCAGACCGAGACGCGAGGCGATCGCCCCGCTATGCGCGATGCCGTCGCGCCCCAGATGCGGGTCCTGCGGACGCAGCCAGACCGCGTAGCCGAAGGTCTGCGCATACTGCAGCGCGCGCATCAATACGGTGGTGTCGAGAATCGGCTGGTCGGCCTGCGAAAAGGCGATGCAACCGGCATCGGTCAACTCCGCCATCTCGGTCAGCGCGTCGCCTTTCAGGCCCACCGTCAGCGCGCCAAGCGGATAGACATTGGCCTGGTTGAGCATCTTGGCCCGGTGCTTCAGCATTTCGACCAGGCCCGGCTCATCCAGCACCGGATCGGTGTCGGGCGGGCAGACCAGGCTGGTGACGCCGCCTTGGATCGCCGCCTGCAATTCGGATTCCAGCGTCGCCTTGTATTCGTAGCCGGGCTCGCGCAGGCGCGCGCTCAGGTCGACCAGGCCGGGCGCGACGATCAGGCCGGTGGCATCGATGACTTGGCCGGCGTCGAAATCAGCCGGCGCCTGGCCGATGCCGACCAC
>DHXL01000062.1:0-368 GCA_002415335.1 Oxalobacteraceae bacterium UBA5157
GTCGGGCGCATGGCCGACACGCTCGAATATTCAAATGTCGCATTCCCGCGCGCCCGCTTCTCGGACGAATTGCTTGCCGAACTGAAGAACGTAGCGCCTTCGATGGTCGAGGAAGAAGGCGATGAAATCGTCATCAGGCACGTGTACATCGAGCGTCGCATGGTGCCGCTCAATATCTGGCTGGCCAACGCGGAAGCGCACGGCGACGAGGAGGCGATCGAGCGCGGCGTCATCGAATACGGCAATGCGATCAAGGACCTGGTCGGCGCCAACATCTTTCCCGGCGACATGCTGTACAAGAATTTCGGCGTCACGCGCAACGGCCGCGTGGTGTTTTACGATTATGACGAAATCGAATACATCACCGA
>DHXL01000062.1:522-864 GCA_002415335.1 Oxalobacteraceae bacterium UBA5157
GATTGCAACTTCCGGGCGATCCCGACGCCGCACAACGAAGAAGAAGAAATGTCGGCCGAACCGTGGTATCCGATCGGCAAGAACGACGTGTTTCCCGAGCAATTGGGTATCTTCTTGCTGGGCAACCCGCTGGTCAAGAAATACTTCATGAAATACCACGCCGATCTGCTCACTGTCGAATTTTGGCAGGCGCGCAAAGAGAGGATAATGCAGGGCTATGTCGATGACGTCTTTCCGTACCCGCAAGAATTGCGCTTCAGCTCTCAACCTACACCATCAACCTCGACGGCCCAGGCCGCCTAATTCTGGAGAATACAATGAATGATCCTATCGTTATCGTCG
>DHXL01000062.1:985-3945 GCA_002415335.1 Oxalobacteraceae bacterium UBA5157
CTGATGGCCGGCCAGGGCCAGGCACCGGCACGCCAGGCCGCGATCAAGGCCGGCGTCCCGGTCTCGGCCGGTGCGGTGACGATGTCGAAAATGTGCGGCTCGGCGATGAAGGCGGCAATGTTCGCATTCGATTCGATCGTCGCCGGCACCAACGAAGTGGTCGTCGCAGGCGGCATGGAATCGATGACCAACGCGCCTTACCTGATTCCGAAAGCGCGCGGTGGCTATCGCATCGGCCACGCGATGATGTACGACCACATGATGCTGGACGGTCTGGAAGATGCGTACGACAAGGGCCGCTCGATGGGCACCTTCGCCGAAGAGTGTGCGGCCAAATATCAATTCACGCGCGAAGCGCAAGATGCCTTCGCGATCGAGTCGGTCAAGCGCGCCCAGGCCGCCACCGCCGACGGCTCGTTCAAATGGGAGATCGCGCCGGTCACCGTGTCCGGCCGCGCCGGCGATGTCGTGATCGACAAGGATGAAGGCCCGCTCAAGGCCAAGCTCGACAAGATCCCGGCGCTCAAGCCGGCGTTCAAGAAAGACGGCACCATCACGGCCGCCTCGTCGTCGTCGATCAACGACGGCGCCGCCGCGCTTGTGATCATGCGCGAATCGACCGCGAAGAAATTGGGCTGCACCCCGATCGCCAGGATCGTCGGTCATGCGACCCATTCGCAGGAACCGAACTGGTTCACCACCGCACCGGTCGGCGCAATCGAGAAGCTGTACAAGAAAGTCGGCTGGACGACCAAGGACGTCGACCTGTTCGAGATCAACGAAGCGTTCGCCGCAGTGCCGATGGCTGCGATGCATGAGCACGATATCCCGCACTCGAAGGTCAACATCCACGGCGGCGCCTGCGCGCTCGGCCATCCGATCGGCGCCTCCGGCGCGCGCATTATCGTGACGTTGATCGGTGCGTTGAAAAAGACCGGCAAGAAGCGCGGCGTCGCGAGCTTGTGCATCGGCGGCGGCGAGGCGACGGCGATGGCGATCGAGCTGGTGTAATCGGCAGGAGTGGGTCGATTCGCCGGATCGCGCGAGCATCCGGCGAACGACGACGGCCCGCCCACGCGCGGCCCGGAGAAGCAAAGCGCCCGGGCCTGTGCGAAGCATCGAAACGTCTGCATGATTTCCATAGGAGGCATTGAATGCGTACCGCTCTCATCATCGGCGCCTCGCGCGGCATCGGCCGCGAATTTGCGCGCCAGTATCGCGCGGACGGCTGGCGCGTGATCGCCACCGCACGCAAGGAAGAAGATCTCGCCGACCTGACCGCCATCGGCTGTGAAGCGCTGGCGCTGGATGTCACCAGCGCGGCCGAATGTGCGGCAATCGCAGCGCGGCTGGAAGGCGAGCGTCTCGACGTCGCGATCCAGGGCGCCGGCGTACTGGGTCAGCGCTCGCAAGGACTGGAAGCCCCAACCGAAGAGATTTTCGATACGGTCATGCACACCAATGTACTCGCGGCGATGCGACTGCTGCCGGCGATCGGGCCGCTGGTTGCGAACGCGGGCGGCAGGCTCGCGGTGATTTCGTCGCGCATGGGTTCGATCGGCCTGCGCAACGATTCCAGCAGCTGGCTCTATCGCGCCAGCAAGGCCGCGCTTAACTCCGTGCTGGCCGACGCGGCGCTGGAACTGGGACCGCGTGGCGCGGTATGCGTGGCCTTTCATCCGGGCTGGGTGCGTACCGAAATGGGCGGCGCGGGAGCCGACTTGCCGGTGGAGCAAAGCGTTTCCGGCATGCGTGCGACGCTCGCGGCACTGACCGCGAAAGATAATGGCAGTTTTCTGAATTACGACGGCAAGCAGCTGACATGGTAGACGCAAGAGTGGCCGCACTGCGCGGCCGCACGTTACGGTGAAGTGATACGACATGGTTTTATCCGAACAGCACGAAATGATCCGCGATGCGTTGCGCGCGTATTCGCAGGAACGCCTGGCACCGAACGCCGCGCGCTGGGATAAGGAGCATCACTTTCCGCAGGAAGAGTTGCGCGGGCTGGCAGCGCTCGGCGCCTACGGCGTCGCGGTGCCGGAAGCATGGGGCGGCGCGGGACTCGACTACGTATCGCTGGCGCTGGTGCTGGAAGAAATCGCGGCCGGCGATGGCGGCACCTCGACTGTGATTTCCGTCAACAACTGTCCGGTCTGCAGCATCGCGATGATGTACGCGAACGACGCGCAGAAAGAACAATGGCTGCGGCCGCTGGCGCAGGGCGTCATGCTCGGTGCGTTTTGCCTGACCGAGCCGCACGCCGGCAGCGACGCGTCGACCTTGCGTACCACGGCAGTGCGTGAACAAAGCGGTGACGGCGATCACTACGTGTTAAACGGCGTCAAGCAATTCATCACCAGCGGCAAGTATGCCGACGTCGCGATCGTGATGGCGGTGACCGACAAGGCGGCCGGCAAGAAAGGCATCAGCGCATTCTGGGTGCCGACCGCGACCCCCGGCTATATCGTCGCGCGTCTGGAAGACAAGCTCGGGCAGCATTCGTCCGATACCGCGCAAATCCTGTTCGAGAATTGCCGCATCCCGGCGCAGAACCTGATCGGCGAGGAAGGCCAGGGTTACAAGATCGCCTTGTCTGGACTGGAGGGCGGACGCATCGGTATCGGCTCGCAAGCGGTCGGCATGGCACGTGCCGCGTTCGAGGCGGCGCTCGTTTACGCGAAGGAGCGCACCAGCTTCGGCAAGCCGCTGTTCGAGCATCAGGCGGTGCAATTCAAGCTGGCCGACATGGCGACCCAGATCGAAGCCGCGCGCCAATTGATCATGCACGCGGCCAGCATGAAGGACGCCGGCAAGCCGTGCTTGAAGGAAGCGGCGATGGCCAAGCTGTTCGCCAGTGAAATGGCGGAACGCGTGTGCTCGGATGCGCTGCAGATTCACGGTGGCTACGGCTACGTCAGCGATTTTCCGGTCGAGCGCATCTATCGCGACGTGCGGGT
>DHXL01000123.1 GCA_002415335.1 Oxalobacteraceae bacterium UBA5157
TGTCCCCAACATTATAGATAGGAGATAACCGGATTGTAGAGCATAGACCGAGGACGCGCCAAAGTCTCTGCCGGCCGGGCGCCGGCCCGCGCCTTGCGATCACAGCCTGCGATGCTTGAGTGCCGGCAAGTCGTCCCGCACCCGCATCATATGCGGCGGTTCGATGTCGCCGATGACCAGCCCTTCGCCTTCGGCCAATTGCGCCTTGATCTCGCCCCACGGATCGATCAACATGCTGTGGCCCCAGGTGCGGCGGCCGTTCCGATGCTGGCCGCCCTGCGCTGCGGCCAGCACGTAGCACTGGTTTTCGATTGCGCGCGCACGCAGCAGGATTTCCCAGTGCGCCCGGCCGGTGGTGTACGTGAAAGCGGCCGGCACCACGATCAGGCTGCAATCACCCATTGCGCGATAGAGTTCGGGGAAGCGCAAGTCGTAGCACACCGACAATCCGACCTTGCCGAACGGCGCCGCGAACGTCGCGACCTGCGCGCCGGCGACGATGGTGCGCGCCTCGTCGTAGGATTCTTCACCCTTGCTGAAACTGAATAAATGGATCTTGTCGTAACGCATGACGCGTTCGCCGCCTGGCCCGTACACCAGCATTGTATTCAGCACCTTGTCCGGTGCGGAGGTGGCGATCGGCAGCGTGCCGCCGATCAGCCATATCTGATGTTCGCATGCAATCTCTGCCATGCATTGCTGAATCGGACCGGCGCCATCCTGCTCCGCATGACCCACCTTGTCGGCCTCATGCATGCCCATCAGCGGCCAGTACTCAGGCAGCAGGACCAGTTGCGCGCCTTGCCGGGCGGCATCGGCGACCAGGCGGCGCGCGGTCTCGACATTTTCCGCCACTATCGGCGTCGATACCATCTGCACGGCCGCGATTTTGACTGGTGCCTGTGGTTCCATGCTAGCTCGCTTTCTCGGGATTCTCGTTCGCTGATGCGGGGGCTTTGCCTACGGGCTCGACTTTGCGCGCAAGCTTGTTCACGACCGGGTCCTGCCACGGTCCGGTTATCTGGTATTCATAGGTGAACGCGCGCATCAACGGTTCGCGCAGGAAAAGTTGCGCGAGAAAGGAGCCGAGCCCGATCACCGGATTGACTGCCAGCCCGTACACCACCGATGCCGCGCCGACATTAATGTCCGGAATCACGACCACATGCAGGTTCTGCGATTCCTTGGCGATATCGGCCGCTCCATCCATCAGCACCGTCGCATTCACGCCGCGCATCTTGAAATTATCGGTCTTTGCCACCCCCTGCGCAATCGCGACCGTCGCCGTGATGCCGTCGAACGCAAAGCCCTCCGAAAACACATCGCGAAAATCAAGGGTAAGCCGGCGCGGCAGCGATTGCAGACTCAATACGCCGAGCAGCTTGGCGGCACCGGGCTCGACCTTCAGGAATTGTCCCGATGCCAAGTCCAGCTTGAACTTTCCCGACAAGCTCGGGATGTCGATCGAAAAAGGCAATCCCTTCCAACTGATGTCGCCAGTCATCTTGCCCTTGCCGCCGCGCAGTACGTTGGCGAATCCGAAGCGTTCCAGCAGCGTGCCGGCATTCGCCACATCAAGCGTATACGTCAGATTTGAGATGCTGTCGCCTTCCTTGCTGGTCCACTTTCCAGTTGCCTTCAATTCGGCGTCCGGATTCGCAATCGAGAGTTTGTTGATGCGCCATTCACGCACGGCGGATGCCCGTATATTGTTCGCTGCCAGTTCGAGCCGGCCCAGCTTCTTGCCGACCAACTCGAAATTCTCGGCCACGACGTCGAGCTCCGGCATCTGCGTCGCCGCGTTCTTTCCTTCCAGCAGATCGGTGACATCCGACGCCACTGACTTGGGGATGATCAGCGACGCCAGCCGTGCCGTGACCTTGCCGAGGCCGGCACCGGTTGTCGATTCGTTCCACGTGAGATAGCCGGACGCTTGCTGCGAATCGATGTTGGCCTGCCAGACATTTTTTTGGTGCGACGCACCGACCACGACGTTGTCCAGTTTTTTCCCCAGCACGGTCAACTCGACCGCGCGTGCCGCCAATACCTCCGGTTCGATGTACTGTGCGATATTCAAGGTA
The DNA here is from genome assembly GCA_002415335.1 of Oxalobacteraceae bacterium UBA5157. Taxonomy (GTDB): domain Bacteria; phylum Pseudomonadota; class Gammaproteobacteria; order Burkholderiales; family Burkholderiaceae_D; genus UBA5157. The sequence continues at coordinate 2,082 of DHXL01000123.1, forward strand.
TCGGCCGGATTGACCTTGTCCTTCGGCGTATCGCCGCTGACCATCGCCGTTACCACGTTGCGCCAGGCATCGAGATTGAGCGCCTTCAAATTGACGTTGGCGATCACGCCGCTGTCTGGCTGCGGCGCCGGCACATTGACGCCGATCCCTCCGCGTACCACGCTCCACGAGGCGCTTCTATCAGATGGCTTTACGCGTTCGTAGCGCGCCGAGATGGCGGTGCCGAGCGTCATTTTCATTTCATCGCGCTCGCTCGCCGCGTCGCTCGAAGCGAGGGGCGCCAACTCGAATCTGAATGGCATATTTTCATTCGCGGCCTTGCGTAGCGGGACCGGAAAGTCCAGTCCGAGGCCCTGCAGATTCGACTCCACGACGATGCCGGGCCGGCCCTTCTTGACGCCGACGGTCATGCTGTAGCGCGCCGCACCGCTGATGCGCTCGGTCAAGCCTTGCATCGTCGGCGTGGCATACGCTTTGCGCAATCCCGCCGCAGTGATGCTGCCATCGGCCTTGACGAGAATGCCGCGGTCCTGCTGGCTGCCGCCCGAGATCGTGACGGCCCCGCCCAGAAAAGAAGCGCGAATCGCGTTCAGACTGAATCCGTTCTCATGGAATTCCAGCTTGCCATTGGTTGCCGACAACGGCGGCATACCGGTTTGCAAAACCACTTCGTTGTTGGCAAATTGCAGCGACCCCTTGACCTTTGTTTCCATCATGCGCGCCAGCGGCAATTGCAGCTGCAACGCGAGCCTGGCGTTACCGCCTGCCTTGGTTTCTTCGGTAAAGTGACCGATCCACTCGGCCACCGGACTGTCGTTGGTGAAGCCGACAAAGTCCTGCAGCGGCCCAGCCGCGTTGCCGTCGATGTCCAGCATCTTATCGGCCGGCATCAAATCCGGGATCACCGCTTTCACGTCGGACAAGGCGACGCCGGCGGTTCGCGCGCTATCGGCTTTGATCTCCATGCGCGTACGGTCAAACGCGATCGTGCCCTTGATGTCCTCCAGCAGCGGCCACAGCGGTGCCTTGCCGTCCTTGGCGAAGGTGCCCGGCGTGTAGTTCAGCTTGCCATGTTCGATCTTGCCGACAATACTGAACTCTCCCTTGGGCCGGTCGGACGGACGGTCGGTATGGAATGGAAAGTCCTTCAAATCGCCCCTGATGCGGACGCTGACATCCCTGGCTGTGCCGTCCTCCAACGCGCCGGTCAGCCAGGCGCGCAAATGTTCAGGCGTTTGCGACGGCAGGTAGCGGCCGATTTTCTTGACGTCGAACTCCTCGATCCGGCCGACGAGATCGATATTTCCGGCGAGTTGCCCCGGTTGCGCAGTCAAGGGCATCAATTGCTTGCCGGAGAACGACCCGACCACGCCATCCTGCACGAACGCGGCCTTGTCCACTTGCAGCAGCAGCTTGTCCTTGTCGGGAAAAGTCCAGTTGGCTTGCACGGTCAGGCGATCGAACGGCATGCGCGGTTCATTGAAATAGCCCGGCAATGTCAATTCCAGTTTTTTGGAAGCGAGATTGACGTTGCCGCCGCGATCGCTCATGTCGACCCGTCCGGTCAGGTTGTCAAAGCCAGGAATACCGGGGACCGCTGCCTGCGCCGGCGTTTTCGCAGTCTTCAAGCGCGCCGGGCGGGGCGCCTGGGCATTCATCGACAGCCCGATGAACGCGCCCTTGAGGCTGTACGATGAAATGTCCGGATACTCACCTTGCCACTGCGCGGAGAATTCCTGCAAGCGGCCGCGCGGAGCAAAGTCGAGCAGGATCTTGCGCTGCTCGGCCGGTAGCGGCAAGCGTCCGACAAAATCGGCCACTGTCTGCAAATCGATCAATTTGGCCTTGATGTCGGTCCGGGCCGGCCGATCGCCTCTCCTTGGCACGAAAGATTCGCTCATGGTCGTGGTCGGCAGGCTCAAGCCGTCCTCGGTCAGCAAGGAAAAATCGGTGAGCGAGATCGCGTGGCCGCGGTCCCCGAACGACGCGCCGTCCGCCGCCTTGGAATCGATGTCTTCACGCACCGAAACGCGGCCGTGGACCTGTACCAAATTCAGCGGCTGCAAGTCCTTGCGCAGAACGGTCGATACATGGGACAGCGTCAGGTCGGCGGTAAACTCAGCCAGCTTTGCGTGGTCAAAATTGAGCCACGCGCGCACCGATCCGCGCCCCTGCTGCAGTTCGATCGGGTAATCGACATACGTCTTCCATGCGGCCAGATCGGTATCGCGCAAGTCGACGTAGAGTTCGCCTTTCCATAGCGCCGGGTCCGAAATCTTGCGCGCAAAGTGTGGATGGTCAAACGCTGCACGAATATCGAGCGGTGTCGCCAGCGCGGACGGTGGCGTCGCCGTCAATCCGAAGCGATGGTGGCTCCAGTGATTGAATAGCGCGAAATTGACGTTATTCAAGACCAGTTCCGGCGCGCCGCGCTGGCGGTCGTTCCAGCGCACCCGTCCGTCGTGAATCACGATCTCGCGTTGCGACAGGATCCAATCCGCTCCCTTTCCATTGCTGCTCTGGTGCGTGTCGATCAGGATCCCGGCGACATACAGATTGCCATCGGTCGCGCGCTGGATATCCACATCCGGACTATCGATTTCGAGCGAATACAAGCGTAGATTGGCCACCGCGACCGACCACCAGGATAAGGTGGCGGACACCTTCGGCAAACGCAGCGCCTGGCGTCCCTCCTTGTCGTGAATCACTACATCGGTAAGCGATAGGCGCGGCTGCAAGCCCTGCCACGATGCTTGTATCGTGGCGATCGAAACAGGATGGTCGATCGCACGCGAAATCACCTGCTCCACTTCGCCCTTGTAGCGATCGATACCGGGAAGAACGGCGTAGCGCAGCGTCAAGAAAAGTGCACAGAAAATGAAATATACCAGCACAATCAGTTTGAGCAGCGCACCCAACAGGTGATAGCTCGCACCATTGGCGTAGCGGTAGCCTGCCTTCACCGCGCGCCAATACGCGCTAAGCCGAACGGCGGGATCAGTTTGGTCTGTGGACATCAATGGAAATGCTTAAAAGAAAATGGACTCGGCGTAGAATAAAAAAATGCGCTGACAATTACACATGTTCGCATGGATACTGCTGCATTGGGCGCGTTATCCATCATTTCCGATGCGAACGGCGTCCATGCCGAATAATATGCACACCACTCCATTTCTTGCGACCAATTCCCTGCCGACCAATCTGCATGCCTCGCGGTTCTATGGCCGCTGGACCGGCGCTGCCCCCGACCGGGCCGACCGGGTCGCCAAGCTTGCCGGATTATCCCTGAGTCCCGCCGTTTTTTCTGAAATCTTACAAAAGGAAACAGAAACCGGATCGAGCCTGCCGGGAGCCATGCGGCGCTTGCGCAACCTGGTGGTGGCGACGTTAATCGCGCGCGACTTGAGCGGGCGCGCCGACTTGGCAGAAGTCGTCGATACGATGAGCGCCTTCGCCGATTTCGCGATACGAACTCTTCTGGCCGCGCTGACCGCGGAGGCGATCGCCGTCCACGGCACGCCGATCGGCGAGGAAAGCGGGACGCCGCAAGAAATGATCGTGCTCGCAATGGGCAAGCTGGGCGGTGGCGAACTGAACGTTTCATCCGACATCGACCTCATTTTTGCGTATGCGGAAGATGGCGAAACGCAGACCGCCGCACCGCACCAAAGGTCTTTTTCCAACCACGAATTCTTTACGCGGCTCGGCAAGAAGCTGATTGCCGCGCTGTCGGAAATCACTGAAGACGGCTTCACCTTCCGCGTCGACATGGCGCTGCGGCCGAATGGCGCGTCGGGGCCGTTGGCGGCGAGTTTTGCGATGGTCGAAGAATACTTCATCGTGCAGGGCCGCGAGTGGGAGCGCTACGCCTGGGTCAAGGCGCGCGCGGTGAGCGGACGGCAAGACGACATCGCCGCGCTGGAGGCGATCATTCGGCCATTCGTGTATCGGCGCTACCTCGATTTCGGCGCGATCGACGCGATCCGCGGCATGCACGGCCAGATCCGCGCCGAAGTCACGCGGCAGGAAGCGCTCCATCCGGACCGCAGCAACAACGTCAAGCTGGGCCGCGGCGGGATTCGCGAAATCGAATTCCTGGCGCAGGTATTTCAATTGATCCGCGGCGGCCGCGACCCAGCGCTGCGCGAACGCTCCACGCGCGCGATCCTGCAAACGCTGGCCGACAAACGCCTTCTGAGCGCCGAGGTGGTCGCACAATTGCTGAGTGCCTATTGCTTCCTGCGCAACCTGGAACATCGGCTGCAGTATCTGGACGACGCGCAAACGCATACGCTGCCCCCCAGTGAAACGGATCGCCAGACGGTGGCGCAGATGATGGGCATGCCGAGCAGCGCCGCGCTGTTGACGGAACTGGAAGCGCGACGCGTGTTCGTTGCGGCGCAGTTCGACGCGATTTTCAGTGAAAAGAAAAACGGCGGTGGTGCCAAGAGCGGTGATGGCGTCGACCCGGAAATCAACGCGGTCCTGACCGATACCGACAATCGCGAATCGATTGCAGCGCATCTGGCGGCGCTCGGCTTCGATGATGCGGCAAGCGCGGCCCAGCGCCTGTCGTCGACCTGGCAGTCGCCGCGCCTGCAATCGCTTCCCGAGACCAGCCGTCGTCAACTGGTGGCCCTGGTCAACGCCGCATTGCCGATGATTGCCGCTGCCGCGAGCGACCGTTTCGCCACGCTGTCGCGGCTGCTGGATTTCTTCGAAGCGATCGCGCGCCGCGCCGCCTACCTGGCGCTGCTGACCGAATATCCGTATTCGCTGGAACGCGTGATCCGCATGATGAGCGCCAGCGACTGGGCCGCCAAATACCTGACGCGCCACCCGCTGCTGCTGGATGAATTGCTGGATGAGCGAACGCTGAGGGCGGCGCCCGATTGGGCCGACTTCGCGCACGACTGCCAATCCCAGCTCGATGGCGCGGCCGGCGACACCGAGCGCCAAATGGATATCCTGCGCGAGCTGCATCATGCGCAGCAATTGCGTTTGCTGGCGCAAGATCTGGAAGGCGACCTGAGCGTCGAGCGCCTGGCCGACCATTTGTCGGCGCTAGCCGACATCCTGGTCGCCGCCACGATTCGCGCCGTGTGGAAAACCATCCAGAACCGGCATGTCGAGGTGCCGAAGTTCGCGGTCATCGCTTACGGTAAACTGGGCGGCAAGGAGCTCGGCTACGCCTCGGACCTCGACGTGATCTTTCTGTACGATGATGATCATCCCGACGCACCAATGCTGTATGCCAAGCTGGCGCAGCGCTTCATTACCTGGATGACCAGTCATACCTCGGCCGGCATCCTGTTCGATGTCGACATCGCGTTACGGCCGGATGGCGCCAGCGGCTTGCTGGTATCGCCGGTCTCATCGTTCGAGAAATACCAGACCGAGGCGGCGTGGATGTGGGAGCATCAGGCCTTGACGCGGGCGCGCTTCTGCGCCGGCGATGCCGCCCTCGGTGCGCGCTTCGAGGAATTGCGTCAAACCGTCCTGCGGAAGCAGCGCGACGATACGACGCTCAGGCAGGATGTGTGCGCGATGCGGAAAAAGATGCGCGACGCCCATCCCAACCGCAGCGCACTATTCGACCTCAAGCATGACGAAGGCGGCATGATCGATATCGAATTCATCGTGCAATTCCTGGTGCTGCGCCACGCCGCACAGTATCCGCAACTGACTGCGGACATCGGCAACATCGCCTTGCTGAAATTGTGCGGTGCGCTTGGGCTGATCGATCAGGCCTTGGCGCTGACGGTAGCCGACGCTTATCGCTCGTTGCGCAAGCTGCAGCATCAAATACGGCTGCAAGGACAGGAGCGGGCGCGGGTCGAACTGGCGCGGGTCGCGAACGAGACCAGCGCCGTCAAGCAGTTGTGGGGTCTGTGCCTCGGTTGCTGACGATCGATGAAGGATCCGCAGCAGCGCGCCGCAGGCCCCCGACAGCCGCAGTAACGGCAATGCAGGGCTAAAGCAGGGACGCTGCGAAGCGCTCCATGCGCGGCAAGTAGTATCGTTCCGCATCAAGCGAAAATACCACGCGCTTGACTCGCCCCGTGAGCAACGCGCGTTTGACGAATCCGATGTATCTGGAATCCTTGCTGTTGTCACGGTTGTCGCCGAGCATCAAGTACTCCCCTTGCGGTACCGTGACCGGGCCGAAGCTGCGCATCGCGGGGCGTTGCGGCATCACGATGATGGGCCGCTGCCGTCCCAGCAAGTCTTCCTTCAGCATCAGTTGCCGCCCCTGATAG
>DHXL01000054.1:0-841 GCA_002415335.1 Oxalobacteraceae bacterium UBA5157
ATGCACGAAGGTGCCAAACATGTCCAGCAGCATGCCCTGGCAACCGTCCGTGATGACTTTGAGTACCTCCATATTGACCAGTGTTGTAAAAACAATGGGTTTTTTGCCGTCCACGATCCCCGCATGGTTGATCTGGCGTACCGCCTGATGGGCTTTGTCGACGGAGTCAACGAAGGGCAGGCGTATGTGACGGGATTTGGTTTCAAACTGGGCAAGGATGGCGTTACCAAAGGTTTCTGCCGTGATGCCGGTGCCGTCGGAGATAAAAAAAACAGTTCGGTTGGACATGTTGGCTAGAGGGATAAGACTCGTTTGGTTTTCAGCATTCGGCAAGGACGAACTGCATTGTGAGCCGGTTCGGCGCCTACAATATTGCCAATCTAACCCAATTCTTCCATGCGCTGCGCTGACCGACCAGAACAACGATAAAGTCAGGCTGCGTGCATGGGCATGGCCAGCGCCCCAGAACGCTTGGTTTCATGCGTCGATCCGCTTTTAACTTCTGGAGCTTCCCCATGTCTGCACTTTTCAATCCGACCGACTTGGTCGTACCGTTTGAAAACCTGAGAATGACCGACGTCGAGGCGGTTGGCGGTAAAAACGCCAGCCTCGGCGAAATGATTTCGAATTTACCCTCAGGCGTGAAGGTACCAACCGGATTTGCGACGACGGCGCACGCCTTCCGCGATTTTCTGGCCCATGGGGACCTCAGCGGCAGGATCAATGCGCGCCTGAGCGCCCTGGATACTGAAGACGTTCGGGCGCTGGCGCAGGTTGGTGCCGAGATTCGCGCCATGGTCGAAGTGCAGCCCTTTCCGGCCGACCTTGAGCAGGCTATTCG
>DHXL01000054.1:916-4848 GCA_002415335.1 Oxalobacteraceae bacterium UBA5157
ACGTTGAGTGCGGGCAATCTTGAAGCGTCGTTTGCGGTTCGCTCGTCGGCCACAGCGGAAGATTTGCCGGATGCTTCATTTGCGGGTCAACAGGAAACCTTCCTGAATGTGATGGGTATCGACGAGATACTTCACAAAATCAGGGAAGTTTTTGCTAGCCTGTACAACGACCGTGCCATCAGTTACCGGGTGCACAAAGGCTTTGCCCACGAACATGTGGCCTTGAGTGCCGGCATTCAACGCATGGTGCGCTCAGACCTGGGGGCCGCAGGTGTCATGTTTACCATCGATACGGAGTCCGGGTTTCAAGACGTGGTGTTCATCACCTCCAGCTACGGACTGGGCGAGACCGTGGTGCAGGGTGCGGTGAATCCCGACGAGTTCTATGTGCACAAGCCCATGCTCAGGGCGGGTAAGCGCGCCGTGATTCGCCGTAGTCTGGGCTCCAAATTGATCCAGATGCAATTCACAACACCTGACGAGAGAGCCGCTAGCGGCAAGCTGGTCAAAACTACGGATGTGCCCGCCGAATTGCGCAACCGCTATTCGTTGACCGATGCCGAGGTGGAAAAACTGGCTGCTTATGCCTTGGTGATTGAACAGCACTATGGTCGTGCCATGGACATTGAATGGGGCAAAGACGGGCTGGATGGCGAACTCTATATTTTGCAGGCCCGTCCTGAAACCGTGAAGAGCCAGGCGGCAGGCAAGGCCGAGTATCGCTACAAGCTCAAAGGCAAAAGTGCTGTGATCATCGAAGGGCGTGCCATCGGCCAGAAGATTGGTACCGGCCCGGTTCGCATCGTGCACAACATCAGCGAGATGGACAAGGTACAGCCCGGCGACATCCTGGTGACTGATATGACCGATCCCAACTGGGAGCCGGTGATGAAGCGGGCCGCTGCCATTGTGACCAACCGTGGCGGACGTACCTGTCACGCCGCCATCATCGCGCGCGAATTGGGTATCCCGGCGGTCGTGGGTTGTGGCCATGCGAGCGAGGTGCTCAAGGATGGCATGTTGGTGACGGTCAGTTGCGCCGAAGGCGATACCGGTTTTATATACGACGGTTTGCTGGAAACCGAGGTCACCGAAGTTCAGCGCGGCGAAATGCCTGAGGTTGCCGTCAAGATCATGATGAACGTCGGCAATCCGCAGCTTGCATTTGACTTTTGCCAGTTGCCCAATGAAGGCGTCGGATTGGCTCGCCTGGAGTTCATCATCAACAACAACATTGGTGTGCATCCCAAGGCGATTCTGGACTATCCAAATGTCGATGCGGATCTGAAGAAGGCGGTCGAGTCCGTTGCTCGTGGTCATGCTTCACCGCGTGCTTTTTACGTGGACCGGGTGGCGGAAGGTGTCGCCACCATTGGCGCCGCCTTCTGGCCAAAACCTGTGATCGTGCGCCTGTCGGATTTCAAGAGCAATGAATACCGCAAACTGATTGGCGGCAGCCGCTACGAGCCGGAGGAGGAGAACCCGATGCTTGGTTTTCGTGGCGCCGCGCGTTATGTCAGTGCCGATTTTGGTGAGGCATTCGCGATGGAGTGTGAGGCGCTCAAGCGTGTTCGTCAGGACATGGGTTTGAGCAATGTCCAGGTGATGGTGCCTTTTGTACGGACGCTGGGGCAAGCCAAGAAAGTGACAGAACTGCTTGCCACCCATGGACTCAAACGGGGGGAAAACGGTCTGAAGATCATCATGATGTGTGAAATCCCCAGTAACGCCATTTTGGCGACTGAGTTTCTGCAATACTTTGATGGTTTCTCGATCGGCTCCAACGATTTGACCCAGCTCACGCTCGGTCTTGATCGCGACTCGGGGATGGAGTTGCTGGCGGCTGATTTCGACGAGCGCGATCCGGCTGTCAAGGCGCTGTTATCGCGCGCAATTGCCGCCTGTCTGGCGCAGGGAAAGTACATCGGCATCTGCGGCCAGGGTCCGTCGGATCACCCGGATTTTGCCGAATGGCTGATGAATGAAGGGATTGCGTCGATTTCACTCAATCCCGACTCGGTGATCGACACCTGGCAACAATTGGCGGCCTTGAAATCCTGAGCGCTCGTTGTACCTGAACGACAAGCCGGCTGCAGTAACAGGGAACGCGTGCGGGAAGCCGCCATGCGTTTCGCGAAGGCCGAGCCGTTGTAAGCTGTACACAAGTGGTGTAATCCTGTTTGACGGGTGGCCAATTTCGAATAGACTGTAGCCATATTGCACCGGATAACAACTTCAAATAATTTTTATCTTGTTGTTTAAGCCCTCGTAGCCTTACGGCCTACGGGGGTTTTTTGTTTTTTTTGGGGCATACTCTGCATTCATCGCGTTGCAGGATGTCTGGGCTGCCCCCGAGGCGGGCAGTGTGGGGTTAACGGAAAGGTACACCAATGACAGATTGGATCGTTTGGTCGGTATTGGCGGGTATATTGGTCATCCTTGAACTGTTCACGGGCACGTTTTACTTGCTGATGATCGCAATCGGTTTTGCCGCCGGCGGACTCGCGGCCTTGGCCGGAGCGGGCAATCCGCTGCAAACGATTATTGCGGCGGCGGTCGGGGTAGCGGCAACGTACGCACTGCGGCGCAGCAAGTTGGGTAAGTTCAATAAAACCAATAGCGCGCGCGATCGAAACGTGAATCTCGATATCGGCGAAACACTGACTGTCGACGAATGGAAGCCGGGCGTGGATGCCCGACATACGGCGCGCGTTATGTATCGCGGTGCCATGTGGGATGTCGAACTGGAACATGGTGCGCAGGCGCGGCCGGGCCTTTTCATGATTCGCGAAATACAGGGCAGTCGTCTGTTTGTGGCGAATGCGGCATCGAACACTACTACCAACCAATAAAAGGAAAATCACATGGGATTCAGTTTCGGCAGTGTTTCTTTAATTATCTTCTTGCTCGGCATCGTCTTCGTCTTCAAGACCATCAACGTCGTTCCGCAGCAGCACGCATGGGTGGTTGAACGGCTCGGGAAATATCATGCGACGCTGGGACCCGGCTTGAATATTGTGGTGCCGTTCATCGACCGCATCGCCTATAAGCACATCTTGAAGGAAATTCCGCTGGATGTTCCGCCGCAGGTTTGCATCACGCGCGATAACACGCAGCTGCAAGTCGACGGAATTCTGTATTTTCAGGTGACCGATCCGATGCGGGCATCGTATGGCTCGTCGAATTACATCGCCGCCATCACGCAGCTGGCGCAGACGACTTTGCGCTCGGTAATCGGAAAGATGGAGCTCGACAAGACCTTCGAAGAGCGCGATCACATCAACACCACTATCGTGAGCGCGATCGACGAATCCGCCGCCAACTGGGGAGTGAAAGTGTTGCGCTACGAGATCAAGGACTTGACGCCACCCAAGGAAATCCTGCATGCGATGCAGGCACAGATCACTGCGGAGCGTGAGAAGCGCGCCCTGATCGCCGCTTCCGAAGGGCGCAAGCAAGAGCAGATCAACATCGCCACCGGCGAGCGCGAGGCATCAATCGCGAAATCGGAAGGTGAGATGCAGGCTTCAATCAATCGTGCCGAAGGCCAGGCTGCAGCAATCGTCGCGATCGCCAATGCGAGTGCCGAAGCGTTGCGCAAGACCGCCGCCGCGATTCGCGAGCCGGGTGGCGCAGATGCCGTCAATTTGAAGGTGGCCGAGCAGTATGTCAGTGCGTTTGCACAATTGGCCCGCACCAATAACTCCATCATCGTGCCGGCGAATCTAAGCGATATCAGCAGTTTGATCGCAGGTGCGATGCAGGTGGTGAAGGCCCAGAGCAAGGCGTAAGTCACGACGCTCGCTGTTGCGGGCATCGACGCAGCTGCGGTAGTTGGACGCGTCGCCACGCAAACCGTCACGGGGCGGCATCCGGTTCGTCCCGGTCGGCGGTGTGCCTATCGAAATCAACGGCGATGCTGTTTCATGGCT
>DHXL01000412.1 GCA_002415335.1 Oxalobacteraceae bacterium UBA5157
GTTGCCGCAAAGGCGAAGGCCGGTACAATTGACCACCTGGGTCGGCGAGGCATTGGAATCGATCGTATAGTCGAGCCAGCGCATTTCGCCCGCCAACGCCACCTTGACCGGTCCCGCCGGCAACTGGAAGAGATCGCCCGAAATGTCGGCGGCAATATCATCCATGGCGTTGGTTTCGGCGAAATGGGTGGTTCGGCTCCAATAGGCAAATTGCGGGTCGGTGGTCACGTTGTTGCCGAAGGTGTTGATCGGCACGCAACCGGGATAGAGATTGCCGTACTGGGCGATCGCCGCCGCCGTGCTGTTGTAGCAAACGATGCGGTTGGTGGCGGGATCGATCACCGCGTCCTGCGCCGCATCATGGAACTGGTTGTTGCCGTTATTGATGCCAGAGGTCGACAGACGGGTTTCGCCATGGGTGTAATGGGCTTCCCAGGCATAATCCCCAAACACCACACCGTTCACGCCGGTGGTCGAGACGATGTTGCGCGTGACGTTGTTGGTATTTTTGGAACGGTTCTGGGCTGAATACCATTCAGACACCTTGAAGGTGTTGGTGCCGTCGGTCGCCCAGTTGGGGTTCGTGGCGCTGTTGTCGCCCAGCAACTGCTGGGTGGCCAGCGGGAGGAAAGGATTGTTCTTGTAATAGGTGGTGGTCTGACGGCTGCCTTCTTGCTGCGACGGGAAGAAATAGCCGAATTCGTTGGCCTGGGTCACCGAGAGCTGGGTGAAGAAGGTGGTGTCGTTGTTGATATTGTAGCTGAAACGGCCGAACGCCGAGGCGTTGCGGGTGTTGCCATAGATCGATTCATTCTTGACAGTGGCGCCATTGCCGCCGACTGCGATAGCGGTCTGTCCCGCGGGGATAGTGCCCAGATTGGCGGGCGTGAGTATGCCGGGCTGACCAAACTCGTAGCCGTTAACCGCGCAGTTGCAGCCGGAAACGAGGCCGCTGAGCGTCGAAACGGTCTGTCCGCCGTTTTGAACATTGGTCACCGGGTGGGCCGGGGTGCTACCGCTATTATAGCTGCTAAATCCGTTTGCGAATATAGGCCGGGCAGACTGCACCACGCCGTCAGCATTTCGATATTCGATGGCGCCTTCGATATGGCCCCTGCCGCCGAGCACATCCATGCCCGCCGCCACATTCACCTTGTACTTGAAGCCATCGCCATATTGCGAAATGCCGCTATTGGCTTCGTACTTCACGCCGTTGAAATTCTTGTCGAGGATGAAGTTGACCACGCCCGTGATGGCGTCGGAACCGTACACCGCCGACCCGCCGCCGGTGACGACGTCCACGCGGGACATCAGCGTCTGCGGCAGGGTGCTGACATCGACGCTGCCGTTCTGGTTGCCGGCCGGAAGGCGCTGGCCATCCAGCAGCACCAGGGTGCGCTGCTGGCCGAAATTGCGCAGGTTGAGGAAGTCGCCGCTGCTGTTGCCGCCGCCGCTGCTGAGGCTGCGGTTCGATCCGCTGTTCTGGAAAATCGGCAGCTTGTTCAGGCCGTCCGCGATGTTCGTCGGGGTGGTGGTCAGCAATTGCTGCGTGGACACCACGGTCAGGGGTGTTGGAGAATTGGCGACGTCAGAGATAACGCGCGAACCGGTGACGACCACGCTTTCCACGCCGGAATTCTGCGCGCCCTGTCCACCGCCCGACGATCCGGGCGCAGTCTGGGCGCAGGCCGGATAGCTGAACAGGCTGGCGAGCAGTGCAATAACGGAAACGGTAGATTTTGAATCGCGAAGCATGACTTCCCCTTTGTGTTGCATCTTCTTTTTTTTCGCCGGGAGATGGAAACAGCTCCCTGCGTCGTGACGTTGCCGGAGAAGTTAGTTCCTTGTCGCATCAACTGCAACACTTCAGGAACCGTGTACGTACCTTTGACCGGATTGCTCCGGACCTGGGCCAGTTGATAAGGGTACAGAACCACGACCCCTGCCTGCCGTGATAAGGCAGGCAAGGCTTCTGTCAGGCTCACTCCCGAAATATCTACGTTATATTTCGTGGCCTGCGCGTAGGCTTGATCTGCGAAGGCAGGCGTCGAAACTGCCAGACATCCGCAAAGCGCGACCGCCGCGAGCGACTCTCCCCTAAACTTCATTTTCTGACCCAGCGGTTGGCACAACATTTTGCCTTCGCACCGGCCTTATGATGATTGAGACCGGGACGCAGGCCAATACACCTAGTGCCTTTGTCAAAAAAAATGGAAGTGGCCGTCTTTTGTGATGACTGTGCCATCAACGGCCGCGCAAAAATGTTAGACACGCTGCGAAAAACTCTCGCCAGCTCACAGCATCAAGACGGCTCAGTCCTTGGAAGGCGCTTTCTGCTCGGCAGCCGAAAGGCGCACATGCTCAGGGTCGATCCACTCCGCATGCAGGCCGAAGTTTTCTTGCAGTGCAGCGAAAATAGCGCCGATCTGATCGGTTCGGAACGCACCCCCGACCGGCAGGTTTTCCAGCGCCGGATCCGTGAGTTCTATCTTGATGTCCGCATAACGGCTGACATCCGCAAGAACTTCTGCGAGAGGCTGGCCGGTATAGATTAGCTCACCCTGCCGCCAGGCCAGCTTGCGCCCCATGACGGCGCTGGACACGGGTTGGGCGACCTCGACCTTCTGGCCGAGGACAATATGGTGCCCCGCAGCAATAACACCCAGGCTCTTCCCCACATTGGAATGACCATGCGCGCGCTGCACAGGCGCGACCTCGACACTCCCCCTCGTGACGCCGACCTCAACCAGGCCGGCATTTGAAAGGTGAACATCAAATGCGGTCCCGATGTCCCACACCACATAATTGTTCGCATAGACCGTGAACGGTCGCGCCTTGTCATGCACAACTTCAAAGAATGCTTCGCCGCGGATCAGGTGAACGTCCCGGCACTTGCCTGAAAAATTCACATTCAG
>DHXL01000116.1:0-1501 GCA_002415335.1 Oxalobacteraceae bacterium UBA5157
CAGCGCTCGATCGACTTCTACACCAACGTGCTCGGCATGAGCTTGCTGCGCACCAACGACCGCCCCGATCAACAATACACGCTGGCCTTCGTCGGCTACGGCACCAATCCCGAGCACGCGGAGCTGGAGTTGACCTATAACTATGGCGTGGAAAAGTACGAAATCGGGACCGCATACGGCCACATCGCGATCGCGGTCGAGGACGCGTACAAGACCTGCGATGCGGTCAAGGCGCAAGGTGGCAACGTCACGCGCGAGGCGGGGCCGGTGAAGGGCGGCACGACCGTGATCTCGTTCGTACAGGATCCGGATGGCTACAAGATTGAGTTGATCGAGCGGAAACCAAGCTGAGAACCACACGGTGCGCAAAGCGCACCCTACCAGCCTAAATCGGCGCCAGGCGATTCGCCAACGCGACAAACTGCTCCAGCCCCACCGCTTCCGCCCGATCCTGCGGATTCACCCCGGCATCAATCAATTCATTCTCGGTAAACATCCCGGCCAGGCAATTGCGTATCACCTTGCGCCGCTGAGAAAACGCCTTCAGCACGACCTGCTCCAGCGCAGCTTGCGGACAAACCAACGGCCGCGCAAGCGGAATCATGCGCACGATCGCCGACTCCACGCGCGGCGGCGGGTCGAACGCGGTCGGCGGCACGATGAACATCAGGTCCATCCGATAGCGCCATTGCAGCATCACCGACAAGCGCCCGTATGTCTTGCTGCCGGGAGGAGCGACCATGCGCTCGACCACTTCCTTTTGCAGCATGAAATGCTGATCCTGCACCTGTGGCGCGATTGCCGCGAGATGGAACAGCAGGGGACTGGAAATGTTGTAAGGCAGATTGCCGACCACGCGCAGCTTGCGGCCGGGCGGCACCGCAATCGCAGAGAAGTCGAATTGCAATGCATCGCCGGCATGCACGATCAGGCGCGCCGGATCGAACGCCTTCCTCAGGCGGGCCACCAGGTCGCGGTCCAGTTCGACCACATGCAATTGCGTCAGCGACCTCAATAACAAGCCGGTCATGGCCGCCAGACCGGGGCCGATTTCGACCATCGTATCGTCGGGCTGCGGGTCGATCACCCGGATGATGTCATGCAGGACTGCCTGGTCGGTCAGGAAATTCTGGCCGAAGCGCTTGCGCGGAATATGTTTCATTGAGTTAGCAAGACAGGCAAAAGATTCAGGATGGCGCGCGGGCAGCCAAGGCATGCGCGGCCGCCATCTGCGCCGCGACCTTGATGGCTTCGAGCATGCTGCCGTGATCCGCCTGGCCGAGACCGGCCGCGGCCAGATCCAGCGCCGTGCCGTGATCGACCGAGGTGCGGATGATCGGCAAGCCGAGCGTGATGTTGACGCCGCGCCCGAAGCTGGAATACTTCAGCACCGGCAACCCTTGATCGTGATACATCGCGAGTACGCAATCCGCCTGTTCCAGGTACTTCGGTTGAAACAGCGTATCGGCGGGATAGGGGCCGCTGACCGCGATCCCGCGCG
>DHXL01000116.1:1674-9608 GCA_002415335.1 Oxalobacteraceae bacterium UBA5157
CCGCCTTCGCCCGCATGCGGATTCAATCCGGTGACCAGGATGCGCGGTTGTGGCAAGCCGAACCTGCGTTGCAAGTCCTGCTGGAGGATGTCAAGCGTACGCGACAGGCCGTCGAACGTGATCGCGGCCGGTACGTCTTTCAGTGCCAGATGGGTGGTGGCCAGCGCCACCCGCAGCGGGTGCGGACCGTCGCCGCCGGCCAGCATCATCACCACTTGACGCGTGGCGGTTTTTTCGGCCAGGTATTCGGTATGGCCGGTGAATGGTACGCCGGCATCGTTGATGACGCTCTTTTGCAGCGGCGCGGTGACGATCGCGGCGAACCATCCCTGCAGCGCGCCTTCGACCGCCAGGTCGAGCGTCTGCAACACCGCCAGCCCGTTATGCTTGTCCAGCCGGCCCGGCACAACCGGGACCGCGAGCGGACAATCCACGACCGCGATGCGATCGGCCGGCAAATCCGGCAATCCGTCGTTACGCAGCGCCTGCTCCGACAACGCCAGCAGGTGAATCGCCGGGTCCAGCGCCGCCGCAGTGAGCGCCAGGAATGCGGCATCGCCGAGCAATACGCAATTGACGGTAGTCCGCAGTTCCCATGCCGCCCTGAGCGCGATTTCGGGGCCGATGCCGGCCGGTTCGCCGCAGGTGATCGCGATGGTCGTGCGGATGCTCACCGGCGGCCGCCAAGGAAGAGTTCGTACATCATTTGTCGTCGAGGTGAATTTCGACATAGGCGCGATCGCGCACCTGGCGCAGCCAGTCTTGCGTGGCTTCCTCCAGCTTGCGCTCGCGTATCGCCATCCGCGCCGCCATGCGCTGCCGCTCTTGCGACACGTCGTTGGTCTTGCGCTCCAGGACCTGGATCAGGTGAAAGCCGAACGGCGACTCCACCGGTTCGCTGATTTCGCCCGGCTTCAGCGCATCCATCGCGCGCTCGAATTCAGGCACGGTATCGCCCGGATAAATCCAGCCAAGATCGCCGCCCTTGGACGCCGACAAGTCATTCGAATACAGTTTCGCCAGTTCCTCGAACGTCGCGCTCTTGTTGTCCAGACGCAGCTTCAATTCTGTCAACTTGCGGCGCGCGTCGGCCGCGGTGACTACTTGATTGACCTTGATCAGGATGTGACGCGCATGGGTTTGTTGCACGGTCGGCGCTGCCGCCCCCGCCGCCACTTTGACCACGCTGGCGCCGCGTTTGCCGAGTACCTTCAGGATGTGGAAGCCGTTCGCGCTCTTGACGATCGCCGACACTTCACCCTGCTTCAGGTTGGCGACCGCATCGACGAATAGCTGCGGCAGCCGGTCCTGGCTGCGCCAACCGAGTTCGCCGCCTTTGAGTGCGTCGATCGAATCGGAATACGTGGCGGCCAGCCTGGCAAAATCGCCGCCCGCGCCGAGCTGACCGAGAATGTCTTCGGCGCGCTTGCGGCGTTCGCCGATCTGCTCGGCCGAGGCGTTCTCCGGGATGCGCACCAGTATTTGCGCCAGGTTGAATTCCTGCTGCGTTTGCGGCGCCGCGGCTTCGGCGGCGAGCTCGTTGTCCACCTCGGATTCGGTGATCTGGATCTTGTTGTCGACCTCCCGTTCGCGCACGCGTTGCATGGTTATTTCGTCGCGAATCTCTTCGCGGAATTTCGCGAACGAGGTACCTTCGCGTTCAACCTGATCGCGAAACGCCTGCAGCGTCATCTTGTTCTGTTCGGCGATCCGCGCCACCGCGCGATCCAGCATGGTGTCGTCGACGTGGATGCCCAACTCCTTTGCGAGCTGCAGTTGCGCGCGGTCGACAATCAGCCGTTCCAGCAGCTGCTTTTGCATTTCCGCAGCCGGCGGCATCGCGATGCCTTGCTGTTTCATGCGCTGCTCGACCAGCGTCACGCGGTCGTTCAGCTCGTGGCGCGTAATGACTTCGCTATTGACGACCGCGACGATCGTATCGGCTACCTGTATCTTCGGTTTCGTCGAGGCAGCCGGTGCGCTCTTGGCGGCCGGAGCGGCAGTCTCGGCCCGTGCGCCCGGCAAGATGCCGACGCCGAGGCACAACATGATGATCGCGAACTTGATGCCTTGGATCGGATTCTGGACTTTATGCATGGTGGTGTGAGTGCTCATGGATTGACATAATCGGACATCGGTTAATTGCCTGGTTGGTTGACCATTTGATAACCGGAAACGCTGCTGCGCAGCGCATCCAGTGGATTGGAACCCAGGCGCGTAAGGCCGTTCAACTCCAATTGGAAAAAGATCCCGGTAGTCGCTTTGGCGGTTGCCGTGGGAGTACGCTGCGCGACCGCCCGGAATACCCAGCAGTCCGCCTTGTATTCCATGCCAAGCAAGCCCTCGACGACCTTGGCATCCGGCAGCGAGTAATTGGCGCGCCCGACCGCATACCAGCGGTCGGCTACCGGCCATTGGGCCGATACATCGAACTGCTCCAGCTTGTTAATGCGATCGCGGCGGTACACCAGGTTCAGTACCCGTTTCGGCGCCGGTTGCCAGTGCACGCCGAAATTGCCGACGTTCGTGCTGTGCAGCGTCTGGCTATACTGAACGTTCGCGTCGCCGCTCAAGGTTGGCGAAACCTGTGCGGTAACGGAAGCGAGCAGATCGGATCGGCTTTGATTGCCCAGCGCGCCCAGCGTGACGCGCTGCTCGGAAAAATAGAAGCGCTGGCCGAGCGCAAAGCGCAGGCGTTCGGCACCCGACGGTTCGATGTAGCGCGACACCAGCGCGGCAGTCAGCTGATTGGCGTCGCTGATACGATCATGGCCGACAAAGCGATTTTCGGTGAATAACTGGGCGAAACTAAGATCGGCTTCCGCAGAGTCGAAAATCGGGTACAGGCTTTGATCGCGATACGGCGTACGGACGTAAAACAGGCGCGGTTCCAGTGTCTGCGTAATCGTCTCGCCGCGAAATTGCGCCGTGCGCTCGAACACCAATCCGCTGTCGAGCGACAGCGTCGGCACGACGCGCGTCAGACTGGTCGGCGCGCCGAATGCCGCATTATTCAGCCGGTAGGTGGTCGCATCCAGTGCCAGCCGCGGCGTCACGAAATAGCCCGGCCGGATCAGTGGATAGGACACACGGGTGTTGACGAAACTGCGATCGCCGCGTACCAGATCAGGGTCCCAAAAACGCGTGAAGTCGGCATCCACGTTCCAGTCGAAGCCGTTGACGTCCTGGCGCCCGGCTTGCCAGGTCAATTGCGGCAGGCGCTCATAGGGCCGCCCGATCGGTGCCGCCGGATCCTGCAGCACCTGGTAGTTGGACAGGTGCGCGGCGGCGCTCCAGAACGAGCCTCCATAATTAAGGCTCATGTCGCGCAATAGCAGGCGCTGGGAAGCGACCGTAATGCTGTGCGAGAAATCGTTCGGATAATCGTCGTCCGATGCCGCGTTCAGATTCCACGCGTAGGTCAGTCCGGGCAGCAGCGTTTGCGTATGCGTCGACGACACCGAATAACGGTCCGTCTTGGTCTGCTGATCGTTCGGGAGGACCTCGATGTTTGTCTGGCCGGAATAGGTCTCGCTCAGATAACGGCCGCTTGCGCCGAGTTGCAGTCCGCGCCGCGTAATGATTTTCGGATACACGGTCAGATCGCGATTGGGTGCGATATTGAAATAATACGGAACCATGACTTCGAGGCCGCCATTCGAAGTCTGCGCCAAAGTCGGCGGCAATAGCCCGGACTTGCGCGCGTCCGATAGCGGAAACGACATCGTCGGCGCGGCCACGATCGGCGCACCCTTGAAATAAAGTATCGTGCGCGACGCCACACCGGTCTCGGTGCCGGTATCGAGGTCGAGCGTGGCAGCCTTGAGATACCAATCGGGATCCGGCCCCTCGCAGGTGCTATAGGTGCCGTCCGTCACACGCGCCCGATCTTCCGCCTCGAAGTCGATTCGCTGGGCCTTGCCCTGCGCGTTGTTGCGCGCCAGATGATAAGTCGGATGCAATACATAGCCCTGCCCGGTATCGATTTGAAGCTTGAGTTCGTCTCCGGTGTAGTGATCGCCGAATCGCTGCATACGGACATGACCGCTGGCCTCGATTTGATCTTCGACCTGGCGGTAGACTGCGTGGTCGGAGTTGACCACGAGGGCGCCGCGTGTGATTTCGACGTCGCGCTCGAGGGTTACCTCGCGATCCGGATGGCCCGTCATCTGCTCCGCGCTGATCGTGGACGGCGCCTCCTTGTCGTTCGCTTGCGCGTCATGCTGCACGACTTGCGCCTGGGCAAGCGCCGGCACCGACGCGGCGGTGACCGCGATGCTCAGTACATGCAAGAAACAAGTTGGAGAGGGAAATTCTAAAAACCGTGTCATGAAAAAATAATGTTCTGCACCGTTGCGTGGGCCATGGCAGGCGATTTTTTGGGTCGAATCCCTTATTATATGGGAACTCACCCTATCCAACCGGATTACCTAGGCGCTCCATGTCTTTTACTTCCTCCAGCGACGATCGTTTTAGCCAGCTGACACACTGGCTGACAACACTGGCGACACCGCGAGTGCGCATCGATAGCCTCCGGCCGGCTTCGGCCGACGCCAGCTTCCGCCGCTATTTTCGCGTCGATGCAGACGATGGTGCGACCTATGTCGTGATGGATGCCCCGCCGCCACAGGAAGATGTGCGTCCGTTTATCCAGGTCGCGCGGCTGTTCGGCGAGGCCGCCATATCGGTCCCACACATCCTGACGCAGGACGTCACGCGCGGCTTCCTGCTACTGTCCGATCTCGGGCCGACCACCTACCTGGACCGGCTCAACCACGACAGCGCGCATCAGTTGTACATGGATGCGATCGATGCGCTGATCCTGCTCCAGGTCCACAGTCGCCCGGACGCGCTGCCGGAGTATGACCGCGCGGTCCTGGCGCGCGAGTTGGCGCTGTTTCCCGACTGGTACATCGGCAAGCACCTCGACGCGACGCTGACGGCGAACCAGCGCGCCGAACTGGACAAGGTATTCGATGTCATCCTCGCCAATAATCTGGCGCAGCCACAGGTGTATGTGCACCGCGACTATCATTCGCGCAATCTGATGGTGATGGCAAAGGGCAATCCCGGCATTCTCGATTTCCAGGATGCGCTGTACGGTCCGATCACGTACGACATCGTGTCGCTGCTGCGCGACGCCTACATCGAATGGGATGAAGAACTGGTGCTGGACTGGGCGATACGCTACTGGGAACGCGCCAAGCGGGCCGGCTTGCCGGTCGCGCCGGACATCGACCGGTTTTATCGCGATTTCGAATTCATGGGCTTGCAGCGCCACCTGAAAGTATTGGGCATCTTTGCGCGCCTGTATCATCGCGACGGCAAGGACGGCTACCTGAAAGACTTGCCGCTGGTGATGCAATACACGCGCAAGACCGCCGGCCGCTATCGCGAATTGAAGCCGCTATTGCGGCTGCTGGATCAACTGGAAGACAAGGCGCCGCAGGTCGGCTATACATTCTAATTCGCGCCATTCCCCTTTGGCGGGACAACGAAGGATTCGACAATGAAAGCCATGCTACTGGCCGCCGGGCGCGGCGAGCGGATGCGTCCGCTGACCGACACCTGCCCCAAGCCGCTGCTGAAAGTGCGCGGCCGGCCCCTGATCGTCTGGCACGTCCTGAACCTGGTACGCGCAGGGATCACCGAGATCGTGATCAATCACGCGCACCTGGGTCACATGATCGAAGCAGCACTTGGCGACGGTGCGCAGTTCGGCGCATCGATCGCCTACTCGGCGGAAGGTACCGCACTGGAAACCGCCGGCGGCATCGCCAAGGCGCGCCATTTGCTCGGTGAGGAGCCGTTCGTCGCCATTTCGTCGGACATCTACTGCCCGCATTTCGATTTCGTGCAAGTCAAGAATACGCTGGAAGACAATGACGTGTGGGGCAACCCGCACCCGCGCGACAAGCGCGACATCGCGTGGCTCTACATGGTGAAGAATCCGCCCTATCACGCGCGTGGCGATTTCGCGCTGAACAATTTCACGCTGGCCAATGAAGGCGCTCCGATGTATACGTTCGGCAATATCGGCGTCTATCGCCCGGAGATGTTCGACAGCATCGAGCCGGGCCAGCACGCGATGCTGGTCACGTTGTTGCGAGAGTATGCGGCGCGCGGACAAATCGGCGCCGAGCTGTACCGCGGCGAATGGGTCAACGTCGGTACGCCCGACGAGTTGGCGCAATTGAACATCCCTCTCACTGAAAGCAATCGCACATGAAATCCTATGTCGCCAGACGGGCCGCGCTGATCGCGCAGCTGCAAGCCAAGGGTGGCGGTGTCGCGATCATCCCGACCGCGCCCGAAGTACGCCGCAACAGCGATTCCGATTATCCATACCGGCACGATAGCTATTTCTACTATTTGTCGGGCTTCACCGAACCCGAAGCAGTGATCGTGCTAGCGGTCGGCAAGACCACGCAATCGATTCTGTTCTGCCGCGAAAAGAACATCGAACGCGAAATATGGGACGGCTTCCGCTATGGTCCCGAAGCGGCGCGCGCGACGTTCGGTTTCGATGCCGCCTTTCCGATCGCGGCCCTGGAGTTCGAAATGCCGAAGCTGATGGCGGACGCACCGGCGTTGCATTACGCGCTCGGCAGCGACAGCAAGCTCGATGCGCAGGTGCAGACCTGGCTGGCGGCGGTGCGCATGCAGGCCCGCGCCGGCATCACCGCGCCGACCACGGTGCATGACATACAGGTGCCGTTGAATGAAATGCGGCTGACCAAGGATGCCGGTGAAATCGCGATCATGCAGCGCGCAGCCGCCATCTCATCGGAAGCGCATGCGCGCGCGATGCGCGTCTCGCGTCCCGGCCTGACCGAATACCAGATCGAAGCCGAGCTGCTGCATGAATTCCGCAAGAATGGTTCCGACTTCCCGGCCTACACTTCGATCGTCGCCACCGGCGCCAATGCCTGCGTGCTGCACTATCGAGCCGGCAGCTCGGTCCTGCAGGACGGCGACCTGGTGCTGATCGATGCCGGTTGCGAATTCGATGGCTATGCATCGGACATCACGCGCACCTACCCGGCCAACGGGATCTTTTCCGGGCCGCAAAAGGAATTGTACGAGATCGTCCTGGCGGCGCAGGCTGTGGCGATCGCCGCGATCAAGCCGGGCAGGACTTTCATCGAGGGCCACGACGCGGCGGTGCGCGTGCTGACGCAAGGCATGCTCGACACCGGCTTGCTCGACACGAACAAAGTCGGCTTGCTGGACGACGCCATCGCGAAAGGCGACTACCGCCAGTTCTACATGCATCGCACCGGACACTGGATCGGCATGGACGTGCATGACGTCGGCGACTATCGCGAACCGGCCGCCGGCGCGCCGGACGGGAAGGAAAAGCCGTGGCGCGTGCTGCAAGCCGGCATGGTGCTGACGGTCGAGCCCGGCATCTACGTGCGCCCTGCGCCGGGGGTTCCCGAGCGCTACTGGAACATCGGCATCCGCATCGAAGACGACGCGCGGGTGACTGCTGACGGCTGCGACATCCTGAGCCATGCCGCGCCCAAGACGGTGGCTGAAATCGAAGCCGTGATGAAGCATTAGTTGGCTTCGCCGATGAACGCTGCCTCCACCGATTTCGAGATCGCGATCTGCGGCGCCGGACCGGTCGGCCTCGCGCTGGCCGCGTTGCTGGTTCAGCGTGGACTGGCGCCGGCGCGGATCGTCGTGATCGATGCCAAGACGCTGGAACAGGCGGCGCAGGACCCGCGTTCGATCGCACTGTCTTACGGCAGCCGGCAAATCCTCGAGGAAGTGCGCGCCTGGCCGCTCGGCGCGCAGGCGATTCATCAAATCCACGTCTCGCGCCGCGGCCACTTCGGCCGCACGCTGATCGATCGCCATGATTACGCACTGCCGGCGCTGGGCTATGTGACGCGTTACGGCGCGCTGGTGACGGCACTCGCGGCCGC
>DHXL01000116.1:9856-10587 GCA_002415335.1 Oxalobacteraceae bacterium UBA5157
GGCGTGTTCTCCGAACAAACGCCGAGGTCAACGCGGCACGACTATGAACAAGTGGCGATCGTGGCGCAGATTACGGCCAGCGCGCCGATTGCGCATCGCGCATTCGAGCGCTTTACCGATCAAGGGCCGCTGGCGCTGTTGCCGCAAGACGGCGCCTATGCGCTGGTCTGGTGCGTGCTCCCGTCACGCGCCGAGCACTTGCTGGCATTGCCGGACGCCGTCTTTCTGGCCGAACTCGAGCAGGCGTTCGGGTCGCGGCTGGGCCGCTTGACCGCCGCCACGCAGCGCAATGTCTTTCCGCTCGGGCTGAACGCGCAGCCGGCTGCTTCGGCGCGCACCGTCGCCATCGGCAACGCAGCGCAAACCCTGCATCCTGTCGCCGGACAGGGCCTGAACCTGGGACTGCGCGATGCCGCCATGCTGGCTCACGTGCTGACTCGGCAAGCAAATCCCGGCACGCTGCAACAGTTTGCGCGAGACCGGCAGACCGACCGCCTGGCGACAATCCGCATCACCGACACCCTGGCGCGCATTTTCGCCGGCGCGCCGCAAGGATCGGTTCCGCAGGCGCTGCTGGGGCTGTCGCTGGGCTTGATTGACGTGGTCAGCCCCGCGAAAAAAATATTGGCGGAACAGCTGATGTTTGGCTGGCGCTAGCCCGCTGAAGTTCATGGTAAATCGGGGCTGCCTGTTTGACAGATGGCCCGGCACGAGGCACTCTACGCACAATT
>DHXL01000194.1:0-178 GCA_002415335.1 Oxalobacteraceae bacterium UBA5157
TGGCTGGTGTAAATCACGGGGTCGTCGCTGACTTAGCCGGCATACCGGTTGACGCCGCCGCGAACGCGATGGATCTTGGAAAAGCTGTAATCGGGTACGGAACAAGCAAGATCACTGGACAAGCACCACCGGACTGGACGGCCCCGTCAGATCGATCGCAAGTCCCAGGCACGTCGCA
>DHXL01000194.1:302-5109 GCA_002415335.1 Oxalobacteraceae bacterium UBA5157
GGCACCATCAGATCGCGCGCAAGTCCCAGGCACGTCGCAATGGATTGAAAACAAGATCAATCGAGGATCGACTGCGGTCGGGATTGCATCGCCAATTCAAAACCTTGCGCCGGCCGATCCAATTGCCAGCGGCGCATTCACCATTGGCCGCGGCGTTGGGTCATCGGTCGTTCCTGGCGCCACTCTCAGCCGTTTGCAAATGGCGAAGAATCTGGTTATGGGCGGCGCATCGAGCAGCGCCGCCGCCGCGGCGGCAAGTATCGCGCCAGATAGCCCGGAGTGGCAGATATTGGCAAGTATGACGCCACAAATGGCCGCAAAAGGCGCTATTACAGCGAGCAACTTTGCCATCACCGGGGGTGAGCAAGGGCGCGTCAATATGGCGCAGAGGATGCAAGACTTAAAGAACGGCGGTATTGCATCGCCGTCGCTCGGACTTGCAACGGGGAACCCGCTCGTGATGGGCGTTGAAAATTTACTCTCGAAGGTGCCCGGTTCTGTCGGCGCGTTTCAAGACGCGAACAAGGCAAACTTCGCAGGGATGCAGGACAAGGTACAAGGGCTTCGCGACTCGGCCTCGCCGACATTCGGGGCAAACGCAGCTGGAACGGCTTTGCAGTCAGATATAACGGCGTTTCCTCGCGGCATTAAAAGTACGTTCAATGGCTTGCTCGACAACGCCACGAATATTGTTGGCGGCGAAACGAAGATTCCTGTCAACAATTCGATAGCAACGGCGCTGCAACTATCGACGCCGAATGCTGGTGCGCCGAACACGTCGGCTTTGTTGGTGCAGCCGTCGATTTCAAAACTCGCCGCCTCATTGGTTCGAGATAATTTGGGGGCGCCGCCCTATGACCCGGTACTGGCGGCGGGCGGGAACGCGCCGACAACGCCGGGAATCCCATTCAATACCGTCAGGGCGGTGCGCACTGATATTGGAAACAAATCAGAATCTAATTCAATCCTCAAATCTCCAGAACAAAGGCAATTGCAGAGCCTGTACGGTGCGCTATCTCAAGACTTAGTGCAGGGCGCAAACCAATCGGACAGACAGGTTGCTGGCGTTCCTATTGGCCCGCTGCTGCCGTCCGATACACCGGCAACAAATGCATGGAATAGGTCGAACGATTACTACTCGTCAGGGATGGATCGGTTTGCGAAGATCGAGCCATTCGCAAATAAATCATCTCCAGAACAGGTTTATTCCGCATTAGTCAATGCCGCAAACGGCAATGTATCGACTTTGCAGGCGGTGAAAAAGAGCGTGTCACCCGATACGCGCGCGAGAATTGCGGCGACGCTCATCGATGGGATGGGTACCGCCAGGCCAGGATCGCAGGACAGCACCGGGTCTGTATTTTCACCAGAGACCTATCTAACCAATTTCAATAAAATGGCCCCACAAGGCCGCGCTGAATTGCTGTCTGGATTTCCTGGCTCGGAAGGCGTAAATACAGGCGCGAATGATGTTGCTAAAGCCGCGTCCCTTCTTCGGGATGGTTCAAAGATTTGGGCAAACCCGTCAGGGACCGGGGGCAATGTCATGGCTGGCAGTGCGTTGGGCAGCATTCTCGGGAACGTCTTCACAAATCCGAGCGTTGCGCTTGGCGGGGTGGCCGGACTGGTCGGAGCGAACCAAGTAACCAAGAGACTGCTTCTCAATCCGAAGTTCGTCGAGGCGATGGCCAAAGCAAACAATCCGCAAGACCCTGCCGCCAAGGCCGCAGCGCAGTTGGAAGTGCAAAATATGATTCTTAATGCAAAGCTTGCCGACCAACTAATGAGTCAGTGAAATAGTCGGGACAGAAACACATAGATCGACCCGACGATGGCGAATAACGAGAGCGGGAGAATTATAAAAATCTCAAACAAGTTCCAGGATGCTTTGATGTCGTGCCATTCATCCTTGTCGGTTCGCGTGGAGTGAAGTGGCGCGTTAGACTCGCGTGGATTGTATTCAGGAAGTTTCATTTCAACCTTTCCGCCCGCAGGAACGGCTCAGCTGAAATGCATTGCCGCGTTTTTCATTATAGACAATTTCTTGAACGTTCCGATTGCGTCGAAGCGAAGTGGAATGAACACGACCAAACACAAGCGCGAACGGTACAAGAAAGTAGATAATCCGATCGTCCTGCCTGGGGAAATTTGACTGGCCAACGGGGATCCAGCGTTGCCAACAGGCAGCATTATGATGTACTTTAGGTAACGGATCATTCTCCAGTCGATTAAAGGGCGCCATGTCCACAAATCTGAGTTCCTTCAAGCGACTATGCTCCTCGGCTGTCGATGTATTCGGAGTCGCGATAATTGCGTTGGCCCTTCTGTTCCCGGCACTTTTATGCACTGTAGGGATAATGGCTGCCCTGGAGTGGGTCGGCTTGCAAAAAATTGAGGCTGCGTCGCCATGGATTGCGGGTGCTGTGTTCGTCGCAGCTTATTTTCCCATGCTCGCTGCTTGGCTCTTTAAATCATACGGGGCTCGGCCCGGCTTCATCAGCTTCTGTGGCAAGCATCGGCGCTTCGGCGCTGCAACGATGTGGTCGGTTAATGCTGGCGCAGTAACTTGGGGAGCTACCATCGCTGCGGCTAGGATGACTGGCAACGTGATCGAGAATGTCTTTGAGTGGATTGGGAAAATATTTGGGTGGGTTGCCAAATCACTAGCGGTCCTGATCGTCTGCATAATTATTGGCGGCATACTGTACGCGCACATCGGCGCACTCTCGGCACCATGGTGGGCGCTTGTCATCATCTATCTATTGCTGACGAAAAAATAGGAGCTTGGTGACACGATGAGCAGATCACAAGACCCGCCACCAATAGATCGCGCGCCAAACACTATCCGGAACTGGAATCGCTGCGATGCCGAAACTTTGCCCCCCTCATCCACAAACGAGTAATTGACGCGGAAGCCAGTCTGCTCGTCCTCGACCCGCTGATTCTCAACTGTCCAGGCTTTGGCGCGACAACCCTTGTGCTTTATCAAGAACATAACAAATGTCTTCCCTATACTGCCTTTGTGATTGGGCTATTTGGGGCTTTGCGGCGGTAAAAACCAAGTAGGAGGCGCCATGTCTGAGCCGAAGCACCCGACAAAGCAGCCGACAAAGCAGGATGTCTGCGGCTGGATAAAGCATGAAGTGGTCGAGCGCAGACCGCCCCCAGATCTAAAGCAGATACGGCGTGAGCTTGGATGGGATTTGCTGCAACAGGATAGTCAATACCGGCGAGAGCGAAATGATTGACCTCCCGCACACGCACAGCGCCGTCGAAAGCTTGTCAACAGCCTTAGCCACGAATAACCCGCAGCATCGCGCGATCTATCTTGAGTCGCTCTGGACCATCGTTCGCATGGCGCTGGTAGAGAGCGCCTCCGCGCCGATCATTGCGACGCAGCAGGACATGCTGACGGTAGACGCGATACTGGCACAGAGCAAGATCGTATAAGGCTGAGTCATGACACTGAGGCTATCGTATTCGCTGACGCGTCTGCAACCACCTCTATGGCCCTCGCGTGGGCCGCAGCAATGGCCGCAGTGGAGGTTGTTTGCCGTGTCCATCGTGAGGATAGGAGTGTGTCCTCCATCTCAAGGCCTGCGTTTGTGGATATGCACGCGGGGCGGGGCGGTTTCTCTCGAGGCTATTTTGTATCGCCGATCGTTTTGAGCATAGCAAGAACAGAGTTACTTGGTGACGTGAAGCCGACTTACCGCGCATCTAGTCATTGGGCAGCTGTTCGGGAGTGGCGAACCCTCACAAGTCGCCGGTCACTCGCATGATGCTGGCCCGCGACACGTTATGGAGCCGTGCGAGTGCGCTGATTGATTCACCCTGCTTGCGCCGAGCAATAATATCGGCGCGCTGCGCATCGTTCGTCTTGGTCGGGCGGCCAAGGGTCTTGCCTTCAGCCTTAGCACGGGCCAAGCCGGACTGAGTGCGCTCAACCAGCAGATCCCGCTCCATCTCGGCAACGGCCGCCAGCATGTTCAGCATTAGCTTTCCGGCTGGTGACGTCAGATCGAGCTTGCCCAGCTGCAGGACAATGACCTGAATCTTGCGCGCGGCCAGCGCCTTGATTGTGGTGCCAACGTCCTGGGCGTCTCGGCCAAGGCGGTCAAGCTTCGATACCACGATCGTCTCGCCGTCGCGGATCTGGCCGAGCAGCGCTTTGAATTGCGGCCGCTGCGATGCGTGGGTTTTGCCGCTCACGCCTTCATCGGCAAACCAATAATCAACTTTGAAGCCGGCGTTCTCGATCTCCAGTTTCTGATTGGCGGTTGTCTGGTCTTTGGTGCTGACTCGGCTGTATGCGAAGGTTGCCATGCTGTCTCCCCTGAATTTGTCGTTCGGCGCTGTTCAATAACGTATTCAATATATATGAACATGTTCATAAATACAATCGGTAATTTATGAACATTGATTTACATTGATCTTTGTTGATGTCCATAAACGGTCGTTTTTGAACGACATCCAAACTCGGCATCTCGCGCGAGGCGCATAACGCCATTCACATATCGACGCTGAAAAGCTGAATATCCTGGTGCAGCACTTGCAGCCCCTGGTCGACCGTCAGGTGTGCATATTCCCGCAGCACGGTTTCCAACTTGTCGTGTAACAGCTTTGCCACCGTCGGGTAGTCGCCGGGGTGCCGCTTCAGATGGTCGGTCGCAATGATGTGCCGGACCGCGTGCGCACAGAAGCCGGGCGTGTCCGGGACGTATTGCTGCGTCAGGACTCGCATCCGCCGGGACATCGCCTCCCCGGTCCACATGCCGCCTTTGCTGACGTCATAGTCTCCGTCCGC
>DHXL01000250.1:0-1147 GCA_002415335.1 Oxalobacteraceae bacterium UBA5157
TTGTATATCTTGTCGCGGGAGTGCGAGAGTGCGAGAGTTTGCTCATGATGGAATGTTGACTAATCTGGGAAAATTGGCTTGTCGCTGGATTGTTGTTGACGCCCAGTCAAGCCGCGTTGATCGTCTGCTTCAGACACATTGCTGCCCGCCAGTTTGCCGAAATGCCTTCTCCAAAGCGGGCCTTCAAAACGACAGCATGTCGGTCGGCTATGTGGCACTGATTTCGACAAGACATTTTTCGGCTACCGACCAAGTCCGGTCGTAGAACTTCGTGCTTGATAGCAGCCATAGACTTGACGGAAAAATCAGCAGCAGTCAATCAACGAGGGCAATGCAAGTTTCCCCTATGGATGCAGCCAAAGCTGTCCCTGGCTGTGAAGGAAGCGGACGCTACACTTTCTTTGAGCAGATCTTCCGCGACACAAGACTTGCATGCCGCGATAACCATCGAAAAGTCGCTTATGTTGCATCGTGATGTTGGGTTCCAGGGGATCATGAACAAATGGATGCGCGTGTCGCCGTGACAATTCAGGGCTGGCGCTGACGGATAATTCAATACCGACTACCCACAACCAGCTTGAGAAATTCATGAACTCCCTGCTCAATCATCTGTTTCGTTTATTGCTGGCAGGGGCGATTCTGATGGCTTCGGCGTCGGTACTCGCACAAAGTTCGGTTGAATTGGTGAATGCGGCGCGGGAAGCAGCGCGCGCCGACCACAACGCTCAATCTGCGGATCTGTTTGAGCAGGCGCTTGCGGCGGCGCCGTCGCGCCGGCATGAGTGGTTGCGGGAGTACGCTGACCAGTTGACGTATTCGAAGCGTGCTATTCAGGCAGTACCTCTTTATCGAGAATACCTTGCTGCCCAGCCCGAGCCGGGCGATCACCGGCGTGCCCTGCAAGGGCTCGCGCTGGCGCTTTCCTGGACTGACCGGCCAAGTGAAGCGCGAGTCGTGTACGACGCTTTGCTCGCCGAGGACCCCGGCAACGTCGAAGCTCAACGAAGTCTGGGGCGTGTGATCAGTTGGAGTGGGCGCCAGCGCGAAGCCCAGACCTACTTGCGCAACTTTCTGGTGAATCATCCAGGCGATTCAGATGGGCGCTTCCTGCTGTCTCTTATACACCTCTCCGATCCCACGAGACTCC
>DHXL01000250.1:1258-1942 GCA_002415335.1 Oxalobacteraceae bacterium UBA5157
GCGATTCAGATGGGCGCTTCCTGTTGGCGCAGGCCCAGTGGTGGTTAGGGCGGCCGGACTCCGCACGCGAGACACTGGCGGCCTCTAGCCCGAGCGTCGCGTCGCGCGAAGACGTACAGAGTCTGGAACGCAGCATGAATCGCGCCGCCGGGCAGACAACACGGTTCGACCGGCAACAATCAAACCAATCCGACGAACTCGACATAACAGGCACTTTGTTTGAACATCAATGGTCATCCGCCAACGGCTCGACGATGGTGGCGCCACGTTGGCAAAGCATCAATTACAGGCCTCGCGGCGGGGAACCCGGCGTTACCGTGGAGCGCCCGGGAGCGCGGGCGCGGCACCGATTCACGGACGATCTGGAGTTCAATCTGGAGGCGGCAAGGGATATCATCCAGCCCGTCGGTTTTTCCGACTACACGCAGCTCACGTACAGCTCGTGGTTGACTTGGTGGCCCAATGATATGTTCCGATTTGATGTGTCGGCGAATCGCGAAACATTCGACAATGTTAAATCACTCCAACTCGGAATCGTTGCGAGCGGCGAGGGCGTGTCGCTCGATTGGCTACCAACAGAGCGCGACCGACTGACAACGCGGTTTTCGCGGGCCGACTATTCTGATGGAAACCGGCGTGATTTCGCCCAACTCGACGTTCAGCGGCGGGGCAGCACACAACCAA
>DHXL01000250.1:2053-8747 GCA_002415335.1 Oxalobacteraceae bacterium UBA5157
GTTCAGCGGCGGGTCAGCACACAACCAACGATTTGGACTGGGTTGCGCTACAGCCACTTTGACTTTGCCAAGCAACTCGGTAACGGTTATTTCAATCCGCTGACCTTCGATTCTTATCTTCTGACCTTGCGTGCCGAAGGGGGTTCGCGCGAGCCCGGTGCACGCTTTAGCTGGAATGCGCAGCTCGTGGCAGGGCGGGAGCATGCCAACCCGGATGGCGACAAGCCTAGCTATGACGTGGCGGTGACCGCTGTCTATCGTTTTGCACTCAGCACGCGGATCGAAGTGCGCCTGCAGAGCTTCACTTCACGCACTGCTTCATTGAGCGGCTTTGCGCGGAACACGGCGGGAATCACGCTGGTTCATGACTGGAATGCAAAATGAACGTCGCCGCACCAATCCTGCTGATTGGCCTGGACAGCAATATCGCGCCGGATGTGATCGCGCCGCTGCGCGCCGGCGGTTATCAGGTTCAGATCGGGACACCCGCTGACATCAATCGCCGGGCCTGGGCCGTGGTGATCAGTGGACCGGCGGCTGCCGGCCTGGGCGCACTGGACCTGCTTGCCGCCTTGAACAGGTCAGCGGGCGGCGCTCCAGCGTTGCTGGTGGTTGGCCACCGAAAAGAAGTTGGCGGTCTGGAGCATGGGGAACATTTTCGCACTTTGAGTCATCCGTTCGATCCGGTAGACCTTGTCGCAGCGGTTCGTGCTCTGCCTCCGACAAACCTGGCACAGGCCGATGCCCTCGCAAGCCCTGCCGAGACGCTTGCCGCCACGCTGCTGAGTCAAGCCGAGTTTTGCCAATGCCTGACTCGGGAGATCGGCGCTGGCACGACGCCGTCAATCTTTGTGGCATCCGTGCGCCTGCATGAACTTGAGGCTTATCGAGAGCGGTTGGCCCCGGCGGCGATTGCCGCGATCGAACGTCAACAGCTCGACATCGTGCAAGGCAACTCGCCGGCGACAGAAATTCACGCCAGAGGCCGCGACGATGAACTGTTGATACTGTTGCTGAACATCAACACGCGCCAGGCGCGCGAACGGATGCACACACTGAGTGACCGCATCGCGCGCTACGTTTTTCGATTGCCTGGCCAACAGACCACCTTCACACCCATCATTGGCTGCGCTCGGCTCTCAAAGCAGGATGACGCCCAGGGCGTTCTAGCCAAAGCACGCGAGGCTGCGACCGATGCCGCCTCGCGTCTGGACTTGCAACCCGCCTTCCACCATCCAGCCGCGAGGCTGCGTCGGCCCGGGCCACCGTGGTCATGGCTAATTCGTTTGAATGGCCTGTTTGCTCCACAGCGCCAGATCTGGCTGCAGTTCGGCGTTAGCTTGCTGCTCGGTATGGGGCTGCCTTACCTCGTCTACTACGCGCTTGGTGCCCTGGGCTGGGACATCACGCACGGCGTTTACTTGTTCGTCGTCGCTGTGCTGGCATTTACCGCCCTGTCGATCTGGGCCGAGGGTCTGCTCGCGCTGCGTGCCATGCACCCGCCGGACGAGCCCGCACTGCCCTATCCCAGCGCATCAGCCATCATCGCTGCTTATCTTCCCAACGAGGCGCCCATTATCGAGGCCACGATCGAAGCCTTCCTGCGCATGCAATACCCGGCCTCGCTACAGATCATCCTGGCTTACAACACGCCCACCGACATGTCGATCGAAACCCGCTTGCAGCAGATTGCGGCGGTCCATCCGAACTTCATCCCGATGAGAGTACAAGGAAGCACGTCAAAAGCACAAAATGTCAACGCAGCACTGGCTCATGCAACTGGCGAATTCACCGCCGTGTTCGACGCCGACCACCAGCCTGATCCTGACAGCTTCCGTCGTGCCTGGCGCTGGTTGTCGCATGGAGCCGATGTGGTGCAAGGTCATTGTCTGATCCGAAACGGGGACGCCTCGTGGGTGGCCAGGATGGTTGCCATCGAGTTCGAGCAGATCTATGCGGTGAACCATCCTGGTCGGGCGCGTCTGCACGGCTTTGCCATCTTCGGCGGCAGCAACGGATATTGGCGCACCGATCTTCTGCGGCAATTGCGCATGCATGGTTTCATGCTGACGGAAGATATCGATTCGTCGCTGCGCGCAGTCATCGGCGGACGCAAGATCGTGTCAGATCCGTACCTTATTTCACGCGAACTTGCGCCTGAAACGATGGGTGCGCTGGTCAAGCAGCGACTGCGATGGGCGCAGGGGTGGTTCCAAATCTCCATGAAATGGACCCTGCCGGCACTGCGTTCACCGCGGCTGAATTTGCAGCAGAAGCTGGGCATGCTGCAACTCCTTGTTTTGCGTGAGGCATTTCCATGGGTCTCAATGCAAATCGTGCCATTGGTGGCGTATTGGGCGGTGCAGGCCGGAAGCCTGTGGCGTCTCGATTGGCTGGTGCCGATCTTCGTGGTCACGACGCTGTTTACACTGTCAACCGGACCTGGTCAGATTCTGTTCACTTATCGCCTGGCCGACCCGCAAATCAAGCAGCATCGCCGCTGGTTCTGGTTCTATCTGTGGACATCGACACTGTTCTACTCCGGTCAGAAGAACGCCTGGAACCGGATCGCGCACCTCAAGGAAGCGATGGGCGAGACCACTTGGAACGTGACGACGCGAACCAGCATCAAGAAGTAGCCGAAGGGGCCGTTAGGTCGCTGCGCGGAGTCCTAGAGAGACGCTTGAGCCGTTCTGCAACCTGATGAGGATCGAAGGGTTTGTTCAGATAATCGTCGGCACCAGCGGCGAATGCCCGGCGCATGGTCTCTTCGTCGCGCAACGCTGATAGAACCAACACTGGAACGTGGTCCCAGCGCGGGTCCGCGCGCAGGCGTGCCAGCAGTTGCAGTCCGTCCTCGTCGGGCAGCCTAAGGTCGAGCACAACCACCGCTGCCCGAGCTGGGGGCCCCGCCTCGATGGCCACGCGTCCTTCCTTGCCGTCACTTGCGCTGCGCACCCGGTACCCTTGTTCCTCGAGGATGAACTGCAACAGATAGACGATGCTCAGGTCGTCCTCGATGACGAGTGCCTCGGGCAGGTCGGTAGTGACGGCTCCCTGGGATGCCGCACTTCCGTCCAGGACGCGGGCCAGCCGATCGCAGAGCAAGACGGGGTCGAATGGTTTTGCAATCACATCAACCACCTGGTAGCGTCGATACGCCTCCATTTCCTGCGCCTGCGTGCGCGCGGTCAGGAACACTGCGGGGACTTGGGCCAGGCCGGGCAACTCACGCAGAGCCTTGAGTGTTTCCGGTCTGCCCATTTCGGGCATCATGACATCGAGCACGAGCAGATCAAAGATTTGCCCGGCAACGCGGCACAGCGCTTGCGCGCCCGAGGCACACGCGGTCACACGGTACCCTCCGTGGGTCTCTAGCGCCGCTTGGGTGAACTCGCGCAGAGCGTCGTCATCCTCAATCAGCAGGATATGGCGTGGTGTCATGATTGCTCTGCCAGCAGCCGCAACGCAGCAAGATGGCGCTCGATTTCTGCCTTGCGCTCGTCCTTGGGATACTGTTCGAGTCCGCTCATGAAGTCTTCCAGCTCACGTGCTTTGTCGCCAACCGCGTGAAACCCAAACGTGCCAGCCGAGCCCGCAATGGTGTGCACCAAGCACTTCAACTCGCGCCAGTCCACGGTCTCAGCGCCAACGTCTTCAAGCCGGGCCCAGGCGTCGCAAATCTTGGTAATCCGCCCGGGCAGCGCCGCCCCGTAAGCGTCGCGCAGTGGCTGAAACTTGTCCGGCTTGCCGGTGTTGAGTGTCTCAGTCACGATGGTCTTTCCGCCAAAATACGCGCACTTGATCGGCCAGTGTCATCGGGTCGAACGGCTTCGCGATCACACCGATCGCGCCCAGTGCCTTGAACCGCTCAAGCTCCTGCGGCTGCACTTTTGCTGTGACGAAGATGGCCGGAATATCTTGCCCACCGGGCAACTCCCGCAGTTGCTTGAGGGTCGCGGGGCCGTCCATCCACGGCATCATCACGTCGAGCAGCAACAGGTCGGGGCGGTACTGCGGCATCAGTGCTACCGCGGCGGCGCCGGACGCGCACAGTCGCAGTTCAAAGTCATCTTCAAGCGCCATTTCAACAAGATCGCGAATGTCATCTTCATCGTCAACATACAGCAGACGCAGCTTGTCAGTCATGATTCAAATCTCCACCGTTGGCAATGGCGCGCATGACAACGTCCGGCAACTGCTCGTTGCTGGCTCTGCTCTTGACCAGTGCGGCGACCACCTGATCCTTCACGGAACTGTCCGATTCGTGACCGGAAAAGATGACAACTGGAACGCCGCCTTTCAATTCCGCTAGCAGATTGAGCCCCGATCCGTCGGGTAGCTCCAAGCCAAGCAGTATCAGGTCAAAGTTTTCGCCAGAGAGCCGCTGGCGCGCCTCGCGCAAGGTCGCAGCGTGCGAGTAGTTAGCAGTTGCGTCCAGCAGCGTCTTGGTTATTTGTACAACGTCTGGATCGTCTTCCACATGCAGAATGCTCGGTCGCGCGTTGCCAGCAAGAGCATGACGGACGGCGCGCACAAGCCGTGTCTCGTCCACTGGTTTTTGCAGCCAATCGACTACCGCCAGCGCATCGCCGTCCCAGGCCGCACGGCCCTCATTCGCCCGGCCCGAGACCACGACGATGGGCAAATCCCTCGTGCCGTCCTGCTGGCGCAACTCGCGGATCAGTGCCAGGCCGTCCTGGTCGGGCAGCGACAGGTCGAGCAGCAGTGCTCGGTAGCGCCGTTGTGTCAGCAGCGTCTTCGCGCCCGCGGCACTGGTGGCGATATCACTCGCAAAACCCTCGTTTTCAAGCATCTGCGCGAACACCTGCGCTACGTCAGAGTTGTCCTCACAGACCAGCAACAAGGGTCGCGTCTTGGCTTGGGATGCCACACTTGGTACTTCCTGCCATGCCGGCAGCTCGAAGAAGAAATCGGTGCCGACGCCCAACTCGCTCACGTAGTCAATCACGCCGCCAAGCCGCTCCACAATCGCCTTGCTGACGCTGAGTCCAAGACCGGTACCGCCTTTTTCGCGCGTGTCGGAACTGTCGGCCTGAGCGAAACGCTGGAACATGCGGCTGCAGAACTCGTCGGGTATGCCCCGGCCGTGGTCCTGCACGCTCACTCGGTAGCGTTGCGCACGCTGCGTGACGCTAACAACGACCTCGTCGCCCTGGGGTGAGTACTTGATCGCATTTGACAGCAGGTTGGCCAACACCTGCAATAAGCGGTGCTCGTCGCCCCATACCACGGCGGTCGGCGAGACCTCCGCTAAGCGCAAAGTAACAGCATACCGATGTGCGTAGCCGTCGCTGGCGGCGAGCGCCTGCTGGACCAGAGTCGCCAAATCAAGCGCCTTGAAGTCGAAATTCAGGCTGCCCGATTCGATCTTTTCAAGGTCCAGCAGGTCGTTGATGAGCAGGGTCAGGCGTTCGCTATTGCGGCTGGCCATCTCCAGTAGATGTCGCCCCTTCTCGGACAGGGCGGCGCCGTGCTTGCCCACCAGCAGGCCGAGCGCGCCGTGGATCGATGTGAGCGGTGTACGCAGTTCATGACTCACGGTGGCAACGAACTCGCTCTTGAGTCGCTCAATCTTCTTGCGTTCGGTGATGTCGCGAACAATTCCGGTGAACATGCGCTCACCGTTGATGTCCATCTCGCTCACCGCGAGATCCATCGGGAAGGTGCTGCCGTCTTGGCACTGGCCGGCGACCTCACGACGAAGGCCGATAACCTTGGGCTTGCCGGTATGAAGGTAATTGCGCAGATAGCCGTCGTGCGCGCTGCGGTATGGCTCGGGCATGAGCAACCTGACGTTTTGCCCGATCACCTCGGCCGCCGGATGGCCGAAAATTCGCTCGGCGGCGGGATTGAACGTGTGGATCACTCCGTGGCGATCGATCGTCACGATGCCATCTACCACGGTATCAATGATGGCACTCAGGCGGCTCTCCGCCGAGCGCACTTGAGT
This sequence comes from Oxalobacteraceae bacterium UBA5157, assembly GCA_002415335.1. Classification (GTDB taxonomy): domain Bacteria; phylum Pseudomonadota; class Gammaproteobacteria; order Burkholderiales; family Burkholderiaceae_D; genus UBA5157. Next base: position 8,028 of record DHXL01000250.1, read on the forward strand.
CTTGACCGCTCGGAGCTGAACACGCTCCAGTTCCGACTCCGCGCAGTCGGCCAGGTCACGTAGCAGCGCAAGATCCTGGGCGCTCAAGGTGCGCGAATGGCTACCCATGACGCAAAGCGTGCCCACACGCTCGCCACCAGGCGCGTGCAACGGCGCGCCGGCATAGAAACGGATGTTGGGTGGACCCGTCACCAAGGGGTTGTCGCAAAAGCGCAGATCCTTGAGCGCATCCGGGATATTAAAGATGTCCTCGCCCAGTATGGCATGCCCACAGAAGGAGACATTGCGGGGGGTTTCGGTCGCATCCAGCCCTTGGCGCGACTTGAACCACTGCCGGTTGGCGTCGACCAAGCTTACCAATGCTATCGGTATTCCGAAGTGTTGCATTGCGATGCGGGTGATACGGTCAAAACGCTCCTCCGCGGGCGTGTCAAGCATCTTGAGCGCGCGCAGGGCCGCAATGCGTTCAGGTTCATTCGGCGGGATGTCCGGTTCTTTGATGGCAGGAGCTCCGTTTGTATCGCTGCAGGCTTGGTCCCCTTTACGCACGCATCGTGGTCCCCAGGATCGGCAGACACTTATCGAACCCTGACCGCGTATCATAGCCCTGATAGAGGAGAATCTACTCTGCGAGCGAAATGATTGTATCCATCCATGCTTGAACCAGTGGGTTGTCAAGTGCGGGGGCTGGGCTAGGGCCAATACACGTCACTTAACAAT
>DHXL01000387.1 GCA_002415335.1 Oxalobacteraceae bacterium UBA5157
GCCCAAATATCGATGCGATACTAACCCGCAGGGAATAGAACGTCCGTTCACTTCCCTTGGTCAAAAAATATCCTTCAGGAGACAAAATGCGTCAAATTAAATTTGCGGTCGCGCTGCTCGCGGCGACGGCTCTTGCCAGCTGCGGCGGCGGTGGCGGCGGTGATCAAAGCACCAAAGTCAAATTCAGCTCCCAGGTATCGTTTGGCGATAGCTTGAGCGATGTCGGTACTTACGAAGTCGGCACGGTGGCGGCGCTGGGCGGCGGCAAGTACACCGTCAACAACGTCGGCACGGATGGCAAGAATGCTTCCAAGAACTGGACCGAGTTGATGGCGGCGCAGTTTGGACTGCCGGCGCCTTGCTCAGCAGAAACAGGATTGCTCGGCCTAGCCTCGCAGGGGTTTAGTGTGCCAGTGGTTGCCCATGCCGGTTGCACTTCTTATGCGCAGGGCGGCGCCCGTGTGACCGATCCGGTCGGTCCAGGCAATGCGCTCCTCGGCGGCAGTAATGCGGTCCTTGGGCAATTGACGGTGCCTGTGCTAACGCAAATACAAACGCATTTGGCGGCTAACGGCGGCAGTTTCAAAGGCGATGAAATCGTGTTTGTAATGGCCGGCGGCAATGACGTGTTCATGCAATTGGCAACATTAAGTGCGACCGCGACCGCGACGGGAACTGCGGCGGGAACTGCCGCAGTCAATTCGGCAATAAGTACGCAAGTTAACAAAGACATAGCGGCGGGTACATGCACTCCGACCGATGCGCAAGCGAGCAATTGCGTCGTCCCGGCGGAGGGCGAGCTATGGCAGGCTTCTCTCGGTAGCACTGCAGCGGTAAACGCCGCGGTGGCCGCTCAGGTGAGTAAGGATGTCACCGCAGGGACGTGTACCCCAACCGATGCACAAGCCAGCAATTGTGTCACGCCTGCAGTGACGGAACTGGTGACTGCATACCTGACCGCGCTAGGGAATGCAGCAGGCCTTGCGGCAGGCAACGCCTACGCTTCAGGCCCGGGCGCGACTGCGGCTGTTACGGCAATGGGACAGGCAGGTGCAGAATTGGCCGGTTACGTGAATACGTTGATCGTTGGCAAAGGGGCGAAATATGTGACCGTTGTTAATCTGCCTGACGTCAGCAAGACACCGTTTGCGTTGAGTACGGACGCCTCCACCCAGACGCTGATCACCTCCATGGTCACTACGTTCAATTCCCAGCTGCAATCGGGACTGAACGCCAGCGCCAGTGTCCTGTACGTCGATGCGTACACGGTAAGCCGCGACCAGGCAACCAATCCGGCGCCTTATGGATTGACCAATGTGACTAGTCCTGCTTGCGATTTGTCGGCCGCCAAAAACGCACTCGGCTCGTCGCTTGTCTGCAACAAGAGCAATTTGGTTGCCGGCGTGACAGACAATTATCAGTTCGCCGATAGCGTCCACCCGACACCTTACGGTTACCTGCTGCTGGCTCGTTATGTGTCCAAGGAAATGGCCGTAAAAGGATGGTTGTAAGCGATAAGCGATAGGGGCGCGGCGATGCTTCGTACCCTATTTGTACCTGATCTTCATGAAAAGAATGAAGCTGGCGAGCACCAGGGTAATGATATTGGCAATGATCACCGGCATGGCGCTGATTTGCAGGCCGTAAATCAGCCAGAGCGCGATGCCCGCGGTAAAAGTGCCATACATGCCCAGCGAGACGCCATCGGCTCGGCGGGTTTTCCAGGTGAGTCAGGCTTGTGGAATGAAGACAGTGGTGGTCAGGGTCGCGGCGAAATAACCGATGAATTCAGATGACGGCATTGGACGTTATAAATTAAAGGATTAGGAGACAATATGAAAAAAAGTTTCGAAGGTGCGATCAAGCTACTGGCCGTTGCGGCAGCGATCACGGCAAGTGCTGCGGTATCGGCACAAACCGCCGGGACTTGGTCGGCGAAAGTCGGCGTCAACAAGATAACACCGAAAGTGGATAGCGGTGACATGAGCGCGCCGGCGCTGCCAGGTACGAAAGCGGATGTCGGTAGCGACACCGAGCCAGTCCTCGTCGGCACCTACATGATCACCGACAATGTTTCCGCTGAGCTCGATCTCGGTGCGCCTTACAAGCATGATCTGGTCGGTGCGGGAGCGATTAGCGGAACCGGCAGGCTTGGCACGGCTAAAGTGCTGCCACCGACGATTCTGGCGCAATATCGCTTCCTGGCGCCGACTGCGACATTCCGTCCCTATGTCGGAGTCGGCCTGACCTATGCGTACTTCACGGACGAAACCGGTTCGGGTGCGATGACGGCATTGACCAATACCGGCAGTTCGACGCCGACCACGTTCAAGTTGGACAATGCGTTTGGCGTGACAACGCAACTAGGCGTCACGTATGCAATCAATGAAAAGTGGTTCGCGGATGTGGCCGTCACCAAGACTTACCTGAAGACGACCGCACATTTTTCGACCGGGCAAACGCAAGACATCAAGCTCGACCCGGTTGCGGTCAGCGCCGGCATTGGCTATCACTTTTAAGCGCGGGTCTTTGCGCTAGCACGGACTTTGTAGTCGCGTGAAGAATCCGCCGGCGCTTCGTGCGCCTGCGGATTTTCTTTCGGCGCGGGTGTTTAGCAGGTAGCGTGCGCTGTGCGCACGAATTGAACGTCGTCCATGAAATCGTGCGCATAGCGCACGCTACGCAAGCACCCGTAATGAATAATCAGCCGGACGGCGGATGGTCGCGCGTAA
>DHXL01000007.1 GCA_002415335.1 Oxalobacteraceae bacterium UBA5157
TGCTAGGGACGCTTTTAAGCCCGCCAAGACAGAGCGGATCAACGAGCAGCGCGAAGCACACAAATCCACTCGCAAACAAGTAAGTGCGCAGCAAAAGGCCGAACTTGCGAAAATCCGAGCCGGCACGAGCGGGCAGGAAAGGATTGCCGCTGTATCCATCGCAAAAATGCAGCACACCGTCGCACTGGTCGCGCTCACAGATCAGTTTGCGCATGATCGCCAAGAACTGCGCAAGCAGCTTGCCGGCGCTGGCCCTGGCAACACGTTCCGCGACTACCTGGTGATCGAAGCCGCCAAAGGCGACAACATTGCACTTGGCGTTGCCCGCAGATACGGCGTTGAGGGATCTACCGATGTTCTGCGTGGGCGCGAGGCCGGCCAGCTCAAGATCGTGGCCGCAGTGCGCGGACAGGAATACCGGCCAGCGCCGCGGCTGAGCTTTACCCATCACATCGAACGAAACGGCACGGTCGTGTACGACTTTGGCCATGGGCGAAAAGTGACTGACAGTGCTATATCAAAGCAGGTGCAACTCAATGACGCAGCCGCGCGCAGTCCTGAAGCAATCGCTACTGCGCTGACCTTCGCCACAACTAAATTCGGCAACACGCTCACGCTGACTGGATCGGCTGAATTTCAGCGGATGGCGGTCGAAACCGCAGTGCTCAAGAGGCTTGGTATTAAATTCGCAGATCCTGCCTTGGAAGCTTATCGAGAAAAATTTGCAGAAGAGCAGGAATCCACAAGAGAGAGAAATTATGTCGCTCGTACTCAGCAGAAACCAGCCCGCCGGACCGTCAACAATGTGCCAGATTTGTCACATTTAACCCATGCCCAACTAGCCAAAGGAGTACAACATGTCCTCGCAAGAGCCCTCGACCACGGTAGACCTCCCGACCACATCCTTCGCGCTGACGCAAATAGACGAAAGATTGCGGCCCAAGGAAGCCGTGGCCTGCATGAATTGTCCGCTGGCGGTGTGGATGTTGAAAGACAAAACGCTGGAATGCTATTGCAGAACGCTGTACATGGTCGTGTGGGAGACCAGCAAGCCGGGCAAGATCAAGATCTGCGACGCACCGGAGCAAGTGAGGCAAGCAGCCGAAGAGAAAGGGACACCGCAACCGCTGACTCTGAAGCCGGCGATATCACCATTCGCACAGCAAACAACGGAATCATTCGGACTACTGGCACAGGAGAACGCGCCAGCGAAGCCAGCAAGCGCAGCCGACTTCCTGTAGTTGATTCACCCATGCCTAATCAGCAAGCGCAGCGCGCAGTCGCGCCAGCGGCGGAGGTCAGCGCACTGACCGAACAGGACCGCATTTTGGAAACGCGCATTAAGGCCGCAATGGAAGCCGGTGACGCGGCAGCAATCGAAAAATGCCTGAACGAACTTGGCACACCCAAGCGACAGGCAGCGCAGGCTGCGAAAGCAGCCAAGAACGAAGCAGAACGAAATCCACACATTAAACGTTACGACGCCATTGTGGCGCTATCCGAGCAGGGCAAGAAGGCGTTGGAGATCCGCAAGGGCGATAAACCGAAAGGAGTTGGATTGTGAATGCGACGATAGAAGAATTGTACGATCGGAAGGTTTATTCGGTCGAAGTAGCTGCTAAGGTTGAGGGGATAGGTTCGGTAGCGGTATCCGTGGCGAACCGATGGATGCTTGGCTGGCCGGCGCGGGTGACGGCATTGCTGAAAGCTGGAACCTACCTTGAATTGGTGGAAGCGCAGGTAGACCAGGAGAAGGACGTTTTGGCGAATGAAGCCAATCTGCGACACCTGTCGCGTCGGGAAATCTTGCAGGTGTACGAAATAAGGGAATCGCCACCATAGGGAGAATTTGACATGACATCGGAAAATACACCACCCGACATACTCAGCGGAAGCCGATCTGTGTTCGGCACCGGCATTACGGACGAGGAGTTACCGTGGTTCGAGATGCGGGCGCTGGCCATGATCGGTGCCGGCTTGCTCAAGCGGCACCGGGGCGACGCGAAGGCGATTGGCAAACTGGAAGGGCTGGCTAAGCCTATCGATGGCCGTTACTACAACCTCACATTAAAAGTACTCGCAAAAATGTGCGAAGAGGCCGCGGGAAGGCCGTTATACGATGATGACGCCATGTTCTTGGAAATTGAAAAAATCCTCGCGCAGGGAAGAAGAGGAAGCACCTGATGCTGGTTTTTCTCGATACCGAATTCACGGGATTGGACCAGGACAAGCCGGACTTGATATCGATCGGCTTGGTCGATGAGACTGGCCGCGAGTTTTATGGGGAGCTGCCGGAATCGCATTGGACTGTTCAGTGCAACGAGTGGGTCCACTTCAACGTGCTCCCGCACCTGTGGCGCGGTGACTATGTGCAAAGCGAAGCATCGATCCGAGATCGTCTCACGGCTTGGATCGAGGATATACCGGATGAGGCGATGATCGTCACTGATTGTCCGGATGCCGACTTCACTTTGCTCAAGAGGTTATTGCAGCAGTGGCCGAAAAACTTGGCTGAATCTCCGATGCAGTTTAGCTCATGGTCAATGGGCGATAGCAGACAGCCGGCACTTCAAAAACTGATGAACGATTATCACGGCCCGCACAGACCAGAGCATCACGCCCTGCACGATGCCCATGCGCTCCGGCTGGGAATGCTCTATGCACTTGAACTAAAAAAATTATGAAGGGATCGACAGAGCCAAAATTAACGACCCGGTGCGCGGCTTTGGGGATCGCGCTCAGGCACGCACAACGTCTCGCTGCCGAAAACAGCCGCACGGACCCGCAATCGCTCCTACGGGTGCTTGGATTGGACATTTCGACACTGGTCCCACTGAAACCACGCCGCTGGCTGTGGATGGCCGCGCAGACCTCCAGCGTGAGCTATCGCGGCACATTGACGCCGGAGGTGGTGCTGACGATTTTGACGACCGGCGAAGTGCCGGACGACTTTTCGGCGCATGTGGGGCACCTGCTTAATGAAGCGCCGATTCCGATCGTGGTGATGGCCGTCGAACAGGCCGCGCAGCAGAGCGGCACGCCGATTCACACAATATGGCGCAATGTCGAACGGATCGCCAACGAAATGCAGTCGCAGCGAAAAGCCGCGTGGGCGATTACTGAATGACACCGCATGTTCTGGCAAGCCGCAAGTTAGCCCGACTGGCTGGCGCAAGGAAATGAAAAATGAGCGAATCATGATTCTGTTCCTCGATTTCGATGGCGTTCTACACCATCAGAACGTCACTCTAAAGCGCTGCCACCCGATAAAAAGACGCCATTTAAAAGAAGATGAGCGTCGCTTTCTGACGCGCGACGGCAAGCTGGCAAAAGGGAAAAATTTGTTCGAGCACGCGGACCGCCTTGCAACAGCTCTTGAGCCGTTCCCCGGTGTTCGTATCGTCATTTCATCGACGTGGCGCGAGCATTTCCGTCCCGAGTCAATTCTGCACTTTTTGCCGCCATCATTGGCAGAGCGCGTGATCGGCCATACCCCGTTTTGCAGTCAATCTAGCGAGGACGGAACGCGACTTTGTGAGGTGCAGTTGTACCTGGAGGTGAATGGGCATGCCGGTGAGCTATGGATTGCCTTGGACGACCAAGCGCGGCTTTTTTTGGATGATGATCTTATTCCTTCGGACAATCTCTTCCTGTTGAACGGTGACGAAGGATTTACCGACGATGCAGCAATTGTTTTTGGCGATTTTCTGCGGGCGAAATTCGGGCCAGGTGCGCAGGGGGGAAGCACCTGATGCTGGTTTTTGTCGATACCGAATTCACGGGATTG